>CAZAZV010000006.1:0-40737 GCA_964489845.1 uncultured Candidatus Saccharibacteria bacterium
GCGGAATTCCCCCCACCCCCTTCCGCCCGCCTCGCCTTGAACCGGAGCGGAAAGGACGATTTCAAGTTTTTCTTTGGCGGCAAATTCTTTTTTATTCTATTCCTTTGGCTAAATGTTTCAAGCCATTTGCTCCTTCGTAAAAATCTTGAGCCCAAAGTATTCGGTCAAAATTTCGTAGTGAAAAATTATATTTGTGAGCTAATTTTTTACATTTTTCTAAATATTCAAAATATGTAGCAGTTCTTGTAGTCGGGTTTCCGATTATTTCTTCACCAAAATTTTTCAGGGCTGCACAAGCCCTATAATCTGCAACCGTAAAATCATCGGGATAACATACAGTTAAAATTGCGGAGGCCATAGGAATACCAATGCTGGGGATTGATGTAAGGATATTAAGTTTTTGTTCTGGCGTTGTGGCCCGAAAAACTTCCGATGTAATTTCGCGGATAGTTTTTTTACTTTTTTCAATTCCTCTGCGGACATTCGTTTTTGCGCGATTAGATTTCCAAATTACAATCGCAAAAAATTCTTCCGAAGCAAGATAGCCATTCTTTTGAAAATTTTTATTTACATCCGTAAAAAGATAATTTTCAAGAAAATAGTATTTGAGATATTCTTCTAAATTATCCATGTATCTTTATTCGTTAAAAGCGTTTCCTTTTCCTAGATTGCATTGAGAACATTTCGTCTCCAAATTTTCAAGAATGGTTTCGCCACCTTTCGACCACGGAGTAATGTGGTCAACGTGCAATTCGACATCTCTTTCTTTTAGCGGGCTACGCCCGCATTTTTGGCAGGTAAATCCGTCCCGCATCAAAATCCTAAATCTTAACCTGTCCGATATTCCTCTTCTGGTTTTATGTTTAAATACTTGTCCAGAAACCTCATCAACAGAGGTCGTTTCACTTTCTACGCCGCTCACCGCTTCATCTTCTATTTTGTCGGCGTTGATGTAAGCAACAAAAATTTCTAACGCTTTCATCCAACTACCAAAGTGTCTTTTGTAAGTGCCAGCATTATACGCTGACACAGGTGGGACCATCTCCGATATTCTTGGCTGTCTGCCAAGTTTCGTCCACGCTTCCTCAAGATTTTTAAATAATTCTTCGTCAGAAAGCCGAGTATTCTGTTGGATTTTTGCTTTGCCAAGTCCCGCTAAAGTGGTGGCCTTAGACCAAGAGCCGAACCTTCTTTTGGGCGTTGAGTTATCAAACTTTCCATGTTTCCCATATTGGCTCATTGTCAAAAAATCCTGCCCCAATTCAGCCGCCACTCGTTTTATGTCGGCGATTATTTCTTCATCTGGGACGTTGCGATAAATTTTTTCTAGTTCAAATTTCATAGTTTTACTTTAGCAAGTCTTCAATAGAAACGCCGAGGGCTTTCGCAATTTTTGCGGTTATAAGAACGGACGGTGTTTTAATAACCCCGCTTTCAATTTTGGTAAGGGTTGTATACTTCACGCCTGACTTTTGAGCAAAATCCTCTTGCGAAAGCCCTAATTTTGCCCGGCGTTTCTTGATATTTTCGCCGATGTTATTTCCAGTTGCCATATTAGCAGTATCTTGATAGTATGAAAGTGATTTGATATACTTTCATTATCATACTATCAAAAATTATGATTTCTTTCAATTCAGAAAAGAAAGGCCCGCTTTTGGCCTTCATAAAGTCCGAGCCAACATTTTTAACAGGTTCTTTGGTAGTTTGCCTTTCCGCTCCGGTTCAAGGCGAGGCGGGCGGAAGGGGGTGGGGGGAATTCCGCCCGCTGAGCCCAATCAGTTCCGTTCGGATATTTTCAAACAGACACCGCACTATCAAACACCATCCCCTTGCGGGATGGTATTGATATTATGGACGATGTTCGTGGGACTCGAACGGGAAAGGGGTCAGGCGATAGGATGTGTCCGCGAGATAACAAATCCATCGTCCCGAGGAGCTCCGCCAGCTGGCGGAGCGGGGGAGGGGCTACCTTAACCCGCTGTCGGAAGCCCCCGAAACCGAGGGTTTCGGGAAGGCGCGCGGCGCCACATTCAACCCCGCCCCCTCCGCCGAGGTTTATGAATTTACACCTTATTTAAGAGTGTAATAAGAGGGGTGAAAATATATACTCTTTTTCTTTTGTCCGAGCTTATAGTACGTGCAATTAACCCCTTTTCTTCAAAAAGTTTAACTAACCCAGCGACAGGAATATAAGTAGATTTTAATTCCTTCATAATTGCGCCGGGGAAGAAAACTGGATGCTCGAATATATAAGCTAGAAACTTTTGTAAGTAAGGAGACTTAGATATTGCTACTTTACTTTCTATTTCATCATAGAGCCGATTTATTTTTTCGATTAATTCTAGTGTTTCTTTAGCTTGAGTAGTAACAGAATCAAAGAAGAATTTTAACCACTGTTCATGTCTCATTGTGGTATCTACTTTATGCAACGTTTCGCGGTATGTATTTCTGTTCGCGTCAAAGTAACCACTCATATAAAGCGTAGGTTGAGAAAGCCGCTTATTTTCATAGAGAATAAGCGGTATTAACCATCTCCCAACACGACCATTTCCATCTTCAAAGGGATGTACCGCTTCAAATTGATAATGAGCCAGACCAGCCTTAGTAAGTGGGTCGTCTATTCCTTTCTCTATGTACTTGAAGAGATTATCCATGTAAGAGTCCACTGTCGGGTAATATGGCGGGACGTAAATCGCCTTTTCGATGGGGTCGTCCTCCTTTTCACCAATCCATACATCACATTTACGGAAATCCCCTAGCGTACCCTTATGACGAACGCCCGTGAGCAAAGTTTTATGTATCCCCTTGATATGATTTTTATCAACCTTCCTACCAGATTGCACAAGATCAATAGCTTGCCGCATCGCTCGACGATAGTTAAAAACTTCTGCTGTACCAGAGTAGCTAGTTTTCTGCCCAGCCTCATATTTGTATACATCGGAGACCGTACTGATAGTTCCTTCAATTTTTGAGCTCATCACCGCCTCTTTAGTGATGAGTGGCGAGATAAAGAGCTCTGGATTAAAGAATTTTTTACCAAGGCCACTTCCACCCAATGCCTGAAGTTGTCCAAGGCCATATTCTGCCTCGGACTTCTCTCTTGTGAAGACATTAGCATCGAGCTTCATTCCTTCTACGAGAAGGAAACCGGGTTCATGATATCTAATTCCTGGCTTTTTCATAATAGGGTGTTCATATATTCTGAGGAATACCTATAGGAAAGTCAAGTTTCCTATAGGTATTCCGGGGCATAGATCAAATCCTTATATGTTATTTGATTACGAAGTTCAGCACCTTCCCGGGGATGTAGATAATTTTCGCGCGGGAAGCGTCGGGGATATACGTTTTAATGCGTTCGGAGGCGAGCGCCGCGGCGACGGCGTCGTCTTGCGATGCGGTGAGTGCAATTGTCACCGTATCGCGCACTTTGCCGTTCACTTGCACCACGAGCTTCACAGCGGTTGCCGCGAGCGCTGATTCGTCATATGTCGGCCACGCGGCCGCATGGATACTCGTCGTGTGCCCAAGTATGTGCCACAACTCTTCCGTGATGTGCGGCGCGAAGGGCGCGAGGAGGAGGAGGAAGGTCTCGATAACCGCTTTCGGCGCGGAGGTTTTTTCAATTCCGTTCAGGAAAATCATCAGCTGGCTTATTGCCGTGTTGTACTTGAGCGCCCGGATGTCGTCGCCAACCCTTTTCACGCTCTCGTGCATAAGGCACGTGAACTCATCGGTTGATTTCCCCGAAGCGCCTTTTTGGCAGATATCCCACACCCGATTCAAAAAGCGCGCAATTCCCTTCACTGCCGAGTCGCGGAAATCACCTCCCTGCTCGAAGGGTGCGAGAAACATCAGGTACATACGCAGCGCATCCGCGCCATACGCTTCAATGTATTCGTCGGGGTTAATGACGTTCCCCCTCGACTTACTCATCTTCGCGCCCTCCTTGATAATGAGGCCGTGCGCGCGGAACTTTGTGAAGGGTTCCTCAAATCCGAGGAACTCCCAGTCGTGGAGCGCCATAGTGACGAAGCGGACATAGAGGAGATGCAGCACCGCGTGTTCCGCGCCGCCGATATACATATCTACCGGAAGCCACGCCCTCATTCGCTTCGCACTGAAGGGCTCGGCGGTATTCGCGGGGTCGACGTAGCGGAGATAGTACCACGCGGAGTCGAGGAATGTGTCGGAAACATCGGTCTCGCGGTGCGCGAGCGCGCCGCATGCGGGACACTTCACCTCATAGAATTCCCGAACCGACGCGAGCGGCGACTCGCCCTTTCCTTCGGGGTGGAAATCCATGACGCGCGGCAAGAGAACCGGCAGGTCCTCCTCCGGCACAGCGTACCACCCGGGCATTTCCTTCTGCTCCCCCTTCCCCGCCGCGGCGCACGGGGCGCAGTAGAGCATCGGAATCGGCGGACCCCAATAGCGCTGGCGCGAGATGAGCCAGTCGCGGAGGTGATAGTGAATATGATGCTCGCCGCCCATCCGCTTCACCGCTTCGCCTTTATCGATACGCTGTGTATCGACAATGGGGAGCCCGAAGGCTTCGGCGAATTGTTTATCCCGCTCGTCGTCTGACGGCACGGCCATGATCGCGCCGGTACCGTAGCCCGAGAGGACATAGTCGGCGACCCAGACGGGAAGTTCGCGCCCGGTCACGGGGTGCACGGCAGTGACGCCCCTGAGCTCAACACCCGTTTTCACCCTGCCTTCCGCATTCCGTTCCTGCTCCGTCTTGCGTTTCGCTTGCTCCGCGTACTCTCTGACCTCCTCCGCGTTCGAGACGCGACTCATGAGTTCCTCGATGAGCTTGTGTTCCGGCGCGAGCACCACGTATGTGGCACCGAGGACGGTGTCGGGGCGCGTCGTGAAGACCTCGATGCGCGATGCGGAATCCTTGAGCGGGAATTCAAGGAGCGCGCCCTCGCTCTTCCCAATCCAGTTCCGCTGCGCGACTTTTACCTTCTCCGACCAATCGATGGTATCGAGGTTCTTAAGCAATCGGTCTGCGTAGTCGGTGATTTTGAAAAACCACTGTTCCAATTCTTTCTCTTCGACGACAGTACCGCATCGCTCGCACTTCCCGGCGACCACCTGCTCGTCGGCGAGAACCGTCTTGTCTTTCGGACACCAGTTGACCGCCTGCTTCTTGCGGTATGCGAGCCTGTGCTTCCACATTTGCACGAAAAGCCACTGCGTCCAGTGATAGTATTCGGGAGCATATGTCTCGAGGTGTTCCTTCCACGCGAAACCATTCCCCGTCGCGCGGAGCTGTTCATAGAAGCGCGCTTCCGAGCGCTGCGCCTGCTCCAGGGGGTGCACGCCCGTCTTGAGCGCATAGTTTTCGGAATGGATGCCGAAACCGTCAAGGCCGATGGGTTCGAAGACGTCGTACCCTTTCATCCGCATATACCGGCCATAGATGTCGGAGCCGGTGAAGGCATATACATTCCCGACATGGAGCCCCTCCGCGGAGGGGTACGGGAACATCATCAGGTTATAGAATTTGCGCTTCGGCGCGTCCAGGTCCGGCTCGTAGACGCCACTCTCTTGCCACGCTTTCTGCCATTTATGCTCAATCTCCCGGTGCGGATAGTTCATACCCAGTAGAGCTACACCGATAGCGTTACCGCTCGGGTAATAGTATGGCTTCCCGACTTTGTATATCGTGAATATATCATATCCTGCACATTTCTTATCCTCTGGATAATCGGCGTGATTCTACCGAGCATAGAGATAAGCGTAAAACGTAACGCGCGGAACGTAAAGCAATGAGTGAACCCGTTTTCACTCGCTCCAGTCGAATACGGAGCGGGTAGTTTCCAGTACCTGCCGAGCGCATGCATCCGCGCCCATTCCTTTCAGTTCCGCAAGGCGCTCCAGTACGTATCTCACAAACGCCGGTTCGTTGCGGCGGCTCTCGGAGCGCGCTTGCAGCGGCGTGACAAACGGCGCATCCGTCTCGGTCATGATGCGCTCGAGCGGGATGGAGCGGACAACATCGTCGTAGTCGTGCGTAATCGTGAGCACGCCGCCGAATGTGAAGTAGCCACCGAGTTCAAGAAACCGCTTCGCGAGCGCCGCGTCGCCCGCGAAGAAATGCATAATGAACGGCGGCAGATGTTTCTCGTGAGAAAAAACTTCGTAAATACCTTCATATGCATCAAGCGAGTGCTTACTCGGGCGACAGTGAATCATGAGGGGTTTGCCGACTTCATGGGCAAGGGTGATGTGTTTCAAAAACAGCTCGCGCTGCAACGCTTTTGCGGAAGTCGAATCACCGGAAGTCGGACTTCCTGCGGAGAAATTTGGAAGTCCGGCTTCCTCACTTCGCGCGCCTTCAATTCCGGTTTTAAGATGGAAATAGTCCAGACCGCATTCGCCGATGGCAATGACGAGGGGATGAAAAGCAAGCTCACAAATAAAATCCCAATCAGAGTGTTTTCCGGCAGCTCTCGCAGGCACGCTGGGCTCGGTCCCCGCCGTAGTGGGGCCAGCGCGCCGAGAGCGCAGAGTGGCGCTCTCCGTCCCGCTTCGCGGGATCTCGCGTAGCGAGACTGGAGAGAGCGAACGCTCGGTGTCCAGGGAAATACTCTGATTGGGATTTTGAGTTTCTGTAGGGTGCACGCCGACCGTCGCGCGGATGAGGTCGGGATATCGTTCCGCGAGCGCGACGGCTTTCCGTGAATCCTCTGCGGTCGTCCCGACGGCAACAATGCGCGTCACCCCGGCTTCGCGCGCCCGTGCGAGCATGGCGCCCCGGTCAGCGTCGTAATCAGAGAAATGAGGATGCGCGTGCGCGTCGGTAAGCGGTATCACGAAAGCCGTCAGGAATCAGGTGTGGAAGAAAATTGTTTCCGCGCGGTTTTTTGCTCTGAGAAATAGTTGAATGTTTCCTGCGCGATGAGCGCGAGGGGAACGGCAAGGAGCACGCCGGCCGTGCCGGCAACCTTCGCGCCGGCGAGGAGCGAGATAAGTACCATCACCGGGTGCACGCGCATCGTTCTCCCCATCACAAGCGGGATGACAACGTGCGCTTCAAGCTCTTGGAGCACGACAAAGAAAATAACCACATAGAGACCGAGGAGCGGCGATTGCGATACGGCGATAAAGAACGCGACTGTCCCGGAGAGCAGAGGTCCGATGACCGGCAAGAGTTCGAAGAGTGCGGCGAGAAGACCGAGCGTGAGCGCGTACGGAACGTGCAGGATCCACATACCGAGGGCGACCATCGTGCCGATAAACAAGCTCAGTCCGATTTGCGTGGCAAGCCAGCGGCGTATTTTCCGGGCAAATCTGCCGAAGACGGTAAGCACTGCTCCTTCGTACGTATCCGGCAGGATGGCGCGCATCAGCCGTTCCGGACCGTCTTTCTCGACGGAGAGGTAGAAGCCGATGACGAACGCGGCGGCGACATACAAAACGTTCTGGAGAAACTTGGAAATGGTCCCGCCGACACCGCTCACGCCGCCCGAGGTGATGGACTGGAGTATCTGACTGACATTCTCACTCAGCGTCTTAATAGCGGAGTGCGGGATGCTGATGCCGAAAAATTTCGAAATGACGTCGTTGAATTGCGAGATGAACGCCCCGACTTGAGTGACGAGCGTGGGGACGAGGAAGTACACGGCGGTGACGATAATGCCGATGCCGACGATGAAAACCATGAGCGTCCCGAGGAAGCGATGCACACCCTTTCGTTCCAGAAACCCGACAACCGGGTCGATGCCGAGCGAGATGACGATGGCGCCGAGGAGCGCCGCCCACACGCCGGCTGCCTGGAAGAAAACAATCGCGAGCGCGATGAACAAAAGAAGCTGCCACAGCGTGGTCCAGCTGACTTCAAACTTGGTAACCTGCTTGCCGTTCTGCATCTATATCCTCACTATATCACCGAAGTCCCTCTCCTTGAAAGGGCCGATGGCGGCGAAATTGAGCGCTCGGTTCACAAAAAGGTCCCGTGCGACGCGCTGTACATCGTCGGCGGTGACACGCTCGAGGGAGGCGGAAATGTGCTCGGGGGTGTGGAGGTTGAGTCCGTCGACGCGCTGGCTGGTGTAGAAACCGGCCAGATTGTCGGAGGTCTCGAGCGAAAGGAACAGGTTGCCGATGATGCTCTCCTTCGCTTTCCTGAGTTCGTCGTCGGGAATGAGTTCTTCCGTCAAGCGTTTGAATTCGGAGAGAATTGCCCGGGTGGTTTCCTCGACGCGCCCGGTGCTTACGCCCGCCCGCGCGGAAACGACGCCGCTGTTCGCGGTGAGGTCCGCATCGGTGTGCACATAGTACGCGACACCCATTTCGTCACGCAGCTTGCGGAAGAGGCGCGAGCTCATACCGCCGCCCAGAACATCGGAAAGCACCATCAGTGCGTATTTCCGTTCGTCGTGTACGTCGAAGGCGCGGAAACCGACGACGAGGTGTGTCTGGTCGGAGTCCTTTTCCTCAAGGAGAATCTGCGGAATCTCTTGGTGCTCCACGACGGGCGGGAGCGCCGTCTCCGCGGCGCGCGGGACCGAGCCGAATGCCCGGAAAATCTCGTCGCGAATCGTATTCGGGTCGTAGCCGCCCGCGAGGGCGACGATGGTGTTCTCGGACGTGTAGTGCTTCGTGCGGAACGTGATGAATTCGTCGCGCTTAATGCCCTGGATGACTTCCTTTCGGCCGGCGACGCTCCATCCCGCCGGCTGGTCTCCGTAGAGCACCTTGAGGAACAAATCGGCGACTTTGTACATCGGCATGTCCTCGTACATATTGATTTCTTCGATGATGACGCCGCGTTCCTTCTCGAGTTCCGCTTCGGGGAACGTAGGATGCAGGTACAGATCGGAGACGATTTCGACGAGTTTGCCGACCGACTGGTTGCGCGCCTTCGCGTAGTACGCGGTTGATTCCTGACCGGTGAACGCGTTGTACTGCGCGCCGAGGCCGTCGAGCTCGATGGCGATGTCGCTCGGTTGCGGCCGCTTCGTCGTCCCCTTGAACGCCATATGTTCGAGAAAGTGCGAGAGTCCCGAGATGTCCTTGTGTTCGTATTTGGAACCGACTTTGACGGTCGCCATCACGGTCGTCGCGAGGCTCTCCGGCATCGGCACCAGCAGCACCTCGACGCCGTTATCGAGTTTGTATGTTTCGAAGTTGTTCATTGCAATTTTTCTTCAAGATACGATACCAACTCCCCTATCGCAACTCGCTCCTGTTTCATGCTGTCCCGGTCCCGCACCGTCACGTCGTCCCGCTCGAGTGAATCGAAATCGACGGTCACGGCGAACGGCGTTCCCGCTTCGTCTTGGGCGCGATAGCGTTTGCCGATATTGCCGCGGTCGTCCCAGGCGGTCATGAAGCGGAGCTTCAGCGTGTCGTACAAGTCGCGCGCCTTTTTCACGAGCTCCGGCTTGTTCGCAAGGAGCGGGAACACGGCGACTTTGTAGGGCGCGAGCTTCGGGTGGAGTTTCAGGACGACGCGCTCCTCCTCTTCGAGATACGCATCAGCGAGGAAAAAAAGTGCAGCGCGGTCGACGCCGCCCGAGGTCTCGACAACCCACGGCAAGTACTTCTCGCCCGTCTCGGGGTCGGCATAGTGCAAATCGACGCCGGAGTATTCCTCGTGCCGTTTCAAATCCCAACCGCCGCGGTGATGCACTCCCTCGAACTCTTTCCACTCACCGTCGAAATGATACTCGATGTCCCACGCGTCCTGCGCGTAATGTGCGCGCTCGTCCTCCTCGTGCTGGCGGAGGCGGAGATGTTTCTTCGCGAGCCCCAGAGACAGGTACCAATCCATGCGCGCTTGTTTCCAGTATTCGTACCACCGCTTCGATTCCTGCTTATCCGGTTTGATGTAGAACTGGAGCTCCATCTGCTCGAATTCGCGCGAGCGGAACGTGAGCTGTCCCGGCGTAATTTCGTTGCGGAACGCCTTGCCGATTTGTGCGACGCCGAAGGGTATCTTCACGCGCGAGGAATCGAGCACGTTCCTGAAATTCACATGGACGCCCTGCGTGATTTCGCCACGCAGAAACACTTTTTGTTTTGAATCCTCCACGGCGCCGAGTTCCGCTTCGACGAGGAGGTTGAATTGCCGCGGTTCGCCGAGTTCCCCTCCGCATTCCGGACAGGCGATTCCGGCCTGGTCCGCGCGGAACCGCCGGTGGCACCTCGTGCACTCGACTAAGGGGTCGGTGAAGGCCTCGACATGCCCCGACGCTTCCCAGACCTTCGGATTCATGAAAATCGCGGCGTCGATACCGACGACGTCATCGCGGAGCTGAACCATTGAGCGCCAAAACTCGCGCTTGATATTATTTTTCAACTCGACGCCCAAGGGGCCGTAGTCCCACGTGCCGCCGAGACCCCCGTAGAGCTCGCTCCCGGGATAGATGAACCCGCGCCGTTTGGCGAGCGCCGCAATGTTTTCGAGGAGCGTCATATAAGGAAAAGGATAAACGGAAAAAGGAACGGCGTAAAGCGCGCGTTTATTGAACTATTCCCTCCGAGGGCGACACCGTTGTGTCGCTCGTAAGTTGCGTCGTCACCGCGTCGGCGGTGTCGCCGAGTGCCACGCCGGTGAATGCATCGGTAGCGGAGAGCCGCGTTTGATACGCAAGGAGTTCATACGACCCCTTCATCGAAGTGCTCGGCGTCGCCGAGATCTGGAATACCGCCTCGGGCGGAGCGTCGAGAACCCCCCGCGTCGCGGCGAGATTTCCAATATCCCACACCATATCATGCGAACTCGCGTCGTATGTCGGTGCCGTCCCGTCGGTTGCCTTGCTCGTGCCCGTGAACGTCACGTTATCGGGAAGCGCGGCGCGCACGACGAGGTTCTGTAAATCAGTAGAATAATTTTTGATTTTCCAGTGGATGGTGTACTGCGTCGCATCCCCCACCGTCGGCGGGAAGTTGCCCTGATTCGCGACGCCGGCGAGCGCGTCGCGGTAGTACGCCGCAGCCGACACGTGCGCCTCGCCGGCGATGTTTACCGTGTACGACGAGAGTGAGGAGAGCGCGTCAGCATGAACATAGTACGGAACCGTCGGAGACGCGATGCGCGCGTCGAGTTCCGCCGTGAAGTTCTTGTCGCTCAATCGCTCGATGGGAAAATCGGAATCGAGTGGAACCGTTACCGTCACAGCGCCTTGCGCGCCGGGAGGCAGCAGGGCGAACGTGGGAATGACATTCTTGTTCCAAGTGATTTGTCCTTGGCCGATGTTCACGTAACCGTTCGACGAGAGCGAGCCGAGCGAAAACATTTCGCCGACGAGGTTCGCCGTGAGCGTCACGTCGCGAAGCGCGACGCCGCTCTGGTTGCTGTAACTCACGGTGTATGTGAGCGTGTCGCCCGCCCGCGCGACAGTTCCCTTGTCGCACGAGATGGAAAGCGAGAGTGGCGAGGTGTTCACGGCGAGCGGCACCGCTTCCGCGACGAGCGGATACGTCGCGCCGTTGATATTCGAAACGATGGTGACGAGGAGCGACGGAGGATTGGTGGCAGCAAGAGCGCCGTACCAGAAGCCACTGAAGGTGAATGTCCCGCTTCCTTCCGCACGTATGTCGCCGATATCCCACGAATTGTTCGGTTCCGACGTCTTCGTGACGGTGAATGCCGCCGGTTTCTTGAGCGACACAGACACGTCGGGTATGTCGGCCCCCGAAACGTTACGGTAGTTGAGCGTAACGGTGAATTCCGAGCCGTTCACTACTTGTTGCGGCGATACGACGCTGACGTCGAGGGCGGGTTTATCGAACGTAAACGCGTGGGTGTATGTCTGTTGAAAGTCGCCTGCTCCGATATTGTACGAAAGATAGGCGGTGAGTTCGTAGGTTGCGTTACTGTCCGCGGAGGGGGTGGCAACGACCCGAACCGTCCGTTTCGTGAGCTCATTCGTTCCGACTTCTCCGATTGATTCGCTGCCGCCGCTCAAGACGGAAAGATTGTCCGTACCCTGCACCTGGAGCGAAGCATGCTCGAGCAGTTGTCCGGTGTTATTCTCGACGGTCAGCGCCACATCGAACGGTGCGCCGACGTAGGCGGCGTCATATGAGAAATCGACCGCGACATCGCGTGCAGGATTACTCCGCAGCACGACGTATGCCGCTCCGGCGATAAGGAGCAGCGTGAGCGCGCTAAGCCCAACGAGAATCTTGGTGAAAACCGGCAAGATCGAATGTATCCGTTCCTCGTGACGTGCCATGACTATTACAATAAAACGTCGCGTCCTGAACTGCAAAGCGCGTCGCCTTCGCTCCGCACACGCTGCACTGTGCAAATCGCGGGTCGTATCCTATGAGTTCCAGGGCGCGCACCAGAACATTTGATGAAGGGACATTCGTGCCGACCACGATGTCACGGAGCAGACGCCAGAGCTCCGGTTCGGGAACAAATGGGGGAAGCAATGCTTTGACTAAATAAGCCGCCTTCAGGAGATCGCCCTGGTCATTCCCGCGGAAGCGGGAATCCAGAATGTCACTTGGTTTCCCGGATTCCGGGTCGAACCAGGAATGACAAGAAGAGGCCTCTAAAGCGCCGGCGAGGCGGTAGTGATTTTTCCCGACGATGCGGGCGGTAATAAAAGAAAGCGTGTTGAGGTACGGCGTGAGCTTGGAAGTGATGGCGGTGCCGGCGGCGACAAGCGTCGGTATGATGCCGTAGGCCTCCGTGAACAAAAAAGCAAGCGAATCCCGTTCACCGGAGATTCGCTTGCCTACGACGAGGGCGTCGGTGACAAACTCTACCATCCACCCAGTATAGCAATGCTTCCGCCCCCCGTCGAAAGCAACACCGCTGAGAGCGCAACGAGCAGAGCTGCCCGTTGCCACGCGCCGGCATCCCGCTGGATAATTCCGGAAACAAGGGAGATGACGCTCCATATGCACACGGCAAGCGCCGCTGCCTGCACGCCGGCACCGAGTACGATGGGGAGCGAGATAAGCGCCCGCACCGAGAAGAGCACGACGCTCTCCGTATGCCTCCGCTCGAAGGAACCGGTGAAAACGAGTGCGAGCGCAAGGCGTGCAATGAGGAGTGCACTATCCTGAAACAGGAATAAAATCGGAATCACCATGCGTTACAACCTATTCGCTGCTGTTTTGTACGCGTTGTACGAAGTGCCGATGAGAAGCGTCCTGCCCGACCAGCCGTAGTTGAATGCGGCGTTCGGCTCACTGAATGTTTCATATCTGCCGGTGAAGTTCCCGGCACTGCCGTCCTTCCAGGTACTCGGGTTTGTCATATTTCCCGAGAAGAAGTTCATGACATCGGTCTGTTGCGACTCGAACCGCGCCACGGCGGTTTTCGCAGCTGCAAGGTCGGCGGCAGATTTGAGTTGCGCCGCAAGTCCGAACCACGTTCCGTTACTGTCCGTATACGTATAGTACGTGGCGTCCGGCTGGAACTGCGCGGCAACGTCGCTCGTGAAAACGTCGGGAGCGAGGAGTGATACAATCGTAGCGAACGGTACAAAGTTCCCCGAATCGTCGGTCAATATCACTTCACGGAAGAGCGGTACCTGGGTTCCGGAGAGCGCCAGTTGCTGCAAGAGCGCGCCCGGCGTCCCGCCGCTGGTCACAACGACGCTCTGCGTGCTATCCGCCGGCGTCGTGAAGAGAGAGAGGTGTGAAGATGCGGTCGTTGAGGTTCCCGTTGGCGCAGTGGTCGTCGCGACCACCGCGTTCGTGGTAGTACCTTCGCTCGGCGCGGAACTCGTCGGAACTTCAACCGGCGGTACCAACGGCTCCACTGACGGAGTGCTGGGTGCGGTTGGCGCCGACGTCGTCGCTTCGGGCACCGTCACGGTGTTCGTCTCGGCTTTCTTCTCCGAGAAAGCGGGGATGACGAAAAAGTATGCGACAGCGCCAATGACAAGCACCGCGATGAGTCCGATGAGAAGCGGAAGTGGATTCTTCTTTTCTACCGGCCCCATATCCGACGGTGGGATCGGCGGCTTCGGGATTCCTCCCAGAGAAACGGAAGCCGGCGTGCCCGGTTCGGGAATTTCGGGAGTCGGCATCTGCGGTTGCGGTGCGGCTCCTTCCGTAGCGGACGCTACCGGCATATACGGCTTTGGAGCGCCGCCACCTTCTTCTGAGATCGAACGCTTGTCGGACTCCATGGTCCGTACGCCAATGTCACTTAGTTTCTGGTCTTCCATTGCTTGATGTGTCCTTTAATGATAATCCTATTTTATCATTGTCGCGGTCGACCTTTATCACTCGTGCGCGAACACGATCCCCTTCTTTTAGTATATCAGAAACGCGTTCCACGTATTTGTCGGAAAGTTCCGAAACGTGAATCATACCGGATTGGTTGCCGCCCAAATCGACGATGGCGCCGAAATCGAGGAGCTTTATCACGGTTCCTTCGATGACGTCTCCCACGTTGTACTCGCGGACCATCGCTTGTACGGTGTGAAGCGCCTGTTCGACCGACCGACGATTGCTGCCGGAGACGGACACCATGCCGTCTTCTTCGATATCGACGCGCGTGTCGTTCCCTGCTTCTGCTCCGATGCGGTTAATTGTGCGCCCGCCAGGACCGATGATTTCCCCGATGCGCTCTTTCGGAACCATCGTGGTCATGATGATCGGTGCGTACGGGGAAAGTTCCTTGCGGGGCTCCGGGAGCACATTCCGGAGCGCCTCGAGAATAGTCAGGCGTGCCGCGCGCGCTTGCGGGAGCGCCGCAGCGAAAAGTTGCGCGTCAATGCCCCGAACTTTTGTGTCCATTTGGATGGCGGTAACACCGTTTTTGGTCCCTGCCACTTTCAGGTCCATAAATCCGTAGTGGTCCTCGGCTCCCTGAATGTCGGTGAGGATGATGCGTTTTCCGCTCGCCTTATCCTCGAGGAATCCGATCGCAATGCCGGCAACGTGCTCGGGGAGCGGAACTCCGGCATCCATCAGGGAAAGAGAGCTCGAGCAAGCGGTCGCCATCGAAGACGAACCGTTTGACGAGAGTGTTTCGGCGACGATGCGTATGGTATAGGGGAAATCCTGGGCGGAGGGGATGAGCGGCCGCAGTGCTTCCCATGCCAGGTGGCCGTGGCCGATCTCGCGCCTGCCGACGCTCCTGGATTTGCCGATTTCGCCTGTGGAAAAACTGGGGAAATTGTAGTGGAGCATGAAGCGTTCAGTGCCGATATACTCGATGCTCTCGTTCATGAGCGCGTCGGAGAGCGGCGCGAGCGTCGTCACCGCAAGGACGTGCGTGTCTCCGCGCGCGAAGAGCGCCGAGCCGTGCGTCCGCGTAAGGAGTCCCGCTTCGGCGTAGAGCGGCCGAACCTCGTCGAATGCGCGTCCGTCGGAGCGTTTCCCGAGCTTGAGGGCGGACATGGCGAGCGAGTATGCCGCTTCGTCCTCGAACGCGGTGAGTGCCGCGTCGATCATGTCGGGGCTCTTCTCTTTTTCTTTCAAAGCGGTGACAAGGTGCTCCACCGCGGCATCCGGGTCATCCATATAAGGAAGCGTATCCGCAATGACCCGCTTCGCTTCGTCATCAAGCTTGGTAATCTCGATGGGTCGTTTCTCCTTCCCGACTTGTTTCACGATTTCCTCTTGAAACGCGACAAGCCGGTCGATTTCTCGCTGCGCTTCCTCGAAATATCCGACGATACGCTCTTCGGGGACTTCCTTGCCCTCAAGCTCGATCGTGTTCACCAGTTCCCTCGGACCGGCGAAGAGTATATACTGCCGGAATCCCGTTTCGTCCTCGTGCGTCCGAAGCATGCATCCGGCGGGACCGTTCCAGGGGATGTCGGAGATGCCGAGCGCGGTCGAGGCGGCGATGAGTCCGATAACATTCGGGTCGTGCTCGCCGTCGTACGCGAGGACGGTCACGACGATATGCACTTCATGGCGGAAGTGCGGGTCGAAGAGCGGACGAATCGTGCGGTCGATGCGCCGTCCCGAGAGGATCGCTTCGGTCGTCGGCCTGCCTTCCCGGCGCATGTAGCGGCTTCCGAGAATCTTGCCGATGGCGTAAAACCGCTCTTCGTAGTCGACGGTGAGCGGGAAGAAGTCCTTTTCGGACTTCTCAGGGCTCTGCACCGCGGTCGCGAGGACGACGGTATCCCCGTACGTGCCGAGTACGGCGCCGTTCGCCCGTTTCACGAGGTCGGAAACCTCAAGCGTCACCTTGACACCCGCGATGTCCGTTTCAAAAATCTTCCGGTGTAAATCCTGCATGGTATTTTGACACGAAGGTACTGCTATAGTATGGTATAACCATGTCCTTGTCAAAAGACGAGAAAGAAAAAGTTATCGAAGAAAGCCGCGTGCATGACCGCGACACCGGTTCCGTCGAAGTACAGGTAAGCTTGCTCGATAAGCGCATTGACGCGCTCGCCGAGCATCTGAAGACGCACCAGAAAGACCGCCATTCGCGCCGAGGATTGCTCCTCATGATCGGGAAACGGCGCCGCCTGAAGCACTACCTCGAAGGGCGTTCATGATCGCGATCCCCTCACAACGCGTCGGCGTATTCTTCGACGTCCAAAACATTTATCACTCCGCGAAGCATCTCTACGGCGCGCGGGTGAGCTTCGAAAAACTCATTCAGGAAGTCGTCAAAGACCGCACGCTCATCCGTGCGGTTGCCTACGTCGTGAAAAGCGACGTAGTTCCTGGCGAGCAGTCGTTCTTCGACGCGTTGCAAGCCGCGGGGATGGAGCTCCGCGTGAAGGACCTGCAGGTATACGCTTCGGGCGCGAAGAAAGCGGACTGGGACGTCGGCATGGCGGTGGACGCGATTCGCATGTCTCCGCTCCTCGACGTCATCATTCTTATTACCGGCGACGGCGACTTCGTCCCGCTCGTCGAGTACTTGCGCTGGGGCATGGGTAAGCAGGTTGAGGTCTGCGCCTTCGGTAAAACAACGTCGGCGAAGCTCATCGAAGCGACTGACGCATTCACGGATTTGGACAAGGAACCGAAGCTCCGGATGGCGATTCGGAAAGTTCAGAGGACCCTGAAGAAGTAGTAAAAACTAGAATGGCATGCGAGGCAACCGATTCATCAACCTCAAGTATGCGAGAAATGACGAACAGCGGGCAGTTATGGAACAAATCCGCGAAGCTGGTGAGTGCCCCTTCTGTGAGAAAAATTTAGGGAAATACCATCGGAAGTCGATTCTGAAAACTGGTACCCATTGGCTTCTCACTGAAAATCAGTGGAAATATGAGCACGCTGACGCACATCTGCTTCTTATATCCCGGAAACACATAGAAAATCTATCGGAGATATCGAATAAAGCGTGGAGTGAGCTCTTACAGCTTTTATGTGAAGCGATGCGCACAGCTCACATAGAAGGCGGTGGTTGCGCAATGCGATTCGGTGCCCCCCAATTTACGGGCGCGACGGTTACGCATCTCCACTTTCATCTTATAAAACCAGAGAATTCAGCGACACCAAACCACAAGCCGGTACTATTTCCCATTGGATGAGGGAGAGAAAATAAAACCCCGAGCTGCGGCAAGCTCGGGGACTTTCACACATCAAGTACGTGGATAATCTCGATGCCGTAATGTTTGAGGATTTCCACCGCATCCAGCGCGCTTGACCCTTCACGATAGAAAAGACGTTTCACGCCCGCGTGCGCAACGATTCGTGCGCACGTCGGGCACGGGAACGTCGTGACGTAGAGATCGGATCCGGAAAGCACCGCTCGCGCCGCTTCGGCGACAACCCCCGCTTCTGCGTGAAGCGTAGTGGCGAGATCGGGGTGCTTCCCCGGCGCGATGACGTCTCGCGGATCGCCAAGAAGGTACGGTACGTGTTCCGAGGGGAGATGGCGATTGTGCGCGATAACGATGCGTTTACCATTGCGTACCGCAATGGCACCGACGTGCCGCCACCAGTCGGAGCTCTTCTCCGCCTCTTCCGTCGCGGACCGCATAAACGTGCTGGCGGCAAGAGTTGAAGAGATTGTCCGATCCGCGGTGATATCATTACGCGAGGCGACCCGGGAAGCATCCCAGCGGAGAAAAACCGAATCGAAAGTAATATCACATCGACGTAGATACATTTCAGCAAGACGATGCGATACACCCTCATTGGGCATTACAACTCGAGTCGGCGATTTTCCGAGTGCAGCGAGGGCGCGCTCATCCGCCAGTGATACGTCTTTGAAAAGTCGCAGAGGACGTATCGAACGCACCACATCATGTGCTTCAAGCGCCATAAGCTCTCGCCCGATGTAATCAAGCTCGGGGTTGGCGACATCGAGGATGACGAGTCGTATCTTCTTCCCGCCGTGTTTCCGGAAAAACGCCAAGTAGCCCGCGTGGATGCACGGCACGTACGCAATAACCAGGCTATCCATGGTCAATCTCCTGCAAATTCGTTGATAGACGCCTCGAACGAGTCCAGTCGTTCTTTAATTGAACGAGCGAACTCCCCATACTCTTTCTTAAATCGCTCGGCAAACTTCACGTGAATGAGTCGTATTTTTGCCGTCGTTGAAGTTTCGGATTGCGAGGGGAGCATCGCCACTTGACCGCAAAACTCTTTAAGTTTCGCGATCTCCTCATCGGAATGACCGTTTCGTTCGGAGACAAAGAAGACGTCGGGACGGATACTACGCGCGAGTTCCCAGAGTGGTTCCCTCGGACCGATAAGCTTCACGAGATTGACGTGGCGCACATGACAAAGAACCCTTATCCGCTCATCCTGTCCGACAATAGGCCGATGCGGCCCCTTGGTTTTGTGGATGAGACCATCACTATCGACCCCAACAACAAGTACAACATTGTCGACATCATGCTCGTCCGCAAGACGTTTCCCCATCTCGAGGTACGCCATATGACCTTCATGGATAAGATCCCATGTCCCTACAGTAGCTGCAACTTTCTTGCCGATGATGCGGCATGCATCAACTACCTTTTTGAGCTTCGAGTAGTCGGTATACACGCGCTGTGCGACTACCGAGCCGGATCCGAAAATGTCTTTCATAACGCTCATCCTCCTTACAAGGGGGTCCAGATTCTATACCGAGAATCTTGGGGGTAGTAATCTGAGACCGTGAAATGTTTTTGTCGGAAGTCCAGTATGTCGGAGATGCTCGGGTCGAGGGATACGGTTGGCAGACGCTGCGGTCTGGTTCTAAGCATCCGATGGATGGCCGGAACCTGCGTTCTTTCGGGGTCGCTGGTGTAATAGTAATGCCCGTCGGATATGACGAATGTAATCTCCGTTGCGGTGTAACCAGTGACCTGCGCAAGCATCGCGAGAAGAAGAGAATACTGGATAAGATTTGCAGCAAGGCCGACAGGCGCATCACAACTCCGATGGAGATGAAGCGCCGACAACTCCCTCGTTTCCTCATCGGCGAAAAGATGCAGAAACCCGTGACAAGGCACGACTGGCGTCTTAGCTTCGCGGTCATTGCCGCGCGCGATAAGCGATGGTATCCAAGGGACAAGCAAATGCGTGCGAAGATACGGTTTCTGCCGGAGCTGCGCAATGAGGTTCTCTATCTGGTTGAACGGTCCGTCAGGAGACGGGAATGCCGTCCACGCCGGTCCATAGCTTGCAGGACCGAGATCACCAAGTTCGAGATCGCACGGTTCGCACATCTCTTTTGTCAACCACGGTGACCACCAATAACAGCCGAACGATTCGAATTCTTCTTTGGTTCGCGCCCCATGCAGGAACGCGAAGAGTTCACCGAGTGCCTGATTGAACACAGAGCGTTCCCCCTTCACAAGTTCACGCTCGGTGAGAATCGGGATACCGTTTCGCAAGTCGAAACACATCTCATAGCCCCTGACCCATTTCGCTCGCGCGTCCTGGAATAATTTTTTCTTTTCTACTCCGTGTTTTAAGAGATAGCGAAGAAAAGTCCGGTACTGTCGATCCCGTTTCCGCTTCCTGAACGGCTTATAACCGATGACTGGCACCCACCCTTCTCTTGCGGCCATAATAACGCCTCCTTCTATCGTGGTAATATCTCATATGGGATATATCATGAGCTGACGAAACCCTACCATTGCACCTCCGTAAAGGCAAGATATGGATAAATCTTAATGTGATATAATATCCCTATGTTGAGGAGGAAAGGAAAAGACGTACTGAAAGAGCTCTCCGAGGCGAAGCGTGGAATAGACGAGACGGAAGGAAGCGAGAAAGAAGCGGAAGCGGCGGATGGTCAGCTCACGGTTGACGTTTACCGAGACGGGGACGACATCATCATCGAGTCCGCGATCGCCGGCATCGACCCCGATGCGGACCTCGAAGTGAACATCAAGCGCGACACGGTGGAAATTAAAGGAAAGCGCGAACGCTCGCACTCCGTCACCGACAGCGACTACTACTATCAAGAATGTTTCTGGGGCACGTTCTCGCGCATGGTGCTGCTCCCCGAAGAAGTCGACCCCGACTCCTCGAAAGCAACATTCGAAAACGGCATCCTCACGGTACGGATGCCGCTCCTCACCTCAAAGAAGAAAGGGAGGAAGGTAAAAGTTGCGACGGCCGGTACGGCCTGAAGCCAAAGGCTACAGGCTGAGGTTTGGTTGGGAGTTGAGTTCGTAGCTTGTACCGGTTTGCAGATTCATGAACGCGGCGACGGCAATCATCGTCGCGTTGTCTGTATTATATTTCAAGGGCGCGACGAGGAAGGGGTAACCGAGCGCGCGCAATTTTTCCCGAAGCGCCCGATTTGCCGCGACGCCGCCTGAGAGCATTACGGTCCGCACGTTGTACTCTTCCGCTGCGCGCCTCACTTTTGATACGAGCGGCGCGAACGCGGCATCCTGGAAAGCACGCGCGACCGTCGCCTTGTCCGCCTCCGGGTGTTCGCGGAGGTAATACAAGACCGCGGTCTTGAGTCCAGAATAACTGAAATCGTAATCGCCCGAATGCACCATCGGTTCGGGAAATACCATCGTGCCATTCCTGCTCTCATACGCCAATCGCTCTATCTCCGGACCGCCGGGGTACGGAAGACCGAGAAGCCGCGCTACCTTGTCAAATGCCTCCCCCACCGCATCGTCTCGCGTCTCGCCGAGCACGGCGCGTTCCTTCATATTCTTCATAAGCACGAGCATGGTGTGTCCGCCGGAAACGAGGAGGTGGATTGCCGGAAAGATTCCCTCATTTGAAATTTGAAATTTGGATTTTGGATTTGCGGCTTTCTCCGAAAGGAGGAAGCTGTACAGATGCCCCTCGAGGTGGTTCGCTCCGACAAGCTTCGCGCGCGGAAACAGCTCGCGATGCACGTGTTCCGCGAACTGAATCCCCATCCAGAGCGCCGGGTCGAGCCCCGGTCCCACCGTTACCGCAACCGCATCGACGTCGTCGTATCGTCCCCGAGGGTTGAAAATGCGCTCGAAGAGAATCGGCAGGTTTTTCTCGTGTTCGCGTTTGGCGATATTCGGCACCACGCCGCCGTAGGGGCGGTGGAGTGCTATTTGGGACGCAACCTCCTCCGCTTCGATGGCAAGAGTATCCCCATCGAAGCGCACGACGGAGAGCGCGGTTTCGTCGCAGGACGTTTCTATGGCAAGGATGCGCATCGGTGATATAATACCCGTATGGAGCTTACGGAACAACAGGTTGATGCATTGAAAACCGCACTCACGAAGAAACGCGAAGAGGTGCTCGGGCTTTTGAAGGGGTACGAGCGGAACTTGGATTTCGGAAGCGACGTTGATTCCGGAGACGAGGAAACGGACGAATCGGAAGAGTACGCGAACTACCTCGGTGTTTCCCAGGCGCTCAAGGAACACCTTATGCGCATTGACGAGGCGCTCGTCCGTCTCCAATCGGGACACTATGGTGTTTGCGAGGTGTGCGGGAAAGCATTGCCCTTCGAACTCCTGAAACAGAATCCCTCCGCGACGCGATGTCTCGCGTGTCGGGAAAAAGAGTAAATGTCATTCCCGCAGAGGCGGGAATCCATATCCATAGGTTCCCGATCGGATCGGGAACGACAGGAGCGTATGACACCACTTGAAAAGCGTATCGATGAGTTCCTCGACTACCTCGAGATAGAAAAGAATCGTTCTGGGAAAACGCGCACGACCTACGCGCGGCGGTTGCGCGACTTCGTGAAAACAACGGGCGCGACGTCCCCGAAAGCCATAGACGAGGAACTGGTGCGCCGCTACCGCATCGCGCTCGCGCGCCGGAATCTCAAGAAGCTGACGCAAAACTACTACGTCATCGCGCTCCGCGCGCTGCTCCGCTATCTCGTAAAACGGGATATTCCCTCGCTTTCGCCGGACAAGATAGAACTCCCAAAGACGGAACGGAGCGATATAGAAATACCAGATGACCGGGAGCTCGAGCGGTTACTCGATAGCCCGCTCCGGCAGATTCGGGAAGCGGGCGGTTCACCGCTCCGTGCCCTGCGGGACAAAGCGATACTCGAGTTTTTGTTTTCCACGGGACTCCGGGTTTCCGAACTGTGCTCGCTCGACCGATTTACGGATTTGTCTCGGGGAGAATTTTCCGTACGGGGAAAAGGAGGCAGAGTCCGCGTCGTCTTCGTTTCGGACGATGCGCAACAGGCGCTCTCCGAGTACCTTGCACGCCGAACCGACGCCGACGAAGCGCTCTTCGTGAGCTTGGATAAGCGCGGGCGCGTCATCGGGCGGATTACGCCGCGGGCGGTGGAGCGGCTCGTCGCTCACGCGGCACGCACGGCGGGCATCGCGCGGCGGAGCGTCCATCCGCACACGCTCCGGCACCTCTTCGCGACAGATTTGCTCATAAACGGCGCCGACCTCCGTTCCGTGCAAGAGCTCCTCGGCCATGCCGACGTTTCAACGACACAGGTCTATACCCACCTCACGAACCGGAAGCTTAAGGAAATACACAAGACGTTTCACGGGAAGCGGAGGAAAGTTGATTAGTGCGCCGCGAACGGGTTCTGCGCCCCGTGCACCTCGAAGTGGAGATGACAACCCGTCGGGCCGTCCACATGACCCGTGTTGCCGACGAGCGCGATCTCGTCGCCCCGCAGAACATACGAGCCGACGACGACGAAGTTTTTCATCGTGTGGGCATACCTCGTGTAGGTCCCGTTCGGATGGTGGATGGTAATGTAATTGCCGTAGCCGTCGTTCCAGGCGCCGCTTGCCGATTCGGCTTCGACGATTCCTTCGGCGGCCGCACGGATGGGTGTGCCGCAGGGAGCGGCGATGTCGACGGCATTGTCGTAGTGAAGCACTCCCCAGTCCCAGCCGTTGACAGGCATTGTAAAATAATTATCGAGCTTCGGAAGCTTCGCCGGGGGGAGTTCCGCGCCGCCGGCCGGAGCGACAATCGGCGTTGCCGTGTTCGCCGGTTGTGCGGCACCCAACGCGGCGCCGATCGCCCCCATCACGACGGGCTTCGCCGTTGCCTGGGCAACACTCGGAGCGTTCCCCGAAAGCACGTCGATCGAGAGCGGGGCGAGCGCCGCGGAAGTTTCGTAGAAAACGGGACCCCCACTGGAGGGTGCGAGAACGTGGTGTGCCGAAGCGACATCGAGCGTTCCGAAGCCGAGAAGTCCCGCAAGGAACGCGAGTCCGACCGACCACACAATTTCCCTATGAAAAAGCCCCCGTATTAGGGAGCCCTCATTGTCAGCTGATGTATGAATAGAACCAGTATAGCAGAAAAAGGGGGGAAATCAAGCCGCGCAGCCCTACCGCAGCGCCAGTTTCCGGAACTCCCTGAACACCACGAAGCTCACCCCGACGAGGAAAAGCGTGGGAATGAGGAGTAAATTCTGCGACTGGAAGACGAGTACCAGGTAATTGAAAAGGCCGTGCGCCGTCGTCCCGATGACAAACCCCTTCGCGAGCTTCCCCTTTGCCCAGTAGTAACCGACAATGCCGCTCGAAAGCGCATGCAGGAACGTCGCTCCTACGAAGCGGAGGACAGAAACATCGAGCACGTTTCCCAAAGCCCCTATGCCGCCCATGCCGAGCGTGTACGAAAGCACGAAGAAATTCTCGACCGTCGCGAGTCCGAGCGCAGCCGTTACGAGGTACACCATATAATCGACGGGTTCATCGAACGCGGGGTTGCGTTTCACGGCGATGTATGCCGCGACCCACTTGAACACTTCTTCGATAAACGCGAGCGAAAAAATTGATATAAAGACGTCGGAGGTGAGATGGGACGTAAACCACTCACTCCCCATTTCCACGGCGACGATAGGAATGCTCATTACCATGCCGATACCGAAGGTGTAGATAAGAAGCGACCTCGGTTCGGGGTGACGGTCCGCCTTCAAAAAAAGAAAAAGCCAGACGATGCCGGGTATAAATGCGGTGAGGACGGCAAGGATGAACGTGAGCACTACCATCGTTCTCCTATCAGCATACCACGTCCGAGTCGGAGTTCCTGCCACACCGCTTCGGTGACGAAGGGCATGAAGGGGTGGAGCAGTTTGAGATACGCTCGAAATGCGGCGAGCAACCGAGCGTACGTTTCGTGCGGATTCGTTTCGAGGAGCGGCTTGGATTCCTCCAGTGTTTTATTCGCGAATTCGTTCCAGAAGTCGTCGTATGCCCGCTCCGCGGCGAGGTGCAGTTCGTAATTGTCGAGATGCTTCGTAACCTCCGCTTTGACGGGCAGTGTCACCACGGCCCCGTCGTCCTTCCATCCTTCCGGTCTCCGCATCTCGAGAAATCTCCCGACATTCCAAATCTTCGTCCCGAAATTGCGGGAGGCGCGGATTTTGTCTTCGGACATATTCATGTCGCTTCCCGGTCCGACGCCGACGATGAAGGCGAGCCGCGTCGCGTCCGCGCCGTATTTCGCTGTCATATCCAGAGGATTGATGCCGTTCCCCAAGGATTTGCTCATCTTCCTACCTTTCGCATCGCGCACCATGCCGTGCAAATAGACGGTGCGGAACGGTACGTCGCGGAGCAGGTACGTGCTCATGAGAATCATCCGCGCCACCCAGAAAAAGAGAATGTCGTACCCGGTTTCGAGCAAGCTCGTCGGATGATACGTTTTCAGGTCACTCGTCGTCTCGGGCCAGCCAAGCGTGCTGAATGTCCAGAGTCCGGACGAGAACCAGGTATCAAGCGTGTCGGGGTCCTGCGTCCATCCGTCGCCCTGCGGCGCATCGATGCCGACATACGTCTCGTTGTCCTTGTACCATACCGGTATCCGATGTCCGTACCAGATCTGTCGCGAGATGCACCAGTCGCGGAGATTGTCTATCCACTGGAAGTAAACATTCGTGAATCGTTCCGGAACGATAGCCACAGCCCCGCTCGCAACCGCTTCGCGCATGCGGGCTTTGAGCGATTTCCCGTTCACGCTCTTGTTCACATCCACGAACCACTGGAGTTTCGGGAGCGGTTCAATGACGGCGCCGGTGCGCTCCGCGGTCGCGACGTTCTGCGTAACATCCTCCTCTCGTTCCATGAGTCCGCGGCGACGGAGTTCCTCCGCCGTGACATCGCGCGCTTCCGCGACACTCTTGCCGTGCACGAGCGGGTTCTCCACGAGCATACTCCCCCGCTCGTCGATAACCTGTTTGAACGGCAGCTTGTGGCGTTCGGCAATTTCCCAATCAATCATGCTGTGTGCCGGCGTGACGCCGAGCGCGCCGGTGCCGAACTCTCGGTCAACGGAAGTATCGGTGATGACGGTGATGGAAAGCGGCGTCCCGCAGAAATCGACATCGAATTTTTTGCCGACAAATTGCTGGTATCGAGGGTCAGAAGGATGCACCGCAACCGCGACGTCGCCGAACTTCGTTTCGGGGCGCGTGGTGGAGATGGAAATCGGGAGCTGCGCATCGTAACGGAACGTATAGAGCTTTGCCTTCCGCGCTTCATAAACAACTTCGTCATCAGAGATCGTTGTTTGTCCCTTGACGTCCCAGTTCACGACGCGGTGTCCGCGATACACGAGGCCGTCGTCGTACATGCGCTTGAACGCGGTGCGGACGGCGGCGCTCCGCTTGTCGTCGAGCGTGAACGCTTCGCGCCCCCAATCAAGCGACGCACCCATGGCGCGAATCTGCCTCACAATCGTATCGTGGCTTGCGGCCGCGAACGCCTCGACGCGTTTCAGAAACTCATCGCGCCCGATATCGCGCCGCGTTTCCCCCGTTTCCTTATATAAATCCTTCTCTACCCGCGACTGCGTCGCAATGGCGGCATGGTCGGTGCTGGGCACCCAGAGCACCCGCTCGCCTCGCATGCGGTGATAACGGACAATCGTGTCTTCCAGCGCGAGCATCGCCGCGTGTCCCATATGGAGCTCGCCGGTTACGTTCGGCGGCGGGAGTACCATCGAAAAAACGGGCGCGTCAGCTTGCGCCACACCCCGTTTCACGCACCCTTCCGGCGAGAAGTATCCTTCCCGCTCCCACATCGCATACAGTTCAAATTCTTTGCCGTGGTCAAACCGTTTGTCCATGTGCGCCTCCCGCTTCAGCGTGGTACGTCTCGTGTGCTTTCCTGATTTCGGCAAAGGCGGCTTCCTGCCCTTCCCAGCCGAGCACGTGCACTTCCTTCCCCTGCAGTTTCTTGTATACCTCGAAGAAATGCGCTACTTCTTTCAGAAAATGCGGATTGAACCGTTTGAGGTCTTCCAGTGTCCCCATCGTGTCGAGGCGCGGATTATCCGCTTGCACGGAGAGAATCTTGAAATCTTCATCACCGCTGTCGACCATTTTGAAAAGTCCGAGCGGCCGCACCCGCATGAGGCAGCCGGGGAAAACAGGATAACCGCCGAGGACGAGCGTATCGAGATGGTCTCCGTCCGTCGAGCGCGTCTCCGGGATGAACCCGTAGTCGGCCGGATAGTGGAACGGAGAATACAAGACGCGGTCGAGCTTGAATACGCCGAGGCGTTCATCGTATTCGTATTTATTGTGGCTGCCGGCGGGTATTTCGATAACTGCGTTCACCTCTTGCGGCATCTTGTCTCCGATGGGGATGAGGTCGAATTGGCTCATGCTATTGATGCGTTTTCGGTTGGCTCCACTTCGTCTTTTTTCGGCTCTTCCTCCGGTGCATGCGCAACCCCTCCCTCCTGCAATTCCTCGGGTCGCGCCGCGGAACGCACGTCGATCTTCCAACCGGTTAACTTTGCCGCGAGACGGACGTTCTGTCCCCCACGGCCGATGGCGAGGGAGAGCTGGTCTTCGGGGACGAGAACGAGCGCTTCGCGCCGCTCCCACATTTCCACCGCCGACACCTTCGCCGGCGAGAGCGAGTTTCCGATATACGTGGCAATGTCGTCGCTCCACTCAATAACGTCTATCTTCTCGTTACCGAGTTCGTTGATGACTGCCATGATGCGCGCGCCGCGCTGGCCGACCATGGCGCCGACGGCATCAATGCCCGCTTCGTGCGAGACCACCGCCACCTTCGTGCGCGAACCGGGCTCGCGCGCAATCTTTTTTATCTCCACGGCCTTCTCGCTGATTTCAGGGACTTCGAGTTCGAACAGTTTCTCCACGAACAAGGGGTGGCTACGTGAAAGGATAATGCCCGGTCGGCGGTGTTCCTCTTCTTGAACCGCAATGACGAGAAATCGCATGCGCGTTCCCGGTTGATAGCGCTCGCCCGGAATACATTCGTTCTGAAACATGACGCCGCTCGCTCGACCGAGATCAATGTACACGTGCCCCCGCTCGTATTGCTGGATGACGCCACTCACAATCTGCCATTCCTTATCGGCAAACTCCGCGCGCACCGACTCACGTTCCGCATCGCGGATATTTTGCAGAATGACCTGCTTCGCGGTTTGCGCCGCGATGCGGCCGAAATCCTGTTTGTCCTCGAGCGGGAACAGCACGTCCTCCCCCACTTCGACACCCGGTTTCGTTTGGCGCGCTTCTTCGAGTAGAATATGCCGGTCGGGATTGAAGCGCGGAAGTTCTCCCTCCGCCGGAGCACTCGAATCCTCCTCTTCGTCAATCGCTTCCATGCGCACCTGCGACGAGTCGACGACGCTCTTCACGAGGAAAAATTTCGTCTCGCCAGTCTCCGCATCGAATGTCGCACGGACGATTTCGGAACGCTTGCGATACTCCCGCTTGTACGCGCTCGCAAGAGCCGATTCAATAATCTCTATAACCCTCTCGGAAGCGAGCCCCCGATCCGCAGCAATTTGTTCTACTGCAACTGCAAGTGATTTCAGGTCCATGTGTTTACTAATAAGTCCGCCTCAACGAGCGGACCTACCTTGCTTCTATTATAGCGACAGATGTCATGCGGTGTCAACTTTTTGCCGTATCGAAGACGATATCTTCAATGAGCGGGAGGTAACGGTCGCGTTCCCTGAGCCAGGCGCGAAGCTCGGCATCAATCTTGTCCCTATCTCCGATAAGTCCGTGAAACACACTTCGTTCCGTGAGGAGAGAGAAATTGCTCCGACCGAGGTAGTCGGGCAAACTACTCCATCGGTACGCGTGGACAAAACCAACCGGTTCAAGATTGCGGGAAAGCGCGAGGGGGTTCGCCACATGAAGATAAAAGAAAAGGTGATACAACTGCTCGTTCGTCGTGACCTCAACCACCTTGAAGGGTGCCTGGAACAAAGCACCGCCGCGGCCGTACTTTTTGTTGAAGTAACAGGTATAGGCGGTTCCGAGTTTCTGCATGAATCTACTTATGCCGTTTTCCGTGGATTGCCGGACAATGAAGTGGAAATGATTCGGCATGAGAACAAAGGCGAGTATCTCCACAATAGGAACTATTGAATGAGGCTTCGCCTCAATCAAATGAATCGCCTCCTTAAAATTCCTGCCAAAATTGAACGACCGACTCGTGTTGTTGGAAAGGAACATAGAATAAAGGAACCGGAGCCGGTCAACATCGCTCTCAAATATCTCTCTCTTGTCAACGCCGCGGTTGTAAATGTGGTATAAACCACCGTCGGCAAATATCAGCTTCCTCATAATATTAAGATCACTATACCACAAAATAGTCACGAGAAATGAAAGCAAAATGTTTCGCCAGTGACACAACTGGTAAAAAACACGAAGAAAATGTTTCTACAGTGACAAAATGTACCGAAAAACGGATAAAAATGTTTCTGTAGAAACATTTTTGTAAGGAGTGAGGCTAAGCCTCAATCAAACATGACAGAAAATGGCTTAAAAATAAGCAAGTTAAATTATTACGCGATGTTTCAATGTCACGGTCAAGAGAAATCAGAACTTGTCGTTGCCGGATAGGAGGATATGATTAAGAGATATGCACTACACGAGGAAGGGGGATGGAGGAGATACGAGTACGAAAAACGGTGGCGGGAGGGTGCCGAAGGATTCTCCCACGACGACGGTCCTGGGAAACATTGATGAACTCGATTCGGTGATGGGATTCTGCCGAGCAAGAGCGCGGGCGGAAGGACTCCAAGACATACACGACATGCTCCTTGAGGTCCAGCATTTGTTGTTTATAGCCCAAGCCCAGGTTGCGGGTGCGGAGAAAAACATCAAGGCGGAGCATGTGAAGCGACTCGAGACACTCATCGAACAAGTCGAAGGGGAGGTGCGGCTTCCGCAGTCATTCGTCGTTCCAGGTGGGAATGAACTTTCCGCCCTGTGCGATGTGGCGCGGACGGTCGCGCGCCGCGCCGAGCGGAGCTTGGTGAGTTTGTGTATTATCGAAAAGCCTCGCTGTTGCGAAGGGGATCTGCCGGCATTCATGAACCGACTCTCGTCATTCATGTACGTCATGGCGCGCCTCGCGGCGCACCGGGCCGGTGTTCGGGAAGAAGCGCCGCACTACGGAACGATTCATTAACGGCGACTCGGGAGGTAATGGGGAGGGCGCGCTCGGGAAAAATTTTGCAACTAAGGCTGGGACGATCGGGGCTTTTATTTTAGGACGGTTTGAGATTTAATGATGAGATAACAATGGCCGCGAAGGGAAAGAAAAAAGAGCCGAAACTTCACCCGGAGATCAGGAAGCATATATGGATCGTGCTGTGCGTCGCCACAGCGCTCCTTTTCATTTTGTCGGCGGTCGGCGAGGCGGGTTCCGTCGGCAGGTTTATATACGAAAAGTTCTCGGTGCTCTTTGGGTGGGGATACTATGCGTTGCCGATTACCTTACTGGTTCTTGCCATTGCGTTCGCGGGGAGCGAACGAGTATTCGTTGGGACGACACTCGTCGGCGCGGCGTTTTTCGTACTCTCGGTACTCGGTTTGCTCGACATCGTGTCGCCGGCGCAATCAAGGTTTGGGGGATACGTGGGTGAGGTGATTGGTGTGTTGCAAGGTCCGTTCGGCAAGCCGGCGGCGATCGTGCTTGTGGGTGCGTTCATGGTGATATCGGGATTAGTGACGGTGAACAGGCCGTTGGGAATTATGACGGCGGTGAAGCGATGGGCCGATGAACGGAGAGAAGGCAAGCGGCGGGCGCGGGAAACGGAGTCGGTGGTGATAAGCAGCATTGCAGAGACGGAGGAGAGGAGTGAAGCGCCGAAATTGGAGAAGAAAGAGCGGGAAGAAAAGGAACGGGAACGCGGAGAGCGCGACGTAACGGTGAAAGAGACGGCCGCCGAAGAACTGTTCGATGGCAAATTGGCGGGGAATATCGAACGCAAGCGGGGAACGTACAACGCCCCGCCGGCGAAATTGCTGACATCTTCCATCAATAAACCGATGACGGGAGATCTGAAGGCGAACGCGAATATCATCCGGAGAACGCTCGAAAGCTTCGACATTCCCGTCGAGATGGGAGAGATAGAAATCGGTCCGACGGTGACCCGCTATACCTTGAAACCGGCTGAGGGCGTTCGGCTCTCGCGCATCACGGCGCTCGGCCAGGACTTGGCACTCGCGCTTGCCGCGCACCCGGTCCGTATCGAGGCGCCGATACCGGGCCAGTCGCTCGTCGGCATCGAGGTGCCGAATAAAACCGCGGCGCTCGTGCACCTCGGGAGCCTCATGGTAGCGTCGCGCTTTGTCGAAGCTCCCGCGCTCACGTTCGCGCTCGGGCGCGGCGTGAACGGCGAGGGCGTGTTCGGCAACATCGCAAAGATGCCGCACCTTTTGGTGGCGGGAGCAACCGGGAGCGGGAAAAGCATCACGATTCACTGCATCGTGCTCTCGCTCCTGTACAAGAACGGACCGGATGAGCTGAAATTGATTCTTGTCGACCCGAAGCGGGTGGAACTTTCCGTATATGAAGGGCTCCCGCACCTCGTCTCGCCGGTGATCACCGAGAACAAGAAAGCGGTGGGGGCGCTGAAGTGGGCGATGAGCGAAATGGACAAGCGATACGACATACTGCTCGCCCGCGGCGCGCGGGATATCGAGGCGTTTCATAAGAAATACGGCAGGGACGAGATGCCGTACATTGTAATCGTGATAGATGAGCTTGCGGATTTGATGGCGTCGTACGGGAGGGAAGTGGAGGGTGCCATCGTACGCTTGGCACAAATGTCTCGCGCGGTAGGCATCCACCTCGTCGTGTCCACGCAGCGCCCGTCAGTGGAAGTGATTACCGGTTTGATTAAGGCAAACATTACCTCCCGCATCGCGCTCCAGGTGGCGAGCCAGATCGACTCGCGGACGATACTCGACGCAGCGGGAGCGGAGAAACTTTTGGGAAACGGTGACATGCTCTATGCGCCGGCTGATAGCAACAAGCGCGAGCGCGTGCAAGGCGCGTACGTGACCGAAGAAGAGGTGAGAAAAGTGGCGGAGTATATCCGGAAAAACAATGCGGCGGTCCCGGCAGACGGCGAATTCGCGCTGGACGAGAACGGGGACGACGCCTCGCTCGGGGAGGAAGTTGATTTTTCGTCGTTCGGGGAAGATGATAGGGATGACGAACTGTATGAGCAGGCGGTCGAATTGGTGCGCGAGGCGAAGAAGGCGTCGGCATCGCTTCTGCAGCGCCGCCTGCGCGTAGGATATTCCCGCGCCGCACGCCTCCTGGATATGATGGAGGAACGGGGCGTGGTGGGACCGCAGGACGGTTCGAAACCGAGAGATATATTGTAGGCGTCTATCTATGGTAGCGAACGAGGAAATAGGGACATTCACGAATATATTGCGGGACGCGCTCCGCGCGCGCGGCTACTCAGTGGAACGTCTGGCGAAAGAAACGGGCATTTCCGACCGCTTCTTGTCTTTGATGCTCGAGGAACGGTACGGCGAGTTGCCGCCGTCGCCGTACGTGCATGGATACATCGTGCGCATCGGGAAAGTGCTGGATTTCGACGGCGAGGAAATGTGGCAGATGTATTTCAGAGAAAAGAAAGACATCAAGAAATCGGGAGAGCGCGACAAGCTCCCCCCGAACCGCTTCCTCTTGAAACGGGTGCACGTGTCGGCACTAGTTGCGGCGCTGCTCCTTGCCGGCATCGCGGTGTATTTCTTCGTGAGTTCCTACCGCTCGGCCGATATCACAAAGGCGCTGTCCATCATGGATTTGGGCGGCGAAACGACGGTGGTGACGACGTCGACGCTGCGGGTTGCGGGCACCGTGAGCGGCAACGCGACGTTGACAATCAACGGTTCTGCGGTGTACCCTGATATAAACGGGGCGTTTACGCACACGCTCAATCTCTCTCCAGGCATGAACGCGGTGGTGTTTGAGGTGCGGGGTATGCTGGGCAGGACCGGTGAGGTAACCCGCTATGTATTTTTCCGCACCGCGGAGGAAGGTACGAGCACAAGCACGAGTACGATCAATGAAACAGCTCCCAAAGGATGAAGAGCGCGCGAAGGAATCGAAGGAAGACCGTCTCGAGGAACTCTTGAGCGCTTTACAGAGCCGCTTCGGCGAAGGGGCGGTGATGCGCCTCGGAAGCTGGAACAAGGTGCAGGTTGAGGCGATCCCGTCCGGCTCGTTCTCGCTCGACATTGCACTTGGCGTCGGCGGATTGCCGCGTGGGCGGGTCATTGAGATTTACGGCCCCGAATCGTCGGGAAAAACGACGCTGGCGCTGCACCTGGCGGCGGAAGCGCAGAAAAAGGGAGGGAGCGTGGCATTCATCGATGCGGAGCATGCGCTCGACCCCGAATACGCGCGGCGCATCGGTGTGAACGTGAAGGACATTTTGATCTCGCAGCCGATGAGCGGAGAGGAGGCGTTGAATATCATGGAAGATATGGTAAAGTCGGGCGTAATCTCGCTCGTTATCGTCGATTCGGTCGCGGCGCTCACGCCCCGCGAAGAGCTCGAAGGCGAAATGGGGGACAAGCATATTGGTCTTCAGGCGCGCTTGATGAGCCAGGCGCTCCGCAAAATCACCGCCGCCGCGTCGCAATCGGGCACGCTCATCGTGTTCATCAATCAAATCAGGATGAACATCGGCGTGATGTTCGGAAATCCGGAGACGACGCCCGGCGGCAAGGCGCTCAAGTTTCACGCCTCGGTGCGTTTGGAGATTCGGAGGAAAGCGCAGATCAAACGGGGCGATGAAATTATCGGAAACCGGGTGGTGGTGAAAGTGGTGAAAAATAAGGTTGCTCCACCGTTCCGTACCGCGGAGTTTGACATTATATATGGAAAGGGTATTTCGTATGAAGGCGACGTGCTGAACGCGGGACTCAAGTATGGTATCATCGCGCGCTCGGGAGCGAGCTACCGGTTCGGAGAAGAAAAAATCGGCGCCGGTTTCGATAAGGCGATCGAGACGCTCACGGGGAACAAGCAACTCCTGAAGACGCTCGAGCGGGCGATTACGGAAAGAGTGATGGCGGAGTCGCCGGCTCAGGCATAGTCAAACGAACCCATGATATCAATTTTACAAGTCATTGTTTCCATCATATTGATTATTTTGGTGTTGCTGCAGGAACGGGGCGGCGGATTGGGAGCGCTCGGTGGCGGCGGAGGCACGGGGACGCCGTATCAGACGAAACGTGGCATCGGAAGATTTATGTTCTGGGCGACGATCGTCGCTGTCGTACTCTTCACGGGGCTTGCGGTGTTGAGTCTCGTGCACGTGCACTAAACAATGCGTATCATCCCATCGCTCGTAAAGATTCTCTCGCGCAAAGAGCGTGTGGCGGCGGTCGCCGCGCTCGCGGTGTTTTTCATCGCTGGCGTGGCGAAAGCGTCGCTCTTCGTGAACGAGCACAGCACGGTAGTTCCCGCGCCCGGCGGCACGTACACCGAAGGCATGGTCGGACAACCGGTGGCGGTGAACCCCGTCATATCAGCGGACCCCGTCGACACCTCGCTCGCCGCGCTCGTGTACGGGAAGCTCGGCGACTTTGCGGAGGGGATAGACGTGCAGGGAAACACGTATACGGTCCGTCTCAAGGAAGGTCTGAAATGGGGAGACGGAGTGCCGCTCACGAGCGATGATGTCGTATTCACGGTCGGCTTGATTCAGAACCCCGACGCGCAGTCACCGTGGTACAAGAATTTTGAAGGGGTGACGGTCACGCGGGTGAGTGAATTGCGGGTGACTTTCACGCTCCCCGCCTCGTACGTGTTCTTCGCCGATACGCTCCGGAATCTTGAGGTAATACCGCAGCACGTGTTTGCGGATGTTCCGCCGGCGAATGTGCGGCTCTCCGACTACAACCTTGAGCCGATTTCGAGCGGCCCGTACAAGGTGGATGGCTTCACGAAACGGCGCGACGGATTCATCACCGAATTCCGCCTGACGCGAAACGATGCGTATGCGGGCGACAAGCCGTTCATAAAAAACTTTGTGGTGAAATTCTACGAGGACGAAGGACGGCTGATGCAGGCATACGAGGGGCGACAAATCGATGGATTCGGTACGTGGGATATGCCCGAGGCGACGAGTACGATGCGTGGCGTGGTTGACTATATCCCGACGGCAAGTTACTATGCGGTATTCTTCAATCCAGAAGCGAATACCGCTTTGGCGAACCAAACCATTCGCACGGCGCTCCGAAACGCCATCGACAAAACGGAGCTCGTCAAAGCGGTGTTCGGTCCTCTCCCTGCTACCTTGAGCGAAGGTGAATCGCGCGCCGTGCCGGTGGACGGCCCGGACCCGTATGAGGCAGGAACGAGTTTGCCCGACTTCGCGAGTGCTTCCTCGACGCTCCACAAGTACGTGGCGAAGAACGGTCCGCTCACGATTGAAATCACGTATCCGAACGTCGGGTTTTTGGAAAAGACGGCGGAGTTCGTCAAGAGCGCGTGGGAACAAGCGGGAGTGAGCTCGGTGAAGCTGACACCGCTCGACGAGGGAACGTTCATGAACCGCGTGGTGCGGGAACGGAATTACGAGACGGTGTTGTTCGGCAATGTAATCCCGTACGTGGGAGACCTCTTTCCCTTCTGGCACTCATCGGAGCGTTTTTACCCGGGATTGAATCTTGCGATGCTTTCGGACAAGAAACTGGATACGCTTCTCGTTAACCTCCGCGAGGAACCCAATGCGACGAAGCGCGCGGCACTCTTCGCGAAAGCCGTGGTGCAGGTGAGGAGCGACTCGCCGGCGGCCTTCCTCTACACCGTGCCGTATGTGTACGTGCACGACGAGGCGCTACAGGGGTTCGGTGTGCCGGAGTGGCTGGTTTCCCCGGCGGACCGATTCGAGCACGTGACGCAGTGGTATGTCAGGGAGGTACGGGTGCTAAACACGGCGTCGAGCACCCCACGCTAAGAAACGACGAAGCTTGAAAAGCTGACCGGGGATGTGGCGGAATGGCAGACGCGCTAGCTTCAGGGGCTAGTGACCGCAAGGTCGTGGGAGTTCAACTCTCCCCATCCCCACCTGACAGAACTCGTTCGAACGTAGTGAGATTACGAGTTCGTCAAATGAGAGAAGCGAAGCGAGGCAGCAAATTCATTGCCCTGAGCAAAGTCGAAGGGCCACAAAATAAGAATCAAAAAATATATGACAGAACAAAAAAAGAAGAGTACGGAAACGTACGCCGACCGCAGCGTCGGAGGTGCGAAGAGGCGGGTTCCTACCCGCCGTCCGCGTGCGGTACGCAGTGTCGCGGAGCCGAAAGGCGGAGCAATAGAGTCGAAAGGCGAAGTGGTGCGGTTTATCCCGCTGGGGGGACTCGAAGAGGTCGGTCGCAATATGATGCTCCTCGAGTACAAGGACGAGATCGTCGTCATTGATGCGGGACTTCAGTTTCCGGAAGAGGAAACGCCGGGCGTTGACTTCATCATTCCCAATACGGCGTATTTGGAGGAAAAGAAGGAAAATATCAAGGCGCTCATCATCACGCACGGGCACTACGACCACATCGGGGCGATTCCGTATCTCCTCGACCGTCTCGGGAATCCGCCGATTTTCACGACGGAGTTCACGAAGGAGGTTATCCGCAAGCGGCAGGAAGATTTCCCGAATGCGCCGACTCCCGTGTTTCAGATCGTGAAAGCGGGCGAGCGGCGGGAACTCTCGCCTCACTTCGTGGCCGAGTTCATCGGTGTGACGCACAACATTCCCGACGGTGTCGGTATGCTCTTCGAGACGCCGGTTGGCAACATCCTGCACCCAGGCGAGTTCAAGTTTGATTACGGCGAAGACGGCAAACCGCGGGGGCTCGAGATGTGGGAAGCGCTCGGCAAGCGCAACGTTCACACCATGATGCTCGACAGCACGAACGCCGGCGTCCCCGGATGGTCAGTGTCGGAACGCATCGTCGAGAAAGAAATAGAAAATCTCCTGAAGCACGCGGAAGGACGGGTGATTGTCTCGAGCTTCGCGTCACTCATCGACCGCATCGCGGAAATCGTGAAAATCGCGGAACGGCTCGGCAAGGTCATCGCGCTCGCCGGCTACTCGCTGAAGAGCAACTTCGAAATCGCGAAGCGTCTCGGGCACGTGAAGGTGAATGAGCAGTCGCTCATCCCCGTCGAAGACGTGAGGAAATACCCCGATAACAAGGTGGTGATCATCGCGACCGGCGCGCAGGGAGAAAAGAATGCGGGTTTGATGCGCATCGCAAACGGCGAGCACCGGCACATCCACCTGAAAGAAACCGATACCGTCATCCTCTCGTCATCGGTCGTGCCGGGGAACGAAATCAGCGTCCAGAACCTGAAAGACAACATCGCCCGCCAGGGTCCCACGATTTTTGACTACAAGATGCTCGACGTGCACTCGTCCGGTCATGCGCCGCAGGAAGAGCTGAAAAGGGTGATGGAGATGGTGCACCCGCAGTTCTTCATCCCCATTCACGGCTTCTTCTTTATGAGACGGCAGAACGCCCAGCTCGCGGTTGACTTGGGCATGAAACGCGACCACATCGTGCTCGCGGACAACGGTAAGGTGGTTGAATTGAGAAAAGATTCGGTACGGGTGACGGATAAAGAAGTGCCGGCCTCGTACGTGTTTATCGACGGCCTCGGCGTCGGCGACATCGGAGAAGTAGTGCTGCGCGACCGGCGCGCACTCGCGAAAGACGGCATGATCGTAATTATCACCGTCATCGGCAAGCACAGCGGAAAAGTGATGAAGAATCCGGACATCATCTCGCGCGGATTTATCTATCTCCGCGAGAGCCAGGACTTGCTGAATGAAGTCCGTCGCAAGATACGGGGTATCGTCGGGCGCATCCCCCAGCACGGGCCGCTTGACATGGATTACGTGCGCGGCCTCATCCGCGACCAGATCGGCGAGTTCCTCTTCAAGAAAACCCACCGCCGCCCGATGGTGTTGCCTGTTATAATTGAGGTGTGACGATGAAACCAGTTCTCATCTCCGGTATCAAGCCCTCAGGCCGCCTCCACATCGGCAACCACCTCGGCGCGCTGAAGCATTTCGTCGAGCTGCAGAACTCGGGCGATTACGAGTGCTTCTTTTTCGTCGCCGACTACCACTCTCTGACGGAGGATTTTGACCCGAAGAAGAAACCGTATCAGATATCGGACATCGTATCGAACTATCTCGCTGCCGGCCTGGATCCGGACAAATCCACCGTGTTCCAGCAGTCCGCCGCTCCGGCGCACACCGAGCTCGCGTGGGTGCTTGCAACCCTGACGCCCTACGGCGACATGGCGCGCATGACGCAGTTCAAGGACAAAAGCGCGCACGCGCCGCAAAACGTCAATGTGGGGTTGTTTACGTACCCGATTCTCATGGCCGCAGACGTTCTCCTCTACGACGCCGCAGTCGTACCGGTGGGCGAGGACCAGCTCCAGCACCTGGAGTTCGCGCGCATGCTCGCGCGGAAATTCAACAACAAGTTCGGCAAAACCTTTATGGAGCCGAAAGCGCCGATGACCGACGTGCCGCGCCTCATGGCGCTTAATGCTCCGGAGAAAAAAATGTCGAAGTCGTCTCCCAAAGGGTGCTTGTTCTTGGACGACTCGCCGGAAACCATACGGAAAAAGATCGGCGCGGCGGTGACGGACTCTGGCGATGCGGTGAGCTACGATGAGAAGAAAAAGGAAGGATTGAGCAACCTCATCCGCATCTACGCCGCGTTTTCCGGCAAGACGGTCGGGGATATTGAACGCGCATTCGAGGGAGGGGGATACAAAGCGTTCAAAGCGGCGCTCGCGGAATTGCTCGTCGAAAAACTTGAGCCATTCAGGGGGGCGCACATCGCGGAAAAAGAACTCGAACGAATCCTTGCTGCCGGAAACGAAAAAGCCCGCGCGGTGGCGGACTTAAAACTGGCAACGGTCAAGCGGAAGCTCGGTCTGTTGCCACCCCGTACCTGATACGGGGTCTATAAATGAAATCAAGCGGAAGCTAGGGTTAGCGTAATCCGTTCATCATCCGGCTTGACACTCTTTACGACGAACGCGTACTCCTCGCCTTTCGCGAGGTGCTTTTTCATCTCCTCAACGCCTCCGAAATCGGTCACGTGGACGTGCCCTTGGTAGACATCGTCGAGCTGGATGACCGCGCCGAACGGCGTCAATTCGAATACCCTGCCTTTAACGTTATCGCCTTCGGCATACCGCTCTGTCACATGTTTCCAGGGATTTTCCTGGAGCGCCTTGAGCGAGAGGGAGATTCTACCGTTGCGGATGTCGATAATTTTCGTTTTCAGCGCATCGCCGACGCTCATGAGTCCTTTGGGATTTGCGACCGGTGTGTACGAGAGCTCCGATACGTGTATCATGCCCTCAACCTCCGGATTATCGGCGAATTTGACGAACGCGCCGAAATCGGCGATGCCCGATACGACGCCGTCAATGATTTGCCCGACCGTATAGTTCTTGATGAGTTCCTGGGAATTCACCTCCTGCGCCGCCCGCTCGGAAAGAATCAATTTGTCGCTCCGCGGATTGCAATCGATGATTTTCACGGTGAGCTCTATGCCAATGAGTTCGTTCAGCTTGTCCTGAATCTTGGTTTTGTCGTTGTCCGGAACATCCGGGTAGTGTTCGGGCGAGAGTTGTGACGCAGGCAGGAACGCCTTGATACCGTTAATTTCAACGAGCAACCCTCCCTTGTTCGCGGAGAGCGGCTTCACGGTGAGGGTTTCTTCCTTGCCGTACAGTTCTTCCACCTGGCTCCACGCTTCATCGCGCTGCGCCGCCGCGAGCGAGAGTTCGACAAACCCGTCGTCGTTGTCGACTTCCACGACTTTCGCCTGGATTTCGTCTCCCAGCTTCAGGTTATGGACCAGTTCCCGCGCGTGCGAAAGTTCTCCGCGGTACACGATGCCGGTGCCGAATTTGCCCAAATTAACGACGATTTCGCGGGGATTCTTGTCGATGATGGTACCCTTCACCAAATCGCCTGATTTGACGAATGCAAACATGTCGCCGTTGTTTTTTACGAAGTTCGCAAACGCGCTCTGTTTCACTCGTGCCATAGAGGTTAAAGCATACCAAAAGAATGCGCTTGATGTCAAAGTGCGAAGCCGAGAATTCCGCGCGTTACCGCGGGGTTGGACCCGGAGCAGGTGGAGGGGTGGGGGGAGTTGGGGCGCTCGAACCCGTTGGGCACGGAGCGATGCCGGTGATGCAGGAAGGATGATAATTTACGAAACTGCCTTGTTCATCCGCGGAGATTCCGACGAAAAGGTCGTTACTGCACGTACTCGTCACCTCTTCGTAGGCAGGGAAGATCGGCGGGCAGACAACGCCTCGGTTGGGGCAACTGGGATACCCCATTTTCTCGGAATAGTTGGTGAAGTAATAGCACTGCGTGCTTCCCGCATAGATTCTGGTCGAGTTCTGACTGGTGCGCGGTACTGATGCTTGGCCCGACGCGGAGGTGTGTCAAGAAACTGCCTCTGGCACCTGCCGATTAGTTCTACCAGTCGGTATGTTGAAATACCCGATTGCCTTATGTCCCGCTCCGTACCTCGTATGCCATCTAACAATCCAATTTACCTATAGCGTAGAGGTAAAAGAAGGATTCGGCGCATGGGGATGATAGGTCCCATTTAGTGATCTAGCTAATCAAGCCGTACCCACGCGGATTTATCTCCCCCGCTCTGATATTCTCTACAGCCATAGAAGTGACCATATGGGGCCCCTATACCATTTGTTATGGTCGCATAAATTATTACCCCGAAATCACCACAAGATGTGCTGCTAAGATCACTCGGAGTATCGGTACTCTTAATCGTCAAAGTGCCAGCAGTCACCCAAGTCGCAGAAACATTCCCATTTGAATTTATTATCGTGCTCCCGCCAACCTGAAACCCGCCATCAGCCCGCATGACGCCTCCAGTATACACCGCCTTGTTGTTGTAGGCCCTGATCCAGGTACCGTCCTGCATAAACCAGCCCCCGCCGTATGTGTCGCTGTACCATCCGGTATTACCGGTTGTCCGCAACCAGGCGCCCTGGGCTCGGATGTCACCGACCACATCTAGCTTGTATCCTGGGCTTGCCGTCCCAATACCAACATTGCCGTTGCTGCGTATAACGAGCGCGGGGCCGCTCGTCAGGTTGC
>CAZAZV010000007.1:0-37867 GCA_964489845.1 uncultured Candidatus Saccharibacteria bacterium
CCGCAAGGGTTCGAGCCGATTCTTTCCCTGTTGCCCAAAATCTCCCAAACTTTCCTCCAACTTCGCTTTTTGGCGCAGGAGAGCGTCTTTCTTTGTTAAATACAAGTCGCGTTCAATATCGCCGTCCAAATAGAGGGACACAAGCCGGTCTAGTTTTTCCTGCGCCTCTTTCATTTTTGCCTTGAGATTTTGGGCAACTTCTCCTCTCAAAGAAATTGACTCGTTTTCCCATGCGTCAATCTGTTTTTTCATAATTTCAATTTCCGCGAGAGGGAGCGACACTGATTGAAGCAGGGTTTGCGCTTGAGCGGCGAGCAGGGCGGCGGGGCGGCTTCCGCTTTCGGGGTTGTTTCCCCGCTCAAAAAATGTTCGCGCAAAGTGTATAATTACAGCACCAGAAGCAACTTGATTGAAAACATATTTTGTGGTATAAATAAGGCAGAATTTTTGATAGGGAGGTTGTGATGAAGTGCACGGCCGGTGTTGGGTTTCTGTTCTTCGTGCTCGTCGGTGGACTCATCGTCTGCACAGTGTGGTTCCTTGACGCGACGGGAACGACCGCAGTGAGCGACTCCATTTCAAAATTCATTGAAAACCAAGGGACGGGAACGACCGAGAAGACGCAGCTTGGAGTATCGTGGAGACGCGTCAAAACCACACCTTCCCGGAACACCGTGGACCAACTGTTCGACAACGGTTATCGCATCACCGTTTTCAAGCGGACCGTGAACGGGAGTGAAGTCGGCAAATGGTCCACCGCCGCCAACTACTACAAACAGGGACTCCTCCTCATCGGCTGGTAGCTGTCGGTGACGTCAGAGCGGCAACACGCAAACGTTGCCGCTTTTTTCATCTTGAAATAATGTGAACCATAACCCGCTGTACTAAATTATGAAGATTCTTGCATAAAGGTATGGTCGTGCTACGGTGTACGAGATAGGAACCGGGCAATGCGCATTCCTACCGTACATTCACAATCAAGAACAGGAGGGAGATTCAATGAGCGGGAGATTCTACTTTACGAGGCGTGGCCTCATGAAACTGCACAGTGAGATTGAGACGTTGGAGAAAAAGCTTCAAGACCTCCAATCGCAAACCACCCACATTGCTGACGTCGGAGGAGATCAGTGGCATGACAACGCAGCCTATGAAACCCTTGTGATTGACATTCGAGGGGTAGACCGCCTTCTCACAAATGCACATCAGGTGTTAAACAGAGCTACGCTCGTCGAGCCACCAGCAACTCTCGACAGGGTTGCTATCGGAGTCCGTGTCAAACTCATGAGAGACGGAGGAGAAACAGTGTGGGAAATTGTCGGTTTCGGAGAGTCAGACCCAGATAAGGGAATGCTTGCCTACAATGCCCCCCTCGCTTCTCTTATCATTGGTAAACGCAAAGGCGACACGGTAAGCGGATTAGTCACTGGGAAACAAACCAGGATTGAGATTCTGGACATTATGAGAGGAGGCGAATATGTTGGTGGTTCTTGAAGGCACCGACGGGTGCGGCAAAACAACACTATGTACCATTCTCGCGGAGCGCCTCGGGGCGATGGCCTACGCAACACCTCCCAGGGCATACCTTCAGAGAAGAGACGTGGTCGATAAGGTCGCGTCAGCTGAAGAACACTACCGCTTTTATCGCGATGGCATCTATGAGGCCTCGAAAGAAATCGCCACGATGCTCCAGGGTGGCAATAAAGTTGTCTCCGACCGATACTGGCTTACGACATATACCTATCATCGCATCATGGGGGTACCAGTACCGAAAGGCGATTTCGCCGCCGTCGTCCAACCCGATCTGACAGTTATCCTATCTCTCAACCCCGACACGCAAATGGAAAGATTGCTACATCGTGGCGCATCGACCGGCGACATCCGCCTTATTGATAAACAGCAGGAATTGGCAAGGGCGTTCTATCAAGACGCGCTTGAGCTAAGCATCCCATTTATCATTATCGATACAGGGCGTTTCTCTCCCAATCAATGCGCGGACATAATAGTCGCAGCGCTTGAAAGTCATTAACCCGAGGGGGCGAAAATAATCGCTCCCTCTCTTATTCCAACTACCCCGCCTGAAAACGTTGCTTAACCGAAAGTATAGTAATCTCTTTTTCCCTCTGACCCAGACGATACACTCGCTTCTCATTCGGCTTGGCACCCATAAGCACGACCCCGAGCGGGCACGCATACGAGATCTTGCCCTCCGATGGCCTCGCCTCCATGGGATCAACAAGCGTGTATTCTTTCTCCTCCCCAGCCATGGAAATTACCACTGTCGACCCAATGCCCACTCTTTCATTGACGTTGCCAGTCTCTACAACTTCAGCGCTCCGTAGCACCTCTTTCAAATCCTCAATTTGCTCCTCAAGCGCCATCTGATCTTGCTTGAACATATCGAACTCCGCATTGTCATGCCAACCCTCTCCTTGATAGAGCGCTTCTTTCTTCTTCACAAGAAGTTCCCCGAATTTTCTCTCCAAGCGCTCCAGTTTATTCAACGCTCTTTCAAGCCCCTCTTTCGTTAATTTTATCGGCTTCGCCATACAAGTTCGCATTATATCACCTCTCTATATATTCTGGCAGGCGAGGTTTTTAACTATCGATGCATAAAAATACTTGCCCTTAATGGTAGATATGACGCCAATCTCCCGTTTATCACCAGCACTCCCTCCGGAAACGATCATCTTTCTAAACTCATCAAGGGCGAGAAAAGAACCTCCTTGATCCCCAAGAAGATGGACGTAATAGCTGTTCCACGCTCTTGATCTTAGGGTAGAGTTCCTTGGGTCATCGATGTCAATGATAATTAATTGTTTCGTAAGTTTCTCAAGCTTATGCAAAACTTCTCTCTGATGTTTTCTGCCTATATGATGGAGGGTGTTTTTAAAAATGACCAAATCAAACTCCATTTTGTAGGGTAGATTAAGCACGTTGTGGTTAGTAAAAAACACCGCCGGGTTCTTATCTAGAAGGGTTATTGTTTTCCAAGATATATCGTTGCCGACACAAATATTCGGCTTATACTTTTCACAAAGATCGTTTATGAGAGTGCTTTCGCCACAGGACGCATCAAGTATGGTCTCGGGTTTTCCTTCTATTAAGTTGAATATCATGCGATTAATCTTTCGGGAAGAAGAGCCGCCGACGCACTTAACGACGTGTTTGTGAAACCAATAGGAAAAAGAGAAACGTTCGCTCTTCACGCTATCGATTTCCCCAAAAGGGGGGTCTGAGATTTTGTGCGTAATTTTTCCTCTACCAGTGAGAGGATGTCACTATTCTGGTATGCGAGTTTCGGAGAGACGCCACTCACAAAGAATGCTTGAAGATTCTCTTGAGAGGATTTTATAGTCCCACGACTGAGTGCCATAAAAGCTATTCCCAGGTGGACGATGGTTTTACCGTTACACTCAAAGATATTCTTGATAATCGCGACCGGAGAGAGCTCGTCAATATCAAGTCCAATTTCGTCGAGCGTCACCCGATTAACGGCTTCCTCAATGCTTTCATCGTTGTTAATGCAGCCTCCTGGCAGTTCCAAGCCAATGGTCTTGTTAAGGTCGCGGACCAAGAGGGTTTCCCTCTTCAGGTTATAGACAGATACGATTACAAAATAATGTTTTCTCTTGTATAAACTAAAAAGGTTACCCGGCACAAGTTCCTTGTGTTCTAATTCCGGCAATCCGTACAGGTTCTTATATTTTTCTATAGTGACCTCGGTCACCATAGTCATGCTCTAACACAAACTTACACATAACGCAAATATCATAATTCTATGCACAATAACTTTTAGAGAAAGGGAATAACCGATTTATACAAGAACGCCAAATATGCTACGATAGGGTAAATGTCCCGCGTCATCACGATATACAACGCGAAGGGGGGCGTCGGGAAAACGACGACCGCCATCAACCTCGCGGCGTACCTCGCGCTCCTCGGCAAGAAAACGCTCCTCATCGATTTCGACCCGCAGTTCAACGCGACCGTCGGGAGCGGCGTCGTCCCCGAAGCGGGGAAGACGGTGTACGAAGCGCTCATCGGACACGTGCACCCGAAAGAAACTATCCAGCCGACCGTACTGCACAATCTGCACGTCATCCCCGCATCGGCGGATTTGTCCGGTTCGCTCATCGAACTTGTGAACGTACCAGAGCGGGAGGGATACATGCGGAGCGTCATCGAGAAAATCCGCGACGAGTACGACTACGTGCTCATCGACATGGGACCAAGCTTGAATATCCTTACGGTAAACGGCCTCATGGCGGCGGATGAAATCATCGTACCGCTACAGTGCGAACAGTTCAGCGTGGAAGGATTGCAACAGCTTCTGCAAACCATCGGGCTCATCCAGAATAACCTCGGTCACGGTCTGAAAGTTGCGGGCGCGCTCATCACTATGTACGACGCCACGAACGAGTTTTCCCGCGCCATCGCCGGGGAAATCAGGCAGAAATTTCCGTACCCCATCTTCCGGAACTACATTCCGAAGTCGCCAAGCTTGGCCGAAGCGCCCCGTTTCAAGCGCCCGGTGCTGCTCTACGACCCCAAAAGCCCCGGCGCCCAGAGCTACGAGCGGCTCGCGCAGGAACTTATTGCACAGGTTATCCACACTTCCTCCTTTGACGAACCGCGTAACGCTCCTACAATATAACTAGTTCGCTCGGCGCGTCGATACCTCTCCGGCTTCCGTGCGGCGTACGACGTGCGTAATCCGAGAGTTCGATGTGCAGCCGAGACGAGCTCCTCTGCGCGTACGGCAGAGGTATAACTAAAACGGGGAAGTGTATGTCCGGTCCCACCATCTGCAACCCGGGAGCTCTTTGAAAATATTCAAAAGGACCCGTGGAACATAGCGGATGCTCCGGACACAGCGCTCCCTGTTTTAGTTGGCAACGCCGTTGCCATTCCGAATACAGTGAAGAATTCCAATTTTTGCGGTATACTTTCCATATGTCACTTGGAGATGGACTTTCCGCGCTCATTCCTCAGAAAGATAAAAAATCAGATGCTTCGCAAACGCCCGACCAACACGCGACAGCCCCGCAGGTCGGTGCACCGCATGAAAAAGATTTGTCTCCGGCGGAGCCGGAACGCGAGCATCGAGAACCAAACTCGGTGCCTCTCACCGGAAGAAACGAACGAGCGATTCCTCGGGGGGGTAATCACGCAGAGCAAAGAGGCGAGTCCATTTTCCACATAGAAACCGACCACATTAAACCGAATCCGTACCAGCCGCGGAAGGAATACAAAGAGAACGAACTGCAGGAACTCGCGCAATCGATCCGCGAATTCGGCATCATCCAGCCGCTCATCGTTTCGCGGATGGAGACGGAGACGGAACGGGGCACGGATGTCTCGTACCAGCTCATTTCGGGAGAACGGCGCCTGCGGGCGGCACGGCTCATCGGACTGAAACGAGTCCCCGCCATCGTGCGGCGGGAACCGGCGAACGGGGAGAAGCTACTCCTCGCCCTCATCGAGAACCTCGAGCGGAGCGATTTGAACCCCATCGAAGCGGCACGGGGGTACGCGCGGCTCCAAGACGAGTTCCAGCTCACCCAGCGGGAAATCGCGGTGAAAGTGGGAAAGTCGAGAAGCGCCATCGCAAACGCGCTGCGCCTCCTCACACTCCCATCGCACATGCAGAAAGCGCTCGAAGCAGGGCGGTTCACCGAGTCACAGGGGAGGATGCTGCTCCAGGAAACGAATCCGCATCTCCAGGAACAACTGTTTCAAAAATTGATCGCAGGACTCGCGAATGGCGCGGTATCGCGCGCCGTACCGCGGGGGAGAAGCGCGGGGAAAGCGAATGTGACGAAAGAACCGTTCTGGGAACGGCGGATAGAACAGCACCTGGGCGCGCCTGTTTCCGTGGAGCGAGCGGGGGAGAAGGGGAGGGTTGTCATCACGTTCTTCTCGGAAGAGGAGTGGAACGAACTTCGAAAAAAGCTTACCGAAGACGACGAAGCAGGGATTGCTCCTTCCGCTTCAGCGCCGCTTTGATGTGCGAGCGGGCGATGGATGTTTTGACGAACGAAAGCCACGACGACGAGGGAAGTTTGCCGCGCTGGATGAGCACCTCGACGATGTCCCCCGATTCCAGCTCGTGGTCGAGCGGGACGAGTTTGCCGTTCACGCGGGCGCCCGTGCACTGGTCTCCGATATCGGTGTGGATGTGATACGCGAAATCAACCGGCGTCGCATGGAGCGGCAAGTCAACGACATCCCGTTGCGGCGTGATGACGAAAATTCTGTCCTTCAAAAAATCGGTTTTCACGAACCGCAGAAATTCGTCGGGGTCGTCAAAGTGGGCGCTCCATTCCCGAAGTTCCCGTATCCACGACGTCGCCTCCCGCGCCTTCGACGGCGGCAACGAACCCGGTTTGCCGCGCGCGTATGCTTTCGAACCCTTTGATTCGCGATACACCCAATACGCAGCGGTACCAAGTTCCGCCTCGCGGTGCATATCGGCAGTACGAATCTGCACTTCGATAATGCGGTTTCCCTCGCAGAAAATCGTCGTGTGCAAACTCCGATAACCGTTCGGTTTCGGCAAGGCGATGTAATCCTTGAATCGCCCCGGAAGAGGAGGCCACTGCGCATGCAGCGCGCCGAGCGCGGCGTAGCAGTCGGCGACGGTCGGGACGATGACGCGGAGCGCAACGAGGTCGTAGATGCGCGAGAGGTCCATGTCATATTTCTGCAACTTCTTATACAAACTGGCGTACTGCTTGGCGCGCGCCTCAACCTCCACGGCGCCGGAAACGACGGGCGTGATAGCGTGGATGAGGAGCGGCTTTACGCGATTCGCGTACGCGAGGCGTTCCCCGTATTTTTCCGAAACAGTGCGAAGGAGCCACTGATGCGCTTCGGGATGAAGGTAGGGGAAGGCGAGCTCCTCAAGTTCGCCGCTCAACCCGTGCATACCCAGCCGATAGGCGAGTGCGGCGTAAATTTCGCTCGTTTCGGCGGCAATGCGGAGCTGCTTCTCTTTCGGGAGCGCGGCAAGCGTGCGCATATTGTGCAGGCGGTCGGCGAGCTTCACGAACACCACCCGCAGGTCCTCGCTGATGGCAACAATAAACTTGCGGATATTCTCCGCCTGGCGAAGCTTCGATTCCGATTCGTCGCTCTTGTATCGGACAGAATTCAGCTTGGTCATGTTGCCGACAAGCCCTGCGACGTCGTCGCCGAACTCACGGCGCACCTCGTCGAGCGATGCTTCCGTATCTTCGACCACATCATGCAAAAGCGCTGCTGCAACCGTCACCTCGTCGAATCCCCACCCGCGCACAGTGCGGGCGACGGCAAGCGGGTGCGTGATATACGGCTCGCCGGTTTTCCGGAACGCGCCCTCGTGCGCCCGCCGCGCAAACTCATATGCCCGCGCGGTGAGCCCGTCGCGCGGCAGTTCCTCGATCCAATTGTCCGGCAACCTTGACACCATGGGGATTTCTCGAATACTATTACTTCCGAGAGTAGCACACAAAGGTCGTAAGTGCTATTTTATCAACAATATGCTAAAACCACTTTCTAACAAGGTTGTGATAGAGCCTGCGGAAAAAGAAACGCAGACAAAGTCGGGTATCGTCATTCCCGATACGGCGGGTGACAGCCGCCCGGTGCAGGGAACCGTCATCGCGGTGGGTCCCGGCAAGCTGAATGACGAGGGGAAGCGAATGCCCCTGTCGGTGAAGGTCGGGGACGTCGTGCTCTTCAAAAAGTACGGACCGGAAGAATTCGAACGGGACGGGAAGAAATATCTGGTCGCGGACGAGGACGACATCATCGCAATAGTGGAAAAATAAACGTATGGCAAAAGAAATATTGTTCAATGAAGCGGCGCGGGCCGAACTGAAGAAGGGGGTAGACATGCTCGCGAACGCGGTGAAGGTAACCCTGGGCCCGCGCGGACGCGCCGTCGTGCTCGAAAAGAGCTTCGGCGCCCCCGTCATCACGCTCGATGGCGTGACGATCGCGAAGGAAATAGAACTCGAGAATAAGGTGCAGAACATCGGCGCGTCACTCGTGAAAGAAGTCGCCTCGAAAACGAACGACGTGGCGGGCGACGGCACGACAACGGCAACGGTCTTGGCGCAGACGTTCATCGCCGAAGGCGTGAAGAATGTGTCGAGCGGCCTCGACCCCATCGCGCTCCGGCAGGGGATGACGGAAGCGATGGATATCGTCATCGGCCATCTGAAGAAGACGTCAAAAAAGGTGAATGGTAAAGACGAGATCGCGCAGGTCGCGACGATTTCGGCGCGCGACGAAGCAATCGGAGATCTCATCGCTGAAGTGATTACGACAGTGGGGCAGGAGGGTGTCGTCACGGTGGAAGAGTCGCAAACGCTCGGTCTCGAGCACGAAGTCGTGGAGGGAATGCAATTCGACCGCGGGTATATTTCCGCGTATATGATAACCGACCAGGAACGGATGGAGGCGGTGCTCGAGGACCCGTACATTCTCATCACCGACAAGAAAATCAGCGGCATCAACGACCTCCTGCCAATTCTCGAGAAAGTCGCCGCGAAGGGCAAGAAAGAATTGCTCCTCATCGCGGAAGACGTGGACGGCGAGGCGCTCGCAACCCTGGTGGTCAACAAGCTGCGGGGAACCTTCAATGTACTCGCGGTAAAGGCGCCTGGTTTCGGAGACCGGCGCAAGGAGATGCTGCAGGATATCGCGGTTGTCACCGGAGGCGACTTCATCTCGGAAGAAGTCGGCCGCACGCTCGAACACGCTGACATCGAATCACTCGGCAGCGCACGGCGCGTCGTCGCGACAAAAGACAATACCGTCGTGGTCGGCGGCAAGGGAACGAAAGCGGACATCGACAAGCGCATCGCGCAGCTGAAGGCGCAGCTCGAACAAACCGACTCGAAGTTCGACCGCGAGAAGCTGCAGGAACGGCTCGGGAAGCTCGCGGGCGGCGTCGCAGTCATCCGCGTCGGCGCGGCGACCGAGGTCGAGCAGAAGGAAAAGCAACACCGCATCGAGGACGCCGTCGCGGCGACGAAAGCGGCGGTTGAGGAAGGTATTGTGCCGGGCGGAGGCGTCGCACTCGTCCGTGCGGCAGAAGCGCTGAAAGGACACATCGCCAACATGGACAAGGACAATCTCGCGAAAATCACGGGAGCGAAAATTATTCTCCAAGGACTTTACGCTCCGTTGCGGCAAATCGCGGAGAACGCGGGGTATGAGGGCTCGGTAGTCATTGAGAAAGTCATACACGGAACGAACGGCGACTACGGCTTCAACGCCGCAACCGGCAACTACGGCAACCTGTACCAAGACGGCGTCGTTGACCCGGTCAAGGTAACCCGCTCGGCACTGCAAAACGCCGTCTCCGTGGCGGAGATGCTCCTCATTACCGAAGCGGTCGTCTCCGAGAAACCGAGGAAAGAAAGCGGAGACGAAGGCCATATGCACGGTGGGATGGACGGCATGATGTAAGTATCAGATCCTGCGGTATCTCATATGCAAAAGCCTCTTGTACACGAGGGGCTTTTGTGTTAAAAGAAGAAAAGAAACGATTTCCAATCAGGAGGTGGCGGTATGTATCAAGACATGACGGTGTCGCTCATCTTTGCGGCCGATGAGATGGATGTGATCGGATTCGGGGGGAAACTCCCCTGGGAAGGGAAACAGCGCGGCGATATGGCGCAGTTCGTGAACGTCACCAGAGAGAGGGGGTTCGTCATCGTTGGTAGAAAAACCCACGAGGAGATCGGGCACCTGAAAAAACGGGTCAACATCGTCGTGACGAGGAACGAATCATTTAAAAGTCGGCGATGCGTCGTCGTGCACTCTCCCGAAGAGGCATTGGACTTCGCGTGGTCCTCGGGCGCAAAGGAGGTAGTTTTCATCGGCGGAGAGACACTCTTTAAAGAAGCGATGCCATACGCAGATGTCATCTACTTCACGAGAATCCACGCTTCATTCGAAGGGGACGCCCACGCACCGGAGATCGACACTGGGGCATGGGAAGAAACGAACAAGGAAGATTTCCCCGCCGACTCGAAGAACCGGGACGCCTATACCTTTTACACGTTCGTCCGCAAAAACAGAGCCGCATGAACCTCCGTCCGCTCTGCAAGTCCACCGCTATCCGGTGGACTTTTTCTTTTCCGCCCCAGGAACGGTCCATGACGCGTAATCGCAGTCGGGATACCGGCTGCAGCCGTAAAACACCCTGCCCTTGCGTGTCCTCCGGCGAATAACCATTCCTTCGCCGCACTTCGGGCACGGACCGAAGCTGTTCGTCCCGTCGATGTACGGCTTGGTATTCCGGCACTCGGGAAATCCGGTGCACGCGAGAAACTTTCCGAAGCGGCTCGTTTTTACGACCATCGGCTTGCCGCACTTATCGCAGATGACATCGGTCTTCTGCGGCTCACCTACGACGGTTTGCTTCTGCACTTCGTCGTATTTTCGTTCCAAATTTTCAGAAAACGGTTTGTAGAACTCGTCCACGACGCGCCGCCAATCGGAAGTTCCCTCCGCGATGTGGTCCAGGTCCTCCTCCATGTGGGCAGTGAAATCGATGTCCACAATGGCGGGGAAGTGCTCGGTGAGCACCTGCGTCACCAGCTCTCCGATTTCAGTAGGCACAAATCGCCGTCCGTTGTCTTTCTCGACGTAGTTGCGGAGTTCCAAGACCGATATGATGGAGGCGTATGTGGAGGGCCGCCCGATGCCGGCGTTCTCGAGCGCCTTGATCAAGCTCGCCTCGTTGTACCGCGGCGGCGGTTCCGTCTCGTGTTCGTCGAGCGCGACATGTCGGAGCGTGAGTGAAGCTCCCGTCGCAAGCGTGGGGAGTGCTTGTTCCTCGAACTTCTGTTTCCACACCCTGAGATACCCGTCGAAAACGAGTGTTCTCCCCGATGCGCGCAGGAGATACGTGCGCGTTTCCTCTGCTGCTACATCAATCCGCCGTTGCATAAAGACCGCGGGAGGGAGCTGCGACGCGACGAACCGCGCCCAGATGAGCTCGTAGAGCTTCGCTTCGCGCCGCTCAAGACCGGGCGGGGTAACAACGAGCGACGTCGGGCGTATCGCTTCATGCGCTTCCTGCGCGAGGCGCGATTTTTTCGAAAACACTCGCGGAGTCGGGAGCACATACGCGGAACCGAGCTCTTTCGCAATCCAGCCGTGCGCCATGGCGAGCGCTTCGCGCGACAAATTCACTGAATCGGTGCGCATATACGTGATAAGCCCTCGCTCATAGAGCGTCTGCGCGAGGCGCATGGTCTGCCGCGAAGAGAAATGCAACCGCCGGCTCGCTTCCTGCTGCAGCGTGCTCGTGATGAACGGCGGCAGGGGATTGCGCTTCATCTCTTTCTCTTCCGTCTCCGCGACGGTATATGTCGCCCGTTCCAGATCGCGGACGATCGCTTCGGCCTCCTGCTTGTTCTTGATGCCGGGAACGGGGAAGTCGTCGCTGCCGATTCGTACAAGCGAAGCGACGAACGTTCCGAAATCGGCGGAAATGGTGAAGTAGGCTTCTTTGTAGAACGCGCGTATCTCGCGTTCCCGGTCCACGATCATCCGGAGCGCCGCGGACTGTACTCGTCCGGCGGAAAGTTTCGGCGCGACTTTCTTCCACAGGAACGGCGAGAGCTTGTATCCCACGAGGCGGTCGAGCACTCGGCGCGCCTGCTGGGCGTCAACGAGCGCCATATTGATTTCCCGCGGATGCTTCAGCGCGTCCTGGATGGCGCTTTTGGTGATTTCATGAAACGCGATGCGTCGTATATCGTGCAAATTCAACAGTTCCGCAAGATGCCATGCGATCGCCTCTCCTTCGCGGTCCTCATCGGTTGCGAGAATGACACCGCCGGCCTTCGCAGCCGCTTTCTTGAGCGCCGAAACGCCCTTCCGCGCTTTCATCGGAATGACGTAGCGGGGCTCGTACCATTCATCCACGTTCACGCCAAGGTCTCCTTTCGGGAGGTCGCGAACGTGTCCGTACGAAGAAACGACCTCGTATGAATCGGGGAGAAATGCCTGTATGGTTTTCGCCTTCGTGGGCGACTCGACGATAACGAGGTTTTTCATAACAATTCCAATACGATATAATAATCATACAAAATGGCAAGCGACAAGGGAACGAAGAATTTGTTCCAGAAGCGTCTCACGAAAGAACTGGGCATCACCGCCGCGGTGCTCCTGCCGCTCATAGCCGGCTTCGCGTTCCTGCGCGCGCAGGTGGCAGCCGCAGCAAACCAGATGATCGCCGCGCAGCAACAGTTCACCGAACAAACCTCTGTCATCAACCGCCTCATCACGCTCCGCACCCAGTACGACCAGTTCGCGCGAACGGACTTGAACGTGCTCTCGAACGTGCTGCCGACGAAAGACAACCTCATAAATCTTTCGCAGGAATTCCAAGCATTCGCGGAAGGAAACAATCTCAAGTTTGGATTCTCATTCCGCGGAGAAGATCCGGCAACGCCTACGAGCCCTGGCGCGATACATTTCTCCATCAACGTGTCGGGCGCGACGCTCCAGGATATCAAGACGTACATTCAGGCGGTCAAGAACTTTCACTACCTCACGACACTTGACAGCGTGCACGTAACGCGCGCCGACCAGGGGGTCGACGCCATCATCATCGGACGCGTCTACTATGAAAACCAATAACCACACAACGCGCCAGCAGCTTATCTTCTACGCGCTCGCGGCGATCTTTTTCACGTCGCTCATCGCGTTCGTCGTCATGAATTTCGTATTCCTCACCGCGAATCTCAACAAGGCGTTCGGCTATACGCCACAGGCAAACCCGCAAACGGTTCGGTTCGACGGAAAAGCATTTGACGCCCTGGAACTGACGCACTAGTGTGGACCGTACCGGATTCGGACCGGTGACCTCCACATTGCAAATGTGGCGCTCTGCCAGCTGAGCTAACGGCCCCCTTATTCACCCTTATCATACACAAAGCCCCGCTCGAATCAATTTCTTGCGGGGCTTTGTAGTATGAGAACCGCGCACGCTTATCTCCTCTTCTTGCTCGACTTGCGCGCCTTCTTCGCGGTCTTGCGTGCGGTCTTCTTTTTTGCTGCCATTTTATTGTTGTATGTACATACGAACGACCTTTGCAACTTATCCGCGCATCACGCGGAAGAGTTCTATCTGTATTTATTACTTTCATTATAGCAAATGCGTTTTACGAAAACAGTGGATAACTTTTAAAAACGATTTTCCGGCACAAAGTTTTGAATTTCGAAACAATTTGGAGTACGCTCAAATAAGAAACGGGCATGTAGTTCAGTGGTAGAACGCTATCCTGATAAGATAGAGGCCGCAGGTCCGATTCCTGCCATGCCCACCGGGATGAATATCAACTCACCGGGACGCATACTCGCGGTGTTTCTCGCGCTCCTACTCTTCACCTCCGGATATCTCTTCTATCGCGGGCACCGCGCGGAGCGCGCCGCGGCGGGGGAACTTGCCGTGTTGCTCGCCGGCGCAGAAAGAGAAGCGCTCCTCGGCGAACGGACAAAATCAACTGATTGCATGCTCCGCGGAACCTTGCCGGACCCCGCCTGTACGCCCGGCGCGGTATTTCCGGATGCGACGCGCGAACACATCTGCAGAGCGGGGTACACGCAAACGGTTCGGAACGTTCCCCAAAAACTGCGCGAAGCGGTCTTCGCGGAATACGGCATTCCGTATCCGCAACCGCGCGGCACGTTTGAAGTCGACCACTTGATACCACTTGCCATCGGCGGGTCGAACGACATTGCCAATCTGTTCCCGCAGCCCGCGGCGGAGATAGGGTTCCGCGAGAAAGATGTCGTGGAGGTATATATGCAGGAAGAAGTGTGCGCGGAGCGCGTCGCACTCGGTATCGCGCAGGAACGGATCGCGGAAAATTGGCAAGACATTTTCAATCGCTTGGCACCGGAGCGCGTCGAGCAAATCAAAACGGCGTTCTCAAACTGGTCGGAGTGAATGCTCCATGGCTCTGCATCTCATCTTGTTCATCAGCACGCTCTCGTTTTTAAGCGGGGTGGTATTCGCCGGCCTCGGCCTCACGGCGCTTGAAACGCTCATTCCCGCAGCCGCGCTCTTCGCCGTCCTCTTCGCTTCGAGCGTACGATTCCGCATCGCGCTCGGCGCTGCATGCCTGCTCTTCGCCGGAAGTTTTTACTACGCACTCGACAACTATCATTACCGCGCCGCGGTTGCGCAGGGTACGGCGGGAAAAGCGGTGCAGGGAATCGTCGTAAACGACCCGGTGCGGAAAGCCGACTCGCAATCGTTCTACCTCAAAACGGATTCCGGAAAACTGCTGGTGGAAACCGGTTCGGAACCGGTTATCGCATACGGTGACGCGCTCGCCGTCACGGGAACGGTAAAAATGCCGGCGCACGACTCGTACGGAAATTACCTGGCGAAGGAACGCGTGATAGGCACGATGAGCAATCCGCACATAACGCTCCTATCGTCGGGCGGGGGAAACCGCATCCTTGCGCTCCTTATCGGACTCAAGCATAGCATACGAGACGCCTACGACCGATTCCTGAACCCGGCACAGGCGGCACTCGTCTCGGGACTCACGCTCGGCACGAACGAGAACTTTCCGAAAGAGTTTCTCAACAACCTTTCCTTGAGCGGCATGCGGCACATCACCGCCGTATCCGGGTTCAACATATCGATTATCGTCATCGCCGTGCTCGGCGCGTGCATATACTTCGTGCCGCGGCGCGCGGCGTTTGCGATAACATTCGTGCTCGTCGCGTGTTTCATCGCGCTCATCGGGTTCCCGGCTTCGGCGGTGCGCGCGGCGCTCATGGCGTTCATCGCGGGGCTCGCGCGCGAAACGGGGCGGCCGTACGCTCCGCACTACGCGCTTGCCACAACCGCCGCATCGTTCGCACTCGCGAATCCCAAGGTGCCGGTGTACGACATCGGATTCCAGCTGTCGTTCCTCGCGGTCATCGGCATCGTCTACGGCGCGCCGGTACTGAAAAGGCTGTTCCGCATGCGCGGCGCGGGATTCATGAATTGGAAAGAAACGCTTGTTGCGACGGTGTCGGCGCAGTTCCTGACCGCGCCGCTCCTCATCGTGCAGTTCCAGAACTTTTCGCTGACCGCGCTCGTCGGGAACGTGCTCGTCTTGAACTTTATCCCGCTCGTCACGGTACTCGGGTTCTTCCTCGCGTTTTCCGCATTGTTTCTCGCGCCGCTTGCCGCACTCATCGCGCTTGTCGTCGGACCGCTCGCCGCTTTCATCATCTTCGTCGTCAACACATCGGCGCACATCGCGCTCCGCTTCAACCCGCCGCTCGGCTTCATCGGCATCTCGGTCTACTACGGCGCGCTGTTCGGAGTCCTCTGCCGCTTTTATTCTCAAGGCATGAACGCCCACCGCCATGAACGAGCGTACTAAGCGAATCATCGGCATAGCCATCGTCGCGCTTACTATCGCACTTGTCGCGCGCGCGGAGCGATCAGAGCGCCTCGCGCACCTTTTCGAGTTCTCCGCGCCAAGCGTAATTCCAACCTCGTCAAAGCCACCTGAAAAAACCGGAGACGTGGGTATTCCGAAACAGACGAAAGTGAACGTCAACACGGCAGGAGTATTCGAACTCATGACGCTCACGGGCGTCGGGGAAGTGAAAGCGAAAGCGATCGTGGAGTACCGGAACGAGCACGGCCCGTTCCGGGGCGTCCAAGACATCGTGAACGTGAAGGGCATCGGTCCGAAAACGTTCGAGAGCATCAAAGACGACATCATCGTTTCTTTTCCGGAGCACCCGTTCCCTTGACACGCTGCATGGGGAAAGGTATGCTACACCACCTAAGGTTTTAGTCCTTTGACATATCTCCTGTATCGGGGAGAGAGGGGGAAAATATGACTCTTGAAGGATGTGTACCGGGGTCCACAGACAATCTCGGGCGAAGAGCGATTTTCCTGATGTTCGCCATCATCATCGTGAGCGTCACGGCGGGAGTGCTGCTCTTCAAGCAGGTGGCACGGACGGACACGTACCGAAGCACTGCCGCATTCACGCTGAGCGGACGGGAGCAATTCACGGTAGCATCTGAAACCGGAGCACTGCCCGCGGCGAAATTCGAAAGTAAGGCACCATTCGCGTTGCACCGCGACGGAGTAGCGGACATCCAGAAAAAACCGGGTACGTTCGCTATTTCCGCACTCGCCCTCGGCGTGTGGCACGTTGAAAGTGTGAGTACCGTGAGGGTAACCATCGACTTCCCCGACGGCGCCGGAACGGTGGCGGTAAAGAAAACCGCAAGCACGTTCCTCGCCGCCTGCATCGCGGTCATCGGCGCATTTCTCTTCGCCGCATTTCTCACCTTTGGCGGAGGAATCATCCTCTTCCCGGATGTGGCGAACAAGCCACAGAGGATCGAATAAGCGGCCCGCCACGCCCGCTGAAACACAATGTTTCAGCGGGTTTTTCCTTTTCATCACGGACGGGTTACAATACAAGAAAGCGCAAAACGTAAAGCGAGAAACGAAAAGGAAGGTTATGAAAGAAGCGCTCAATTTCCGGATACGGGGCGGCAAGAAACTGTCGGGAAGCGTGACGGTCAATACGGCGAAGAATTCGGCGGTAGCGCTTCTCTGCGCCTCGCTCCTGAATCGCGGCACAACAGTCCTGAAGCGCATGCCGAGAATCGAAGAGGTATCCCGCATCATTGAAGTGCTGCAGAGCATTGGGGCCGACGTCGTGTGGACGGGGGAACACGAGGTAACTGTGCGGGCACCCGGCAAACCGGACCTCCAGCACATCAATCGGGATGCCGCGATGCAAACGCGGAGCATCATTATGCTCATCGGCCCCCTTGTCCATGCGCTCCGAAATTTCAGCATCCCGCAGGCGGGAGGATGCAAACTCGGCAGCCGCACCGTGCGGCCGCACTTCTACGCCCTCGAGAAATTGGGCGTGAAAATCAAAACCCGCGAAGCGAGCTACGATATAGCACTGGGCTCCCCGAAGCCGGCACACATCGTGCTCTACGAATCGGGCGACACGGTAACCGAGAACGTTCTCATGGCGGCAGCGGGCATCCCTGGCACGACCACGGTGAAGCTCGCGTCGGCGAATTACCAGGTACAGGATCTCTGCCGGTTCCTCGAGAAACTCGGCGTCATCGTACGGGGCGTTGGCACGACGACGCTCGAGATAGAAGGGAAGCCGGACATCGAGAAAAATGTGTCGTTCAGCTTGAGCGAAGACCCCATTGAAGCGATGCTCTTTCTCTCCATCGCCGCGACGACGAACTCCGCGTTCACCGTGAAAGGCGCGCCGCTTGAGTTCCTGGAGCTGGAACTCTTAAAACTGGAAAAGATGGGCATGAAATACAAGGTGGGGAAGCCGTACCGTTCCGAAAACGGTTTCACCGAACTCGTTGACATCAGGACGTTGCCCTCGAAGCTGAAAGCGCTCGAAGAGAAAATTTATGCGCGCCCCTTCCCGGGACTCAACATCGACAACTTGCCGTTCTTCGTCCCCATCGCCACGCAAGCGGCGGGGCAGACGCTCATCCACGACTGGGTGTTCGAAAATCGAGCCATCTATTACACCGAGCTCACGAAACTCGGCGCGAATATCGTGCTTGCCGACCCGCACCGCGTGATTGTCACCGGTCCGACGCCCCTTAAGGCGACCGAGGTCATCTGCCCTCCGGCGCTCCGCCCGGCGGCGATTATCCTGATCGGCATGCTCGCCGCGCACGGCGAATCGATACTGCGAAACGTGTATTCCATCAACCGGGGATATGAAGACCTCGCGAGTCGCCTCCGCACGCTCGGCGCCGACATTGAAACCATCGAAGGGTGATGTATACCGTCACGACACGCGAATACGAAGGACCGTTGCAAAAACTCCTGGAGCTCATACAGCGGCGCGAGCTCGAAATCAACCGCGTGAGTTTGGCGGAAGTGACGGCGGGATTTCTCGAATATATTGGGAAACTGGAGCACCAGCGCCCCGACCCCGAACACGCGGAATTCTTGAACATCGCGTCGAAACTTATCCTCTTGAAATCGCTCTCGCTCCTGCCGCAGTTTCGGCTCACCGACGAGGAAGCGGAGGACCTGCACGCGCTCGAAGAACAGTTGAAAGTGCTCGCGTACGTCCATGAGTGCGCGAAGGATATCGTGCAGCATTGGAGCGACGAACCGCTTATGGCATCGCGGGAGTTCATGATGAATACGCCGCGCCTTTTCATTCTGCCCGCCATCACCGCCGCGGAACTCTCGAAGAGAGCCGCCGCATTCGCGCCCGCGCCTACCGTCCCGCACACGGCGTACCCGAAGCGGCAATACGCCCCATTGGAAACAGTCATGGAACGCATCCTCTCGCAACTCAAGGAAGCCCCCGCACGGACGTTCACGCTCGACGCGCGCGCCGCCCGGGAAGAGCGGGTAGCCTTTTTTCTCGCCGTCCTGCACCTGATGCGGAAACTGAAAATCGCCGTTTCGCAACATGGAATTTTCGGAGAAATCACCGTATACTCAAAGTGACATGCACGAAATCGCGAAGCTGGAAGCGCTCTTGTTCCAATACGGCGAACCGGTGTCATACCGGGAGCTCGCGCACCTCATGGGCGTGAAGGACGAGCAGCTGCGTGAGGTGCTTGCCGAATACGAGCGTGCGCTCACGGACGATGCACGGGGACTCTCGCTCATGCGGAGCGAGGGAACGTGCGAACTCGTGACGAAAAAGGATGCCGCGCCGCTCATCGAGAACATGGTGCGGGAAAATTTCAAGGCGGAACTGACGCCGGCAGTATTGGAAGTCATGACCATTGCCGCATATCTCGGACCCGTACCGCGTACGGCATTTGACGAAATACGCGGCGTCAACTCCGCACTCGCCCTCCGCAATGCGTACGTGCGAGGGCTCATCGAGCGGGAGCGGGGGAAACACTCCTCCGTCTATTCGGTAAGCACTGATTTCCTGAAGCATTGTGGCGTAACGAAACAGGAAGAACTGCCGCAGTACGAAATGCACCGGGGAAAACTGCAGGAAATGCTCAAACCCAACAACTAAAACCAACCACTATCCCATGCTGTTCCGTTTTCAAACACTCTTTTTCGCAGCCGTGCTCATCGCTTCGCTCTTCCTTACCAGAGTGGGGGGAAATGCCCAAGAGCCGAGTGGTGCGGCACCGCAAGCACGGGCAACAAGCACGATCACGACGAAGAGCGTGCCGCTCTCGTTCCCGACAAAGCTTCCGACGCGGAAATGGGATGTACCCGACCCGCAACTCACCGCCCACGCAGTGCTCTTGCAATCTCTGGACGACAATATGCCGCTCTACTACAAGAACATCCGGGGGAGGTGGCCGCTCGCCTCGCTCACAAAACTCCTCTCGGCCGTCGCGGTCGAGGAGAACATCGGCTTGGACAAGACCATACCGATTACCCAGGAAGCGGTCAACACGGAGGGGATAGCGGGTGATTTAAAGAGCGGTGAGTCGTATCTTGCAAAGGACCTGATGAACATCATGCTACTCGTATCATCAAACGATGCGGCGGCGGCATTCGAGGAATACGACGGCGGAACCGATAAATTCGCCGCACTCCTGAATCAGAAAGCGAAAGACATCGGGCTTTCCGACACCGTCGTGTACGACGGCTCCGGATTGAACGATTCGAATGAGGGCACCGCCGAGGACGTATTGAAACTGATGCAGTACATCCTTGCGAATCACCCCGACATCCTCTACGCCACGCAGTCGCCGGACCTCATCGTGGAACCGCTAAACAGTTCCGAACCGAAACATCTCTACAACATAGATCAGTTGAGCGACGAGCGGGGATTCCTGGGAGGGAAAACGGGTACGTCGCCGAAAGCTGACGAGAACCTCGCCGCGGTATTCACGAGGGAGAACCGGAGAATGGTCGTGATTCTCCTCGGCTCCACGAACCGAGTCGCCGATACCGATGCGCTCTTGAACTGGGTAGAAAAAGCATATACGTTCCCATGACAATTTTCGAAGCGGTTAGAATCATCATCATCTTCGCGCTCTCGTTCGTCGCGGCGCTCATCGCGACGCCGATCGTCCATTACCTCCTCGAAAAATACAATATCCGGAAACGGAACATCAAAAGCGCGGCGGAAGCGCCGATATTCAACAAGTTCCATCAGGACAAATCGCACACGCTCACCATGGGCGGCGTTATCATCTGGGGGACGGTTATCGTCCTGGCGTTTCTTTTCTTCATACTCGCGCATACGGCGGGCGGATTTTTCAACTACTTCAACTTTGTAGACCGGGCGCAAACCTACCTGCCGCTCGCCGCACTCATTTTCGCCGCTGCCATCGGGTTCATAGACGATTTCTTCGGCGTCACCGGCAGGGGACCGAAGGGCGGAGGACTCTCGATGAAGCACCGACTGCTCATGTATGCCCTCGTCGCACTCGTCGGCGCGTGGTGGTTTTATTTCAAACTCGGCCTCACGACGCTCTACGTGCCTTTCGTCGGCTTGCTCAATATCGGCCTCTGGTACATTCCGTTTTTCGTCTTCGTCCTCGTCGCGGCCGCATTTTCGACCAACGAGACCGACGGTTTGGACGGACTCGCAGGCGGCGTTCTGCTTTTCCCGTTCAGCGCGCTTGCCGTCGTCGCGTTCGTGTTGGGAAAATTCGAACTCTCCGCATTCATCGCCGCCATTCTCGGAGCGCTCCTGGCATTTCTCTGGTTCAACATCTATCCCGCGCGGTTCTTCATGGGAGACACCGGCTCGATGTCCTTGGGCATCACGCTCGGCGTCATCGCGATGCTTACCAACACGGCGCTCTTCCTGCCGTTCTTCGGCTCTATCCTCATCATCGAATCCGCGTCGGTCATCATACAGGTGGTAAGCAAGAAACTGCGGAGGAAAAAAGTGTTCCTTTCCGCACCCATCCATCACCATTTCCAGGCGCTCGGATGGCCCGAGAGCCAGATTACGATGCGATTCTGGATCGTTTCGGCGATGACGACCGCCATCGGCCTTGTCATATTCTTCCTCGCCCGTTTCGCGTAACCACCGTATGTTTCACCGCTTTTCAAAAGCCCCCAAACCGCGGACCAGTCCCGACTATCTCTTCATCGTCATCGTCGGCCTCCTGACCATTTTCGGACTCGTGATGCTCGCCTCGGCCTCGTCCGACCTCGCCAAGGCGAAGTTTGGAGACAGCTATCACTACCTGTGGCACCAGATCGCGTTCGGTCTCTCCTTCGGCCTCGCGGGATTCTTCGCGTGCTCGTTCATATACTACGGCCGCCTGCAACGCGTGGCGCTCCCGCTCCTCATCGTCGTCATCGCGATGCTCCTCATCATCTTCAGTCCGTTTGGCGTTACCGCAAAAGGAGCGGCGCGATGGATTGACGTCGGCATCGCCTCGTTCCAGCCGGCGGAACTCGCGAAACTCGCGTTCATTCTCTACATCGCCGCATGGCTCGCCAAAGATTCGGGCACCCGCACCAAGACGTTTTTCGAAGGATTGGTCCCCTTTATGCTCATCACGGGTATCATCAGTTTCCTCATTTTCATACAGCCGGCGACATCAACGGCCATCATCATCCTCCTCGGCGCGCTCGCCACGTACTTTGCGACGGGCGCCCGCGTGAGTTTCGTCCCCATCGCGATTCTTCTCATCATTGCCGCCGTCGCGTTCCTCGTCTACGTCACGCCGTATCGCCTCGAACGCATCACGACGTTCCTCCACCCGGACACCAATTCACTCTCCGCCGCGTATCAGCAAAACCAGGCGAAACAAGCGCTCGGTTCCGGCGGCCTCTGGGGCGTCGGTTACGGACAATCGACATCCAAACTGGGTGCGCTCCCCGAGCCGGTGGGGGACTCGATTTTCGCGGTTATCGGCCAGGAACTCGGCTTTGCGGGAACCATATTCGTCGTAGCGTGCTTCATCATCCTCATATTCCGGGGATTCGCCATCGCCCGGCGGGCACCGGACGTATTCGGCAAGGCGATTACCGTTGGATTCGTCTCCATCATCGGCATCCAGGCATTCACACACATGGCCGCGCTGTCGGGCCTCATACCGCTCACGGGCGTTCCCTTGCCCTTCGTGAGCTTCGGCGGAACCGCGCTGGCGACGTTCCTCACGATGAGTGGTATCATGGTAAACGTTTCGAAATACCAGAGATGATACGGGACATTCTCGAAAAAGAAGCGCAGCGGCAGGAAGAAACGGTGAATCTTATCGCGTCGGAGAATTACGCCTCGCGGAACGTGAGAAACGCGCTTGGCTCCGTGTTCACGAACAAGTACGCCGAGGGGTATCCGCATGCGCGGTACTACGCCGGCAACGTGTACGCCGACGAGCTCGAGGAATACGTGCAGGAACTCGCCCGAAAGGTATTCGGCCTCGACGGCGCGTGGCACGTGAACGTTCAGCCGTACTCCGGCTCGCCGGCAAACCTCGCGGTGTACCATGCACTCGTGCCGCTCGGCGGGAAAATCATGGGACTCGAACTCTCGATGGGGGGCCATCTCACGCACGGGCATAAGGTAAGCGTGACGGGAAAGCTGTGGCAGCAGATTCCGTACGGCGTCGGGAAAGAGACCGGCACCATCGATATGTCGGCGGTGCACGACATTGCGGTGCGCGAAAAGCCGAATCTCATCGTCGCGGGGTACACCGCGTACTCCCGCGTCATCGATTTCGCGGCATTCCGCTCCATCGCGAACGAAGTCGGTGCGCTCCTGATGGTTGATATATCGCATATCGCGGGTCTCGTCGCGGGAAATGTGTATCCGTCGCCCTTCCCCTACGCGGACGTCGTGACCACAACGACGCACAAGACGCTCCGCGGACCTCGGGCCGCACTGATTTTTGCAAAAGAAGCGCACCGGGAAGCGATAGACAAAACGGTGTTCCCGGGGCTCCAGGGCGGACCGCATCTGAACGCCATCGCGGCGGTAGGCGTGGCGCTCGAAGAAGCGCTCTCGCCTGAATTCAAAACGTACGCCGCGCAGATTGTAAAAAACGCCGCAACGCTCGCGGAAGGGATGCAGCGGAATGGCTGGGGTATCGTCTCGGGCGGTACCGATACGCACCTGTTCCTCGTCAACACGTTTTCCCACGGACTAACAGGGGAACAGGCGGAGAGAAAACTCGAATCGGTACACATCGTCGTGAACAAAAACACGATTCCGTTCGACACGCGGAAACCATTCGACCCGTCGGGCATACGCATCGGCACGGCGGCCGCGACGACGCGGGGGATGGGGGAGCAAGAAATGGACAAACTCGCGGAACTCCTGAACGCCGCGCTCACGGAGTCGGTACCACAATCGAAACTGCGAGAGAGCGTCGTGAAGCTCTGCAAACAATTTCCGATTTATTCGCATGAGGATTGAAGGCAACGCCATACGCCAGGCGATCGTGGCGGAACTCGCCGAACGCGAAGCGCCGCGCACAACCATTGTCGCGCTCCTCTCGCGGGAAACGCCCGAGCTTTTCGGTTTTGTGAAACAAAAAGAACGGCTCGCCAAGGAACTCGGCATACCGTTCGAAACGCGCTTCCTGGAGGCGGAGGACGCCACCGAAACCGCGATTGAAGCGCTCGAAACGCTCGGGAGGAATAAGGATTGCGGCGGCATCATCGTGGAACTCCCGCTCCCCGCACGCTTCGACGCGGACGAGGTTGTGAAGCACATTCCGGGAAAGAAGGACATCGACGCACTCGGGGGGAACGCCACCGTTCCGCCGCCTGCCGTGCGCGTCGTCCTGCGCCTCCTTTCTCTCAACGCGCGCATGATACGAACGCTCCACCTCGCCGTCGTCGGCGCCGGACGTCTTGTCGGAGAACCGATCGAGCGATACTTGGGAAAACAGGCGCGCACGTTCACGCTCCTCGACAAAGGCGATTCGCTCGTGAGCTTGGAGAACGCCGACATCGTGGTGCTCGGCACCGGCGTCCCGCGCCTCGTGAGCCCGGATATGCTGAAACGGGGGGCGGGAGTCATCGACTTCGGCTACGGCAGGGATGAAGCGGGGCGCGTTTCGGGAGACCTCGATACGCGGGACGAACGGGCGCTCCGCCGTCTCTCCTTCTTCACGCCGACACCCGGCGGCACCGGCCCCATCCTCGTCGCCGAACTTTTCGAGAATTTCTATAAGCTCAATACATAAGTTGAATTATACCGGGCTCGCTTTTGTGCTAAAATCAACGCATGGGTGAGATTTCTCTATCTTCACGTGAGATGCGCGTAGTCACACCCGTGCGACATAAGCCGTACTATGAAAAACCAGGACTCCGGCTTTATTGTGCTGACTGCTTGGAAATCCTGTCCGAAATACCGGAAAACTCGATAGACATGATATTCGCCGACCCGCCTTATAAACTCTCAAACGGCGGATTTACCGTGCACGCGGGGAGAAGGGTGAGTGTGAATAAGGGGAAGTGGGATAAAAGCGATGGGTTTTGTGCCGATTTTACGTTCCATAAAAGGTGGATTGAGGCATGCAGAAGAGTTCTTAAGCCGAATGGGACTATGTGGATAAGCGGCACATACCATTCCATTTATCAAGCAGGCGCGGCGCTTCAATTGCTTGGTTATCACATACTGAACGACATTGCGTGGTACAAACCGAATGCCGCGCCGAACTTGAGCGGACGATATTTTACCGCAAGTCATGAGACGCTTCTCTGGGTACGGAAGGATAAAAAAGCGAAGCATAAGTTTAACTATAAGCTCATGCGCGAAGGGGATTGGCCCGAGGACGCGCTCAAAAATCCGGGGAAACAAATGCGCTCCGTATGGTCAATTAATACCCCTCAAGCGTGGGAGAAAAAGTTCGGAAAGCATCCCACGCAGAAACCATTCGATCTACTGAAACGAATTGTTTTGGCAAGCACGGAGAGGGGAGATATTATCCTCGATCCATTTACAGGAAGTTCCACAACCGGTCTCGCCGCTCGTAGATACGGACGGAAATTCATAGGTATAGACACAGAAAAACAATATCTCGATTTATCTATCAAAAGACTTGAGGAGCCGAGTAAAAATCTAAAGGATAAATTCACTCGGGATATATGAAAATCATAACGCGGGCTACCGCTATAAGGAATCTTAGAAAGTATGTTGGCAAGGATTTAAGGAAACTCGCTAAAGAACACGGTATCACGACCTATGAAACAGGTAGGCAGAATAAGGGGTGGAAGGGCCTAGTCCTGGAACGCTTGGCAGGACTGCAAACAAATGTTTCGAAAGCCCCGAATGGCTTATCGTATGAATTAAAATCCGTCAGCTTCCATCACGTTAACGGAAAGCTCGTACCGAAAGAGACGATGGCGATAACGATGATCAATCCGGAGGAGTTGAGAAAAGAATCGTTTTTTGAAAGCCACTGCTGGGCGAAGCTAAAATCAATCGTTTTCTGCGCCGTTGAATGGCATGGGCAAAACGCCAGCAAGGCGGAGTTGTTGAAGGTTACCAGTTTGGATTTCGCGGAAGACGATGAGCTGATACAAGAGATAAAAGCTGATTATGATTTTATCAGAAACAAACTTATCACGAAGAGCTTTAAGAGTTTAACCGGAAAGGACGGCAAGTGGATACAGGCAAGGACGAAGGGGTTGGGGCATGGTTCCACGACCCGAGCATTTTATGCGCGAACGGCCTTAGTGAAGAAAATTTTCGAAACGGCAAAATAAAACTCACACCCACATGAATCCGAAGCGGATACTCCTCATGTGATCTATCGGAAACGGAGGGTTGACAGAGAAAGAAAAAGCCGCCGCGTCGAACGCGGCGGCTTGCACGTGTGATGAGTTATCTCTCAGTTTCTTTGCGGGATGCCGGGAGGGGGAGAAACATCATGATAAGGCACGACACAAGGAAAACAAAAATCCACAGACCTCCAGCCATCATAAGGGATGCAAGACCGAGATAGAAGGTGCTGCCAGGCAATGGTTTGATGGTAACCGTTCCCCGACCACCAGGAAAGGTAACGGTTGCCCGTATCTTTGGAAGATCGATGGTCTTCATATACCATGTTCCGGGGGAAAGCGATGTGTGTAGCACCCACCTGCCCTGTTCCTGAACAGCGGGCACTTTCACGCTGGTATTGTCATTGAACAATTCAAGAAATTCGGTTTCGCGCACATCCAAAACGGCCGGCGCATCGACAATGAACCGTTCGCTTGCAGCATGAACGATGAAAGTCGAATTCCCCTCCCGCGTCTGCGGCGACGTGTAAAGCAGGAAAAAGAACACAAGTCCACCAGCAAGAGCAAAAACGGTGTTCACAATTAAGAAAGCATCACCCAGCAAATCGAGTTCTTTCACTCGCCTCAAGAGATACACCAGAAAGCTCATCTCCATTCCCTCCTCATTCCCTGTTTGCATTTGTACCGGTACTGATCCAAATATATACTACATTACATAATATGTCAAATTCATGTGCCAGACACTCATGGCTACGCCTACAACACAACTCTCTCCCATAGATACCCATAGATACACAGAAAGCTGTTATAATAATAAGATATGAGTCCGAAGCGCATTCTCCTCACCGCCGGCGGCACCGGCGGTCATATCTATCCGACGCTTGCGGTCGCGGAAGAATTGAAGCGCATCGGGAGGGACGATGTTACTCTGTATTTCATAGGACCAAAGTCTCCCTTTGAAAACACGTTCCGCGAACTCAGCATCCCCGTGAAGCATGTTGCGGGGGCGAAACTGCGCCGGTATTTCGCGCTTGAAAATTTCATAGATGTACCGAAATTTTGCTGGAGTATCATCCAGGCACTCGCGAAAGTGTTCCGAATCATGCCCGATATCGTCTTCTCGAAAGGCGGCCCGGGAACGCTCGCGGTCATCATCGCCGCCCGCTGGTACCGCATACCGGTCGTGCTCCACGAGAGCGACTCCGTCCCGAGCCTGAATACGCGCCTCGCCGCACGGTTCGCGCGACTTATCTGCCTCTCGTTCGAAAGCACGAAGGACTACTTCAGGAAACGGGAAGTGCTCTTCACGGGAAATCCCGTCCGGCGGGAGCTTCTCCAAAATCTCCCGACGAAGCAGCAGGCCGCCGCTCATTTCAAGCTCGCTCCGGACATTTCCACACTCCTTGTCCTCGGCGGTTCGCAGGGCGCCGCGAGCATCAACAACTTCGTCGTGAATCACATGCCCGAGCTCCTCGACGTGTACCAGGTCATCCACCAGACAGGGGAACAGAACAAAAAGCAAACGGAAATCGAAGCCGGTGCCGTACTGCGGAAACATCCCGGACTCGCGGAGCGGTACCGCTGCTACGGCTCGCTTGACGTGACGGAACTCAAGCACGCATTCGCACTCGCGGATATCGTGCTTTCCCGCGCCGGCGCGGGCATCTTCGAGACCGCCGCATTCGGCAAACCATCCATCCTCGTACCGCTCGAGGGCTCCGCGAACAATCACCAGAAAATGAACGCATACCAGTATGCGCAGGGCGGTACGCGCGCCGTCGTCATCGAGGAATCGAATTTCTCCTCCTTCAATATCGTGAATGAGCAGATTCAAAATATCCTGAAGAGCCGCGAGCGGTACGGTGCGATGAGTGTCGCGGCGCTGCGTTTCGCGAAGCCCGATGCGGCGCAGCAGGTGGCGGGGGAAATTATGAGGCGGTTAGCGTAGGGAAGCGGTATCGCCGATTTTCACGCTGTGCGCCGCCGCGAAACCGGCAGGCACTTCGAGCACGTACTGCGCCGGCTCTTGCGGCGAAAATGTTCTCGGGAACGATTCCGGCGTCGCATCCGCTGTGATGTCCACGACGCGCCAATCCGCGCCGAACCATACGATATCGATGGGGAAGCGCATATCCTTCATCCAGAAGGAGCGGGGCGCCGGATGCGACCACACGAAGAGCAATCCTTCGTTGGGAGGAAGCGATAACTGCCCCGAAAGCCCCCGTACCTTTTCCGGGAGCGTCCGCGCAACCGCGATGTCCAGGGTCACACCGCCAAGCGCGAGTTTCGCGCGCTCCGAGGGGAGTGCCGGAACGCCCGGAGACCTATGCAGAAAGAAAAACACGAGCAGGGCGACGGCGAGGATAACGAAGACGAGTATCGCCGCCGAAATAAGAAGTATTTTTGCATACATAGCGGTATTGTACCATAATAAAAGCATATGATGGGAAGCGAAAAGAAGCCCGTACGGGTCCGTTTCGCGCCCTCTCCGACCGGCCCGTTTTCCGTCGGCAATGCCCGGACGGCGCTTTTCAACTGGCTCTACGCGCGCCATACGGGCGGAGAATTCCTGCTTCGTATCGAAGATACCGACAAGGAGCGTTCGAAGAAAAAGTACGAGGAGGAAATCAAGGACGACCTCACGTGGCTGGGGCTTACGTGGGACGGGGAGCCGGTTCGCCAGAGCGAGCGCACCGCCCGCTACGCCGAACTGCTTGAGCGGCTCGTTGATGAAGGAAAGGCGTACTACTGTTTTTGCGCGCCCGAGGCGCTCGAGAAAGAACGTCAGGCGCAACTGAGCCAGGGCCTCCCGCCGGTATACGGCGGCACCTGCCGGGACATCTCGAAAGCAGAGGCGAAAGAACGGGCGAAAACCGAACCGTGCGTCATCCGCTTCAGGGTGCCCGCCGAGCGGGACGTGACGTTCCATGACATGATACGAGGCTCTGTCTCGTGGAACACCTCGATCATCGGCGACTTCGTCATCGCGAAAGACCGGCACACGCCGCTGTACAACTTCGCGGTTGTTGTCGACGACGCGGACTCGGGCATCACGCACGTGATACGCGGGGAAGACCACATACCGAACACGCCGCGCCAACTGCTTATCCAGGAGGCGTTGGGATTCGACGCTCCCGCGTATGCGCACCTGCCCCTCATCCTCGGCGAAAATCGGCAAAAGCTCTCGAAGCGCAACGCCGAGGGCTCGCTCCAGGCGTACCGGGAACGGGGGTACCTCGCGGACGCCCTGTTTAATTTCCTCGCGCTCCTCGGCTGGCACCCCGAAGGCGACGAAGAGATGCTCCCGAGGGAGGAAATCACGAAGCAGTTTGACATGAGAAAGGTGCAGAAAGGGGGAGCTGTTTTCAACGAAGAAAAATTGAGCTGGCTGAACGCCCATTACATCAAAACGCTGGAGCACGACGCGCTTGTCAAAAACCTCTCCGCGTTCGTACCGAACGAATGGCTTAAGGATGGGGAACTCTTCGGGAAGGCGGCGGAGATCGAACGCGAGCGGCTGAAAACGCTTGCCGATTTCAAAGAGCTCGCCGGATTCTTCTTCGAACTTCCCGACTACGCTCCGGACATGCTCATCTGGGACGAGGAGGAAGAGCAATCGAAACAAAGCCTCAGAGCGATACACCGCGCGATGCAAGAGAAACAGATGATGAGCGCCGATGAACTCCGCGCATTCCTCGAAGCGCTCTCGGGGCAGGGGAGGGGCGCGGTCTACTGGCCGTTTCGCGTCGCCCTGTCGGGGAAACGGAACTCTCCGCACGGCATCGATATCGCGCTCGCCCTCGGCCGGGAAGAAACATTGCGGAGATTGGGAATCGCGCTCGACAAACTGGGAATCGCGGGAGATACGTGATAATAACGATGCCATGTCACGCTTCGCGCTGTCACTGGGTACTTTGCTTTGTGCGCTGTGCGCCGCCGCTCCCGTAGCGGCTGCCGCAACCGTCACCGCGACGACGACCGACCCCGCCGACCTCCAAAACCTTATTCTCGAGAAGGAACACGAGCTGCAACAATTGCAGCAACAGCGCGATGCGCTCGAAGCGAAGCTTTCCCAAACAGGGGCGCAAAAAACATCGCTCCAATCGGAACTCGACGAAATCAATTACGAAATACAGGGCTTGAAAAATTCCGTCGACGAAAGCACGCTGACCATCGAAAAACTCGGCCTCGAAGCGGTGTCGCTCAAGGACGAAATGCAGCAGACGATTGTGGATATCGGCAACGCGAAAGATGCGGTAGCGCGCCTCATGGTCGAGTTGCAACAGAAAGGCGGCGATACGCTCCTCACGGTGCTGCTCGGACAAAAAACGCTCTCGGAGGGCGCCTCGACGCTGCAGGCAATTCTACTCCTCTCCGGCAAACTCACCGAGCAAGCACAGCAGCTTGCCGCGCTACAGAGGAGTCTCACGCAACAGGAGCGGAGCGCGGCGCAAAAGAAAGTTGCGACCGAAGCAGAACGTGGGACGCTCCTGTATCGGCAATCGCTCGTCGAGAGCACGAAAAACATGAAAGAAGTGCTCCTCGCCGAAACGCAAAATACCGAGCAGGTCTACCAGAGCAAATTGGAAGCGCTGCAGCAACAACAAGACAACATCAGCGGCGTTATGACGCGCATCGAAGAACAACTCCGCAAAACGGTTGACGCGTCGCTCCTGCCGGTTCCGCGGCAGGGACTCCTCGCGTCTCCGCTCACCGACGCGTGCGTCACGCAGGGGTACGGCTACACCAAATTCGCGGAACAGGCGTACCGGACGAGTTTTCACACCGGTCTCGACCTGCGCGCGGAAATCGGCGACCCCGTATACGCCGCGGACGACGGATTCACCGCCGCTGTCGGAAACAACGATACCGGCACGAGCAAATGGCAGCGGTATCAATACGGCAAATACATCATCATCCAACACGGCAACAATTTGAGCACGCTCTACGCTCACCTCTCGCGCCAGCTGGTAGGGGAGGGTGATACGGTCAAAAGGGGCGACCTCATCGGCTACACGGGAAACACGGGGTACACGTTCGGACCACACCTGCATTTCGGCGTGTACGTGACGCCCACGACGGGATGGCAGAAACGCATCGATGCAAGCAATGCCCGGGAGTACGGCGGGCTCGTCAAAATCCCGCCGGCCGCGGGATTGGTTCCCGTCGGAGCGACGCTTGACCCGGCAAAGTACCTGTATCCTGTGCCATCGTGCTATGATAACAATGAAGGCATATGATCGAACAAATCTCACAGCGCATATCGCAAATTTCTCACCTCACGGTCGGGGACCTGTGGAACGGCTTGGTGCACATCCTGACGATACTCTGGAACATCTTGGTGCAAATTTTCCACGCCATCGCCGGGAAATTGTAACCGGATACCTTTATCTGTCGGAAAAGGTATATTCTGCGACATTTAATATCCCGCTCCCCTCATAGGAAGCGAGCACGCTTTACGGTATAATAAGTACTCTTTCGTATGCTCGATTATAAAGACGTCGCGGATTTCAAAGAACAGGCGGGATACGACGTAGGAGGCGCGTGGTTCCCTCGCGTCACGAAGATTGTCAACATCAAGGCGAAACCGGCCCTGAACTACTTCTACGCCGGCGTCAAAAATTATGCCGAGGGCGAACGCATCAAGCGCGTCTCGGCAGACGAAGGGACACGCCTGCATGAAGCAGTCCAGGCGATTCTCACGGACAACTCCCCCGTCATCGCCGAAGACATCGCCCCGTCAGTGGAAGCGTTCCGCCGCTTCGCGGAAAAGAATCCGATTGAAGTCGACCCCGATTACATAGAATATCGCATCGTGAACCGGGACCATCGCTTCGCGGGAACCATCGACGCGCTTGCGCTCATCGGCGGCAAAGTCGGCGTACTCGACATCAAAACATCCCAATCGATATACCGCGACTATAACCTGCAAACATCGGCGTACATCGCGACCTTAAGTAAGGAGCTGCCGGACGTGCAGACGCGCTGGATACTCCGCATCGACCAGGCACAGGTATGCGTGAAGTGCGGCGCCAAACTGCGCAGCAAGGGCGGCCGCGAGAAAATAAAAATCGACTGGAGCAACACGTTTATGCGCGTCTGCGAGCACGAATGGTCGCCTGCCCCCATCGGCGAAGTTGAACTGCGCGAATTCCCGCTCTGGGAAAACGATTTCGACGCCTTCCTCGGCGCGAAAAAACTCTGGGAATGGGAAAACGATTACTGGCTCAGGCAAGTCGGCTACCTCTAGCTGTGGATAACTTTATGGGTATCGGATACCCATAATTAAATTGTCGGCAAGCGATAAGCCGGATTCTGTTTATGTGACGATTTATCTCTGCGGCACTCCCCGCCGAAGCGGGGCACGGCCTTGCACCCGGGTAAGGATTTAGCCGTTTCACCCTCCGCCGAAAAGGCGGAGACTCGTCTCTGTTCGCACCTCTATCCTTACGGACGACGGGCTTGCGCCCGCTACCTTGTTACCGAGTCAGACTCGGTGGGTGTCCGGACTTTCCTCCGAGCGCTCAACAAGTTGAGCGCTCGGCCGTCACTTCGCTTGCCGACATCCAAATAAAAACACGCCTAGATGAGTGTGTCCAGCGCCTGGTTCACCAGTTTGTCCGCTCCCCTGTTCTCCTCGCGCGCGACATGCGTGAACGTCACGCGCCCGAAATCCTGCGTCAGATTCCACAACTCCACGAAATAATCTTTCAATCCCTCGTTCTTGAGTTTAAATTCGCGGTTCATGTGGCCGACGAGGAGCGCGCTGTCCGCCCGCACTTCCACGGCCGTATGCCGACACTCATCGGCGCCGACGAGCTGCTTCACCTTCTTCAACGCGAAAATCACCGCCTGGTATTCGGCGACGTTATTTGTCGTTGCTCCGATGCGCTCGCCGTACGTTTTTCCCTTCCCGTCATACCGGATGACGACGCCGATGGCGGCCGGCCCCGGATTACCTCGCGCTCCCCCGTCCGTATATACGATAACGTTATGCCCCATTGAGATATTGCCACGGCACGTTTTGGTGCAATGGAATTCTGAACCCCGCCGACTGCGGGTGTCCTCCTCCGCCGTACTTTTCCGCGATCTTTGCCACATCAACGCTCCCATCGGAACGGAGCGAAACTTTCGTGCCGTCCGCGCACTCGTACCATGTGAGGGCAAGGGGCGGCTGCTTCGCGTAGAGTGCATTGCCTACTTCCGACTCGAGGAGGGGCGTATTCACCGCGAAGATGCAATACCCCTCGAACGAAACCAAACTCGCGCTCCCCACGATATCGCGGATGACCGCCTGCTTGTATGCGAGTGCGGCAGCGCCCGCTTCGCGCACGTGACGAAATCCCTCGTCATCGTCGAATCGGGTGATAAGCCATTGTGTGGCGGGAAACGAGAGTGGTTTTTGCGTATCCAAAAATGCGTTTATTTCCTCCACGTGCGGCAACGAGAATTTCCACATATCCACATCCTCGATGTACTGGAGGAGACGCGGCACGGGCTCTCCGGGATGGAAATAACGCCACGCGATGACGGCACCGGAGTGTTCCGTATCAAAAACGCTTTCGGGAGCCGCGCACGCCATGCTCCCGCGCGTTGTTTCGTGATGGTCGAGGATAATGAGTTTCCTGTTTCGCTCCGCGAGTCCCCGCATCGTGTCCACGCGGTACGAAAAATCAATGAAGTAGAGCGTCTTGCCCTCGAGTTCCGCGGGCGGGTCCTGCTGATGCACGCCCGGCACGTAATCGGCGGCATCGCCGAGAACGGTGTCCGCGACCCACGCCCCGGCGGCCCCGTCCGGACATCCCTTATGATAAATGACGACAATGTCTTTCATTGTTCCAGTGCGGCAAGTCCCGGCAGTTTTCCCCCCGACACGTATGCGAGCATCGCGCCGCCGCCAGTCGAGAGAAATATGTTCGGTAATTTCAAAATCCGGAATTCGAAATCCGGAATCAGCCTCGAAGCAATAACCGTCTCTCCCCCGCCAACCACCGTACGAGCGCTTTTGTTCGCAAGCACCGCTTCCCAAAGCGCGCGCGTTCCTGCCGCGAACCGCTCATCCTCGAAAAGTCCCATCGGTCCGTTCCACACGACCATCTGCGCCGAAGCGATAAGCTCCGCGTAATGCTCCCCCGTCTTCTCTCCAATATCCAATTTCCTTCCGTCTTCACCGATGACGTAGTCTTCCGGTACGATACATCCGTTTCGCACATCGCTTGATGCGGTACTGCCAAGGAGAATAGCATCCGCCCTGCCGCGCAATCCTTCGGTCGCCGCAAGTTTATCTTCGATTTTCGCTCCCCCCAAGATAAGCACCAAGGGATGCCTTGTCGCTCCCATAACCTCACCCAGTGCCTTGAGCTCAATTTTAAGCCTTAAACCGCCAAAATGCGGTAGATTCTCGCATATACGCGTTATAGAAGCGTTTTCCCTATGGGACACGGCAAAGGCATCATTGACGTAAAAATCACCAAAATTGGCCAGTTTTTTGGCAAATTCCGGGCTATTTCCCTCCTCTGCCGCATAAAAACGGAGGTTCTCCAGGAGGAAAACCTTCCCCCCAAAACCGCCCGCCAAATCCTCGAGCGTACCGAAAAAAACCGACTCCCCGACGAGCTGCGAGAGCGGTGCCGCAAAATGCTGCAAGCTCGGAGGGTTTTCTCCGAACCTACCGCGATGAGAGAGCATGACGACGGCGGCGTTCCGTTCAAGCAAGAACTTCACCGTCGGGATGATGGCGCACAATTTGAAATTATGCTCGTCGACTGCCTCGTCCGTATTCAAATCGATGCGCAGAAGGCACGTCTTCCCGGAGAGCGACGAGTCGATATCCGTAATGTATCGAATCACGCCTTCATTGTACCGTACCTATTGCTGACTTTGAAGCACTGGCGAAACCTACTCTCCCGACGCCGAAGCGCAGTATCATCGGCGCGATACGCTTTCACTTCCGAGTTCGGGATGGGATCGGGTGGTGCACATATCGCTAAATCACCAGGGCTTCGAAACCAGCAATAACACGATTGGATTCCCGCCTTCGCGGGAATGGCACTCCATGCTACTTGAAAAATCACCTTTTCGAGACAGAAGCTCACTACAGAAAATAAAATATGAGAAATTAGTACCCCTCGGCTGCACTCCTTACGGAGCTTCCACCTAGAGCCTATCAACCTGGTAGTCTCCCAGGATCTCATATACCGCCGAAGCGGTATAAGACGTCTCATTTTGGGTAGGGCTTCGTGCTTAGATGCTTTCAGCGCTTATCCCTTCCGAACATAGCTACCCGGCGTTTCACCTGGTGGCAAAGCCGGTACACCAGAGGTTCGTCCGACAAGGTCCTCTCGTACTATTGTCAGCTTCCCTCAAACGTCTCGCACTGATAGCGGATAGAGACCAACCTGTCTCACGCAATATCCAATTATTACTAATTGTTTGGACTATACCATCATCCCATTGGGTGCTGAAGGCATCCGATGGGAGATCGACGTCTTATACGAATTATTCATCGTATCCGGTTATACACATAACCAAGTCTCTACGGGGTCAATCCCGCTTGAGCGGGATGACTTCCCTCGGTATTATCCTACAATTGGCAGCGAGGCAACGCAAAAATTTTATTTTCGCGATTGCCAAGTGAACCAATTGGTGAAGCAAAGCCTCACTCCATATGACAGGTTGTTATCATAGGAGGACTTCACCGATATGAGTCGATTTTTCTATACACCTTACGGCATACAGCCGCCGTGTTCGATTGTCGTTAAGGGTTCTTTGTTGACGGTCTGAACCCAGCTCGCGTACCACTTTAATTGGCGAACAGCCAAACCCTTGGAACCTTCTCCAGCTCCAGGATGTGGTGAGCCGACATCGAGGTGCCGAACCGCGCCGTCGATATGAACTCTCGGGCGCGACTAGCCTGTTATCCCCGGGGTAACTTTTATCCGATGTCTCCAACCTTTCTATAGAGTGTTGTCGGGTCGCTAAGTTCTGCTTTCGCATCTGCGCGGCATGTATGCCTTGCAGTCAAGCTGGCTTTTGCCTTTGCACTTCAAGCGCGGTTTCCATCCGCACTAAGCCAACCTTAATAAACTCCTCCGTTACTCTTTAGGAGGAAAGCGCCCCACCTAAACTGCCCGCCAGGCACTGTCCTGCAACGTTTTTGCCGCCGCAGTTAGTTACAAGCACATGTAAGGCAGGTGTTCCATTGGCGGCTCCACCTCGACCGGAATCGAGGTTTCAAAGCCTCCCTGCTACGCTCCGCATACACAAACCAGTAACAATACCAAGCTACAGTAAAGCTCCCGGGGTCTTTTCGTCCTGCTACCAGTAGCCGGCATCTTTACCGGCATTGCATTTTCATCGAGCCCCTCGCTGAGACAGTTTCCCAGTCGTTACGCCTTTCGTGCGCTCCGGAACTTACCCGGAAAGGAATTGCGCTCTGTATTTTATCGTCCGACATTCCTTCATTATCGAACTCCTCCGTGTCGCCATGGAGTTCGGACTATATCTTCCCCGCATAGCGGAGTTCGGCGTATAGTCTCTGAGGATTCTACAAACGTCGCTTCTTACGATTGCGCCGTTTCTAGCCTTTCCTGCTGATTATCTGCACCGAAAGCATTATCACTTGGCATAGGTACCATCTATGGACGTACTATACCATAGTAGCCTCGGATACTCCAGACGTTCCAGCATATAGCCGAATTTTACTAAGGCAGCGCGACCAACCTTAGAACGGTTATAGTTACCGCTGACATTGACGAGGGCTTCGGCCATTCAGCATTCACCACCGAAGTGACGAACACCGACAGCGTTAACCTTCTCGCATCGGTCAGGCGTCAGCCCCTATACATCCTCTTACGAGTTAGCAGGGACCTGTGTTTTTGGTAAACAGTCGCCAGGAAATCTTTCGCTGCGACCCTGCTTGCGCAGGGTAGGCCTTATCCCGAAGTTACGGCCGCTTGTTTGCCGAGTTCCTTAGCGAGGATTCACTCGTTCCCCTGAGGCTACTCGCCTCGTCCACCTGTGGCGGTTTGCGGTACGGAGCCGTAAGAACGCACCTGAGAGGTTTTTCTTGGAAGGCGCTTCATCTCGATCAACTGCGCAAAAACGCAGCCTTTCTCATGCAGCCGAGGATGGCACTAAAGCCGGGCCCGGAGATTTACTCCGGAACCTCCTCTTACCGCACGCGACGTCAAACCATTAAGACGCCGAAATTTATTTCCTTCGTCACCCCATCGGTATCTTTCCCACGGCGGGCAGGAATATTGACCTGCTACCCATTAGCTGCGGCTTTCGCCATCGCCTTAGGACCGCCTAACCCTCCGTCGATTCCCGTTGCGGAGGAAACCTTGGACTTGCGGGGGACCGGTTTTGCACCGGTCATGCGATTACTCATACCAACATTCTCTCTTCCTAACGCTCCACTCCGCCTCACGGCTGGAGCTTCAGCGCGATAGAAATGCTCTCCTACCACGAATACCTTGCGGTACCCGTCCGCGTCTTCGGTACACTGCTTAGCCCCGATGAATCTTCAGCGCCGTTGCGCTCGAATAGTGAGCTGTTACGCACTCTTTAAAGGATGGCTGCTTCTAAGCCAACCTCCTATCTGTTTCGGCACAGCGACTACTTTTCACACTGAGCAGAAGTCTTCTGTCTCACTAATTTCGTCACATCTGAAAGCGAACGAACGAGACGATTTCAAGGCACGACGACGAGGCAGTACTTGAGAGAGTCCGTCGAGGAGGAGTAACGCGGAAATCGGCCGTTGGTTCGCTTCCCTTCGGGCAGGCGAATCTTGGCCGGCTTCTTTTGTTGCTCGTCACTCACGGATCTACTCGATACACTCGCTCCTCGCGCCGCGAATCCGTCTCAAGATTCGCTCCGTCAGATTGATGAAATTAGTGAGACAGAAGACATGATTTAGGGACCTTAGACGGCGATCTGGGCTGTTTTCCTTTCGACCACGAAGCTTAGCCCCCGTAGTCTAACTGCCTGGATTGCATAACGAGTATTTGGAGTTTGACTGGAAAAGCGAGCTTTCGCCCTGTCTTTCCCAACCAGTGCTCTACCCCCCGTTACTAATTCCAGACGCTAACCCGAAAGTTATTTCGGAGAGAACCAGCTATTTCCAGATTCGATTAGCTTTTCACTCCTTACCCCAACTCATCCGAAGGTTTTGTAAGGCCAACCGGTTC
>CAZAZV010000008.1:0-2643 GCA_964489845.1 uncultured Candidatus Saccharibacteria bacterium
AAGCGCGCCGTCAATTCCGTTCAAAAAAGGTTCGGATTTCGTCAAATAAACGCACCAAGATTAAACTTTCTGATTTTTGGCCGACGAGATTGGCCGCGCTTCGCGCGACTGAATCGGTTGGCAAAATTCCTGAAAGTTTAATACTGGTGCGCAGGGTGAGAGTCGAACTCACCGGGCCATATGACAATGGTTTTACAGACCACCCCCGCGCCCTACGGGACTACCTGCGCAAGTTTTTTCTGTTCTTCGATAAGTTTTAAAACTTCCTCCAGTAATTTTTTATCACTATACCGTATATGAAGCAAGCCATACCTCATCTTTCTCTCGTTCTTCGGGTTTGAATCTTTTCTGACGTACGGTTTCGAAAAACGGGTTTCCGGTATATGTGTCAGTTTACTCCAAAAAACGATTAATTGCTGCATATTCTGATTGGTATAGCAATACAGGTGTGCACGAAATTTGTTTTCGTCTAACTTAAACATCGTTCTCAACGCTTTGAGGAAGAGTGCAATCATCGCCGGGTCGCTGTTGGCGAAATCGAGACCGCTTGCCTTTTCCGTCTTATATCCCTCTGCCCAGTACAGAACTGTGCCGGCGGTTTTCAGTTTTTCTCCCGCTGATGTGAGGCGTCTTCTTACTTCGAACGATGGCGGCTTTCTTGTAAACGCATCCTTATTCGCTTCAGCAGCGGTTTTTCTCGATAGGTTATGGTGCCGCATAAAGTAATATACCGCATCCAGAGAGACGCTCAGTTTCTGTGCGATATCGTGCGCACTCATCCTGTTTCCGTAATACCACTGCTTGATGAGCGGTAATTTCTCCTTCGTTATTGCTGCCATACCTTTTACTACTATAGCCGCAATTCCATAAAAGAACAATCCCCTTAGTACAGGGGTGTTCTTTGGATTGACTATACGACGTTATGCTTCCTTCGTTTCCTCCGCTTCCTTTTTCTTTCTCGTCCGGCGTTTCTTCGGTGTGGCAGGCGCTTCCGGTTCCGCCGTCGCGGCCAGCTCGGGTACCGTTTCGGGCGAATGATTGAGACTTAGTTTCTCTCGTTCCGCGAGCGAGACCAGGTTTCCATCATTCGCTTCTTCCACCAACGTCTCGTTAGAGATGGTTTCCTCGAGCGGGAGCTTCAGGCCGCCCGTGCGTTCCGCGTCTTTCCTGAAACTCGAGAGTTTGTTCCCGAGAAAGTTATCGAATTTCATGATGACGACGCGCACGCGGCGCAGCGTCTTCTCGCTCCAATGTTTCATAACCGAATCCCCTTTCTCAAGGTATGCGAGAAGGCGCGACGGCTTCTTCTCTTCATCGCCTCTCTCGCCCACCCGCGGCAACGCCCGCGCGACGATGAAAAGAAATGTCGCGGCACTCACTGCTAAGGTCAGGTCAATGACGAGAGCAAGCATGCGGGTTACAGCTCAAATCGAGCGAAGCGCGCCACCGTGATGTTTTCTCCCACGACGCCCATCGTCTGCTTCACGAGCGTCTCGACGGCGATGGATTCGTCCTTGATGTAGTTCTGCTTCAGTAGTCCTTCCACGTCCGCCGGATTCATCGCGGCGATCTGCATCACGAGCGCGTGAGCGAGTTCCTTGAACGGTTCGGAATGCACCGCGAAGTCGGTTTCTCCCCGCATCTCCAGGAGTACCCCCACTCGTTCGTTGTGAATGTACGCTTCAAAGAATCCCGCCCCCGTCGCCCTTCCTTCTTTCTTTTCGGCGATAATAATGCCGCGTTCCCGCACGATATCCTTCGCGCGGTCGAAATCGCCCCCCGCCTCTTCGAGCGCCCGTTTGCAATCCATGATGCCCGCACCCGTTTCCTCGCGCAATCGTTGTATGTCGGCTTTGTTTGCCATAGCGTTCTTTATGACAGGAGCTTCTTTTTAAGCTCTCCGAGCACCCATTCGATGGACGACGCTGCGTGGTCGTTCGCGATGATGGGGTAGGTCACCCGCTTCGGGTTATCATCGCTGTCGACGACCGCCATCACCGGTATCCCCCGCTTTGCCGCTTCGCGCATCACCGTATCGTGCGCGTTCGTATCCACGACGAACACGATGTCCGGCAGCCGCGTCAACCGCCGCAAGCCATCGAACTTCTGTTTCATCTTATCATATTGCTCCTTCAATTCGAGCTGCTCGCGCTTCGTGCGCGCTCCGAACGCTTCGCTCTGCAACTGTCGCTCCAGGTTTTCGAACGCTTCAACCCGTTTCCGCACCATCTCGAAGTTCGTCAGCGTGCCGCCGAGCCACCGGTGCGTCACGTACGGCATCGAGAACGCGTCCGCGATGTCCCTTACCCGTGTTTTTGCCGGAACGGTCGTTCCGACGAAAAGCACGATTCCTCCTTCCTTGAGCTTCGTAAGCACCGCTGCCGCCTTGTCCACGCTTTTCAGCACCTCTTCGGCGTCCAAAACGTCCATCTCATGCCGGTTGGCGCTCACGAACTCGCGCATGCTCGGATGCGCCTTTGAGTGCCGGTGACTGAACACCACGCCGAGTTTTGTGAGCTCTTGCACCACCGCCTCGTCGAGAGTCATGAGCGGCGTTTCTTCCGCTTTTTCTTCTTTTACTGCTTCTTCCATAACGCCAGGTTATTGTATCTTAGTCATCTCTGGCACGCAACCCTTCGCACT
>CAZAZV010000008.1:2743-30053 GCA_964489845.1 uncultured Candidatus Saccharibacteria bacterium
GCTCAGGGCTTTAGCCCCTCGACACTGCTCAGGGCTTTAGCCCCTCGACACTGCTCAGGGCTTTAGCCCCTCGACACTGCTTGGGACAAGCCCTTCATGCGCCGCGCGCCATTTTTCTATCTTTCCATGGTCGCCGGAGAGAAGTACCGCGGGGACTCCCCATACGGTTCCATCCGCCTCGAACTTCTCCGGGCGGGTATAGACGGGGTACGAACCCTTCACTTCCTCAAGAGATTCTTCTTTCCCGAGAACACCCTTTACGTAGCGGGATACCGCTTCCACCACGACGAGCGCCGGGAGCTCGCCGCCCGAGAGCACGTAGGGGCCGATCGAAATGACACCGTCCGCGACGTGCTCGGCGATGCGTTCGTCGACTCCCTCATATCTGCCACAGATGAGCGCTACGTTCTTTTCAGTGCGCAACTCGCGCGCCTGTGCTGCCGTGAACTGCGCGCCGCGCGGCGAGAGCAGGAATGTTTTCACGTCACCGCCGCACTGCTCCTTCACCCACCGCACGGCGCGGTAGACGGGTTCAACCATCATCACCATGCCGGGTCCTCCGCCGTACGGTTTGTCGTCGACGCTTCGATGCGGGTCGTCGGTAAAATCCCTCGGGTCGACGAACTCGACGCGCACCGTGCCTGCCTGCCTCGCTTTTCCCAAAAGCGACGCGTCGAGGTACGGCTGCACCGCTTCCTTGAAAATGGTAAGTATGTAAAATGTCATTTCCTTTGTCTTACTCTCATGAAAAATTAAGGGTTTTCGGGACCCTTAATTTTTAGCGTACCCGCTTTTCCTACGCTTCGGATTGTTCTCCGCGGTTCGGTTCTTCGATTTTAAGGTTCACGCGGGCGTTATTCTTCACGCCGACGATCCGAAGCAGCGTGCGGATCGCCTTTGCCGTCGAACCCTGATGTCCCACCACCTGCCCCATGTCCAAGGGGTGGACGTGCAACGAGAGCAGTACTCCCATCTCGTCGATCTTGCGGTCGACGTGCACGTCTTCCGGGTGGTCCACAATCGCCTTTACGAGCGTCTCAACAAATTCTTTGTCCGTCTCTCGAGCCATGCTGGAATTCCATCAGATTCGGATTCACCGACCTTTGCCGCGTTGTGCGTATCTCTATCATAGAAAGCGGGGAGCGTCAACCTCTCCGCCGTTCCGTGTACGTTTCCTTGAGCTTGCGGAGCTCGTCCTTCAGCGTGTCCTCGAGTTCGTCAATCGCCTTCCGTGCGTCGTCCGCATAGATTTCCGCACGTACCGTCTTGCCGCTCACCGTCGCCGTCGCTTCCGCATAGTAGACGGTTTCCCCCTTCCGATGGTGCTGCGTGGTACGCGCAATCTCGAGGTAGAGCGGCACATCCCGATTTTCCTCGAAGTGTTTCATAAGCTTCTCGACGGACGCGAACCGCCGCTCGATGTATGTTTTCAAGGGGAGCGTGAGCTCGAGCTCTGTCGCCGTGATATGGAGTTGCATACCGTTATTATACTACAGAACCGGATCCCTGCCTCCGCGGGGATGACAAGCTCCGCTTGTCACTTTTTCGGCCAGCGCTCCGCCGCCGGAGGGTACTGCGTGGTGAGCGGATGCGCGGCGCACTCGTGCCGGCGCGCCGGACAGTGCGCTCTCCCGTAATCGACGAGGCGGTGCGAGAATCCCCTCCACTCCGATTTGGGCAAGAGTTCCATCAGGTCGCGCTCGATCTTCGCGGGGTCCCGCTCGTCCGTCAGGTCGAACTTTTTCGCGAATCGTTCCACGTGCGTATCAACCGCGATGCCCTCCGTGATGCCGAATGCGTTTTGCTGAATGACATTCGCCGTCTTGCGCGCTATGCCGGGGATTGTCACCAGGTCCTTCATGTCCCGCGGAACCCTGCCGCCGTACCGTTCTTTCACGACGCGCGCCGCAGCAAGGATGTTCTTCGTTTTATTCCGGTAAAAGCCCGTCGGTTTGATGTCGCGCTCGAACGCTTCCCGCTTCGCGGAAACGTAATCGTCGAGCGTCCGATATTTTTTGAAAAGCCTTTCCGTCACTTCATTGACCTTCTTGTCGGTGCATTGCGCCGAGAGGATGGTCGCGACGGTAAGCTGCCACGGATTCCGGTACCGCAGCGCGGTTCCGGTCTCGGGGAACAGCTTTTTCAGTTCCCGGTTCATCGCACGCGCCCTCTTCCGACGCTCCGCACGTTTCTTCGTGTCCATATACCCATTTTACTCTTTGCTTTTCGCCCTTGGTATGCTACGGTTTTCACTATTATGTCGGACACGAAAATTTTTTACGCGAACGTCCGCGTTTCCCCGCCGAGACGGGGTGAGGTAATCATCAAAGCGGAAGTCCCCGCAGATACCCTCCGTGATGCCGAAGAGCGGGCCGTGCAAGAACTCGGAGCGTCCCTTGAGATTCCCGGATTCCGCAAGGGGCACGCGCCGTCGAATCTGCTCCGCGAACGGCTCAATGCGAACGACCTCCTCGACCGCGCGGCGCATCTCGCGCTCCAGGAAGCATACCAGGCACTCGTTTCGGCCCATAACCTGCATCCCCTTACCCCGCCGCAGATACACGTGACGAAACTCGCGCTCGGCAGCCCGCTTGAATTCGAAGCGCGCGTCGGCGTGTACCCCGATGTGCGCTTGCCGGATTACCGGAAGATTGGCAAGGCCGCGGGCGAGGAAGCGAAACAAGCGAATGGCGCCTCCGTCTCCGACGCGGAGGTGGAAGAGGCCGTCGGGCATGTTTTGAAAGAGCGCGGTGTCGAGGCGTCGGGGCTCACCGATGCATTCGTCGCTTCCCTCGGCGATTTCAAAGACGTGAGCGATTTCAAAGCGAAGCTACGCGCTCATATCACGATGGAAAAAGCAATCGCGCAGCACGACCGCGAGCGCGATGCGATTATGAAGGCGCTTCTTGTGCATACCAAATTCGACATTCCCGAACTCGCCGTCGATACGGAGCTCGAACGCGTGCGGCAAGAACTTGTCCAGGCGCTCACCGCCGGGAATCAAACCCTGGAGGATTATTTCAAAAAGCTCGGCAAAACCGAGGAACAGTTCTTCAACGAAGAGCGCGAACGCATCGCGAACGAACTTAAGGGACAGATGATTATGCAGGAGATCGCCGAGCGCGAGCACGTCGCGCCGGATGAGGCGACTGTCGAACACCATCTTGGTCACCTCGCGGAGCGTTACCCTGGCGTTCCCCGCGAACGACTCCGTGCCTACGTGAGGACGCTGCTCACGTACGAGGCGGTCTTCAAACTCATTTCGAGCGCGACATAACGGCATACCGCCATCTTCCGTACTGGTCTCTCCGAAACCTGTGGATAACTTTATCGGTATCGGATACCCATAATTTCTCGATGCGCTCCTTTTCGTACGGGGCGAATTCGAAATACAGTTTACCGCCCGGTGCGAGCCGTGCGGGCGCCTCGCGGAGCAATCGCCGTATGTACCGCAGGCCATCCTTGCCCGCGAAGAGCGCGCCGTGCGGTTCCCATTTCAGTACCTCTCCGTCGACGGGATCGCCCTCACCGATGTACGGCGGGTTCGCGAGAATATAATCGTACTTCGCTCTCGGCGGAATGTCCCTGAACACGTCCGAGCGGTAGACGCGGTATCTTTTCTTCGGTATGCCGTTCTTTCCCAGGTTGAGCTTGATTTGTTCCACGAACGCGGGGTTGAGTTCGGCGAAATCGACGTGCGCCGACGGCACCGCTTTCAGGACCGCGATGCCGATGCAACCCGAGCCGGAGAATACGTCGAGCACCCGCGCCGCTCCGCGCATCGCTCGTATCGCCTGTTCTGTCCAATATTCCGTCTCCGGTCTCGGAATAAAAGGGCGCCACGACATATCGAGTTCGGCGCCGAGGAAAGGAACGGTTCCTTCTTTATAGGCTTGAGGGATTTTCTCCACCGCTCTGTTGCGTCGTCGGTTTCTTCCTGAAAATCCTGATGGTGCGGTCTTTCAAAAACCGGTCTATGCCCCAGGTCTCCCCCGCCCTCGTGCCGATAAGGAGCAGGAACACTAGTACATAGATGATATGCTCGTCAACGATGAATGAGCGGAACATGGCTCCGGTGATGTGCGGCAGGTTAAAGTCAACGATGTATGAGGTCAGCACGGCGAGTATGCCGAACCATGACGCGTACCGCGTCGCGAGACCAATGATGAGTCCCAGGCCGATGAGCGTCAGCCCCCACTCCACGATGAAGCTGAGCCATCCGAGGTTGTCCGGAAGCATGAGCCACTGCATCACATCCGGCAGGTAGTGGGCTGCGGCAAGCTGCGGAGCGGCGGTCCACGCGGGATTTACCAACTTCGACAAGCCGGCGTAGAGCATAATCCACCCCATGCCGAATCGGAGCAGGAGTACCAAGAGGTCCTCTCCTTTCTCAAAGCGTAGCGTTTTCATACTCCCTTCAGTATACCATACCCTGCACGTGCTTCGCCGCCTCGGCGCGCGGGAGCGTTTCCTGCTTCCGCTCGCGCATGTTTCTCACGGTCACCGTGCCGCCTTCTTTCTCTTTCTTTCCGATGATGACAACGACCGGCGTGGAAACCGATGCCGCATATGCAAGGCGCCCCTTCAACGTCTTTTCTTTGCCAATATAGAGCGCCGCGGGGATTCGCTTGCCCCGTAGGTCGTTTGTGAGCGCGATGCCGTCCCGTTCGTCATCGGAGAGTACGAGCACCGCCTTCCGTTCCTTGTCCGGGAGCGGCGCGCCATCCAGAGCCGCGAGCAACCGGTCAATGCCGAGCGACATACCGACTGCCGGCATCTCCTTGCCGCCCACCGTTTCCATGAGCCCGTCGTACCTCCCTCCCCCGCCGACCGCACCGATGTCTTCTCTGTCCTTTACCACGATTTCAAACACCATGCCAGTATAGTAATTCAAACCGCGCACAATCGACGGCGCGATACGCCACGCACGTCCCGGTATTTTGAATTGGTCCAGATACTCCGCGAGCGCGGCGAGTTCGTCGAGCGCCGCATGCGTTTCCTTATGCCCGCGGAACATATCCCGCAGCTCCCGCAGAACGCTCCCCGCCTTTCCCGAAACGGAAAGGAATGACTTGATAATTCTCGTCTTGTCGCCGCCTAACCCCTGGTTTTTCAACTCGCGCTGAACTCCCTCCCATCCGATTTTGTCGTATTTGTCGAGCGCACGGAGTCCCTCTTCGCGGGCGTTCTTTGCGACCTTCAGATATGCGAAGAACCCGTCCACCAGCGCGCGGTGATTGATGCGAAGCACGAAATCATTCACTCCCGCTTCCTTGAGCGCGCTGTAGGCAAGCGCAATTATTTCCGCGTCCGCCACCGCGCCGCGCGCACCTACAATGTCGGCATCCGCTTGCATGAATTCCTTGTACCTCCCCGCCTGCTGGCGTTCGCCCCTCCACACCGTACCGATCGTATAGAGCCGCGCCGGTTTCTTGAACGCGTCCGGATACATCGCCATGACCCGCGCCAAGGGAAGCGTGTGCTCCGGCCGCAACGCGAGCTCGCCGTCGTTCAGGGTAAAAAGCTGTTTGCCGAATGACTCCTCGCCGCCGGTCAAAAGCGCGGTATATTCGACGGCCGGCGTGTCGATGCGGGAAAACCCGAACCGCTCGAACGTCCGCTCCGCGGCGCGCATCAGCGCGGCGCGTCTCGTTGCGTCGTTTCCGATATAGTCCCTGAACCCGCCCGGGAGCACCGGCTTGTCGAGCTTAGATGTCTTCATTTCTTGCAATCATAACCAATCGTTCGTATTTGGCAACCCGCTCCTGCTGCACCGGCGCGCCGATCTTGAGCGCCTCCGCGCCGCAGCCGTAGCCGAGGTCCACGATGAAATCGTCGTCTGTTTCCCCGCTCCGGTGCGAAACGAATATTTTCCAGCCGTATTTTTGCGCCATGCGCACGACCGCGAGCGTTTCCGTCACCGTCCCGACTTGATTCGGCTTTATGATGATGCCGTTCACACTCCCCTCCCGTTCCGCCCGCGCGACGCGCTCGAGGTTCGTCACGGTCAAGTCGTCCCCGACGACGGCAATCTTGCTTCCGAGCCGCTTCTTCACACGCGCGAAACTTGCGAAATCCTCTTCGGGGAACGGGTCCTCGAGGTAGATGAAGGGATATCGCCTCGCCATGTCGTCGTAAAGCGGCTCGAGTTCCCACGCGTTCTGCTGCACGTCCGAAGCCGCTGCGTCGATACCGACATCAATGTCGGTTCCCGTCCGCTCTCGCGCTTCCATAAGCAGATCGAACGGCGCAAGGGCGCTCGCCATATCCGGCGCATAGCCGCCTTCGTCTCCTTGTGAGAGTTTATACCTCTTTTCCTCGAGCACCTTCCCCAACATCGCGAGCATTTCCCGTACGACTCTCGCCGCCTCGGCAACTTCCCGCGTCCGCGGCACCACTAAATACTCCTGAAACACCAAGTTGTTTTTCGCGTGGACGCCGCCGTTTATGAGGTTTGCGAGCAGCTTCGGAGCGTGCCGCTGTTCCACGTCAAACGCGCCGGCGGTCCGGATGTATTTCCAGAGCGGGATGTGCTCGAGGTGCGCCGCGGCGCGGTAAAAACAGTACGAGAGCGCGAGCGTCGTATTCGCGCCGAGCACGCTCTTATCATCGCTCCCGTCGAGGTCGCACAACGTCTTGTCAAGCGCCGCACTGTCCCGCACGTCCCGTCCCACGAGCGCGGGTTCCACAATCTCTTGTATGTGACCGAGCGCTTCTTTTGCGGGAACCGCATGCGCCTCGTGTTTTCCCACGCTCTTGCCCGCCGGGACCGACGCGCGCACCGAAACGCCGCTTTTTGTTGTGAGCGTTACCTCAATGGTGTCTTCTCCTCTCGAGTCCTTGATGATTCCGCCTTCGAGCCTCGCGATCTTCGGCATTCCGGCGCGCGTTACTGATTCTGATTCACGATGAGGCGCCCTGCGGGTGAGCCCGAGCACGCCTTCGTGCAGAAGAATCGGTAATCTCCGTACGGATATGCCTGAAATGAAATTTGCTGTGTGGTTCCCTTCGCGAACGCTTCATAGATACCGAAGTCGGGGAACGACACGTCATAATTCTTGTCGACAGCGGTGAACTTTATTACCACGACGTCACCTTCGTTCACGATAATGTTCGGCGGATTGAACGCGTTATTATCAGCACTGATCGAAAACACGCGCCGCGCCACGTTCCCACTGATTTTCTGAACCGTCTCCGGCACCGCGATGGCTCCCTCTACGGGAAGCGTGTCGGCATTTATGGCCGTCGAACTGTCTCCTGCCAAACCGGGGGTGACAACCGTACCCGCCAGTTTCTCGCGCGTCCCCCCCTCAACTGAAGGGAGCGCGCCCGCGTCGGCGGGTCTGAACGGGTCGATCCCCAGCACGTTGTTTCCCGTGCTGGTTCGTATGGCGTTGTGGTAGAGCAATCCGACGACAAGCAGTGCGGCGAGCGCAACCGTTATTGCAATGAGCGTCGGTTCCTTCTTCATTACCATAAGTATAGCATATCCATTATATCACATACGTCAGAGAAACCTCACCGCGTACCCGAGCTCGAGCGTGTCGAGATACGGCGACGTGAAGGGATTGGAGTCGGGCACGAACGTCATCTCCCAGAAGAGCTGCCTCCCGTGGGGATTTTGGAATGTGACCACGTTACCGACCGCTGCGGAGGTCCACGTTTCGTTCGTCCCGTTTTTCATATACAGCGCCGCCGTTCCGCCGTACCCCAGCGTTTCAACGCTATCCACAATCGCGCGCACGACCTCCGCCGGATAGTTGCTGACGTTCGCCGACACCACCTGGCGCATCGTCGATTTGTCGAACCCTTTGTCAACGAACGTCGAGAATGATTGCTCGCCGTCCCGCTGCGTCAGTTGCGCGATAAAGGTCCGAGTCCCCGCCGGAGCGAACAGGGCGAGGTCGACGGACGAAGGAAACAGTTCTTTGCTCAAATCGACGCCGCCCACGATTTCATCCGTCCCGTTTTGGAACAGCTTAATGAACTTCGGCGTCCCTCTCGTCAAGCTCCATACATACCAGTCGCCTCCGCTCCGGAATGCCACGGGATAAAATCCGTTTTCCATTACCCGTACGCCGAAAAAGCGCGATATGTTCGTCGCGGCACCGTTTTGAATATGATATCCTTGACCTTCGTAGGCGCCGTAGATGGCAAGAAAGTCGCTATCGCTGCCGCCGAACCCGATGGTACCCACATACTGCGACGTGAAAGGCGGATTGCTGCCGCCAAAGACCGGCGTTAGGGTCGGCTTCGATGCGCTCGTGAGCGGCAGGAAAAACATCCGTCCGACGTATCCCGCATCGGTCCGCTCGACGGTTCCGACAAGCCATGTGGTATCGAGCATGCCGATGGAAACATTCGACAGCCGGTTCTTATCCACAATGCTCGGAAGGGAAACACTCACTCCCGTTTTGAAATTCTGCTTGCTTGATGCCGGCATGACATAGAGCGACAACCCGTCTTGCACGAGACATGTTTGCCGTATGCAGCTTGTCACCGTTCCATCACTCGCGGCGATCGGCGAGTTATAAAAGTTTCCCCCGCCCGTCTGCCAGGTGAAGAGCGGCGGCAGCATAAATGCGGTCATGTCGACGTCTTGGTACAGCGTCGTCGAACTTTGGTTTATCCACCCGACGCCAGAGAATAAGTCCGTGAAACTCGAAACGACCAGATCCTCCCCCGGTTGCACCAAGCCGCTCCCGTTTTCCGCGGCCGAAGACGGCACCGCTCCGGTAGCGAGCGGAGGGGGCGCTTCCGTCCCGGTCTGCGTCTGTGTTTGGGTTTGAGTCGGTACCGGCACGTTATTCACTTGCACGGCGCCGCTCGATTGATTGTTGATGGCGGTTATGTTCGACACCAACCGTTCCCGCAAAACCTGTTCCACCATCCCGCGCGCCTGGAGCGCGAGCCATATAATCGCGATGAAGAGCGCGAGCGCGACAAGTACCACGAACGATATCGTGAAAAACCAGCTCACGGCGAGTTGCACCTTTCTTGGAAGCAACCGGTACAGGTTCTGGAAAAAATTCGGCGTGCGACGCGGCATCGTTACTTCACATTAAGGAGCTGCTTCGCCTGCAGCGAGAGGGTCCGGGCCGCGGAAGATGGGAGTCCGAAGCGCCGTGCCAGTTCCTCCGCGTCGAGTCCCGCGAGTTCGTAGGCAAAATAGACGTTGTGAGCAGCAAGTTTCTCCCGCGCGTTTCCGCCCGCGGCCGCGAGTACCGTAATGGGATACAGCGCCTTGTCTTCAATGAGGCGTTCCAAGCTTGCGCCCTCGGGGTATCGCCATGCCGTTACTTTCAAGGAGCGGCACTGCGCGTATTGCTTCGCTTTTGCGGTGAGCTTCGTGTTCGTCACCAGCCATACGTCGCACGGCTCACTCGCGCGCTCCTTCACGTCCAAGCCGCGCGCATACGTGTACATAATGTCTTTGATGTCGGACTTCGTTCCTCTCCGATTGTGATACTTCGCTTCGATGAGGTAGCAGTCGTTTCCCTTCTTCGCGACGACGTCGATTTCGTGCGTCGTACACGCACCGGAAACGATTTGGTCCGTTTTGGTCTCGTAGCCGTACGCCTCGAGTACGCGCGCCAGATACTGCTCGAAGTAGTAACCCGCGGGACCGAGTTCCATAATCGCGCTTCGGAGCGAGTAGCGTGCCGCTGCCGCGACGTGCTCTTCCGAAAGCGCCTTTCTCACCCGCTCGAAGAGCGCCGCCGTCGATGCACCGCCTTTCAGGCGCCTCGTGACACCGCGTTCCACGTCAGCGGCGACGGACGACGGGACGCCGACGCGTTCGAGTGAACTCTTGAGCTTTTCCGGTTGGTACGGTTCCGTCTCGCCCGATGCTTTCCTCACGTCCATGCGTCAATTATAACACTCCGCCGAACGATGTGGGTTTCTTTCCCGCGTATTGCACCCTCTCAAGTACCAACTTCCCCTCGCGCACGTCGCCCCGCAGCAGCTTTATCCGCTTCCCTCCCGCATTGACGGTCCACACTCCCGGCTCGAATGCAAAGGCATGGATGCGGCGGACGATTTTCCCCGCTCCCTCCGCATCGCCCGCGAGTGCGCGCTCCACTTCCGCGAGCGGCACGAATGCGTCATCCGTCCTGAAAAATCTCGTGTATGTCGCGCGCGATTCATCCTGCGGCTCGGGATGGATGTCCCCCGCCACATACCGCGGCAGCGTTTCGTTCACCAGGTCGGCACCCAGCGTTGCAAGTAACGATTCGAGTTCTTCGTAATATAAGGTGGATACGTCTTGTTCGAGTTCCCGCTCCGCGAGGACGGGACCGTGGTCCATTTCCTTATCCAAGAGGAAAAGCGTCGTCCCCGTGCGCGATTCACCCGCGAGGAGCGCGCTCTGGAGCGGCGACGGACCTCGATATGCGGGGAGGAGCGAAGGATGGACGCCGACCGCACCGTGCCGGGGAATCGCGAGCACGTCTTCCGGAATGATGCTGCCGTACGCGGCGACAAGGTAAACGTCCGCGTTCAGTCCCCCACAAACCTCTCGCAATTCGGTTTTGTTCGCCGGTTGGGACATCGGCACGCCCCACCCCTTTTCTTTCACGAACATCTTGACCGCCGGCGGCGTGATGACACCCTCCCGTCCTACCGGTCTATCGGGGTTGCAGACAATCGCGGCGGGAATCCCCAGTATCTCCGCGGTTTCCTCAAGCACCAGCCGCGCGAACCGCGGCGAGCCGAAAAATACGTATTGCATCGTTGTCAACATAGATTACCATAAAATATGAAGCCATGACGACAAAGCGGAGCCCGCTCGTCCTCATCGTTGATTTGCTCATCCTTGAAGCCGTTTTTGCCGCGCTCTACTACGTCGGCACGCGGCTCTCCCCCGAATCGAAATTGCACACGTTCCAATTCTTCTTCTTCTCCCATTTCCTCTCGTATCAGGCATTCAAGCCACTCGCCCTCTCCGCCGTGCAGTTCATCATCACCGTCTATGTCTTCCTCCGTTGGTATTACGAGTCCTACGCCCTGCGCCCTTCGGAACTGTCCCGGTGGCGCGGTGTTGTTTTTAAACGGGAGCGAGTGCTCACGCTCGACCCCGCCACTATCGTCACCGTACGACGCGATTTTCTCTCGCGTATATTTCGCTACGGACACATCATCGTTCGGAACGCGCGCGGAGAAACCATGAAACTCACCGATATTCCCCAGCCGGACGCATTCGCCCAGAAAATCAACGAGGCGATCACGCCGGTTTTCATCCAATCGTCCCTCGATATCGAGAAGTTGCTCTCGCACACGGAGCACGACCGGCTCGAATTCAAAGCGTCACTGCGCGTCGACTGCGCGAGCGGAAAAGTGAACCGCGCACTCGAGCGTGCCGCGCTGAAAACCGTCGCCGCGTTTCTCAACACGAGCGGCGGTTACCTCATCCTCGGCGTGAGCGATGCAGGCAAGCCGGTCGGTCTGCAGCGCGATTACGAAACGTTGCAACGCAAGGACGCCGACGGATTCGAAAACCATTTCACCCAGCTCTTCAACGCAACCGTCGGTACCGACTTCAGACACCTCATCAAGTTGTGGTTCCACACGATTGACGACGAGGATATCTGCGTCGTGCAGGTCGCCGCGGGACACAAACCGGCATATCTCTCCTTCGACAACGCCGAAGAATTTTTCATACGAACCGGCAACGTGACAACGTCTCTGAAATTCAGCGAACTCGACGTCTACCGCCGCGCGCGTTGGCCTCAATAAAACGGTATGGTTTTTTCGCCCATGCTCCCGCATACGCCACGCCGACGCGCGGGAGCGCTTGTATGTTTCCCGCCTTCACACCGCTCTCTTCGAACCACAACCCCGTCTTCCTTGTCGCCGGCAATTTATTGAAACGCCTGTCGATATGCAACGATTTCGTCAGCTTCGCCGGACCCGCGAGTCCCTCGACGCCGCGGACGAGGACAGCTGCGGGGTATCCCTGCTTCCCCGCTACGATATTCAGCATCCAGTGAGTGCCGTAGACGAAGTACGTGTACCAGCGCCCCGCTTCACCGAACATCACCGCATTCCGTTCCGTCTTTCCCCGATGCGCATGGCTTGCCCTATCGTCCGGTCCGTCATACGCTTCCGTTTCGGTCACGCGATACCGGACAATGCCGTGCCCCGTCTTCACGCATAAATTTTTCCCGATGAGCCCGCGTGCAACTGCACGCGTGTCCCGCTCGAAGAAATTTTGTCCCACTATTTTCCCCACCTGTGGATAACTTTATGGGTATCCGATACCCATAATTTTCTTGAAATCCTCGATGAGGGCCGTTGAGAGCGGGTCGATGCCGTACTGCTCGGCGAGGAAGAATGAAACGACGTGCGAGAGGAGCACCGCATTGAAGACCTTCTCACCTGCCACGCCTCCCCGGAGCGGGACAGAGATCGTCTGCACGCCCTTCTTGGCATACAACTCTTTCGTCACCGAGAACCGTTTCCGTATGCGCTCGTCATCCGCCTCGTCCTCGAGTAGTACGGCGATGCATTGTTCCGCAAAACGCTCCGTTTCGCCCTTCACGTCGAATCCCGCAAGCTCGTTGTGATTCAACTCAGGGAACACATTGTAAAACGCGGGCACCTTCGCATCCTCGTTGATGCTTATTTTCCAGATGTGCGCGAGTCCCTCGTTCTGTGCCGACGCATAGATGAGCGGTATCTTGCTCGTGAGCGCACGGGCGATGGTTTCCCCTTCCTCTTCCATATGTGCGGGCTGCACAAGCGACGAAAGCTGGCGCAGGGCTTCCAGTAATTTCGCATCAACCAGTTTCGCGAGCGCGACCGTGAGGTATCCGAGCGCATAGCGCGGCTGCAGGTTCGCTTCCGGAATTACGATATGCGGTATTCCGTTTTCTCTCGCGAAGGCGAGGAGCTTGCCGCCGCAGGTTATGACCGCAAGCGCATATCCTTTCTCATGTGCGCTTTTCGCGAAATCGAGCGTTTCTTCGGTATTCCCGGAATGCGAGATGGCAACAAAAAGCGCGTTTTTGAGCCACGCGTCCGGCTGGCGCGGGACACCGTATGTGTTGTGGATGAAGAGCGGGAGCCCGGGGTTTATCACTTCCAGCATATCCGCGGGGAGGCGCGACCCGCCCATCCCCATCGCGATGTACTCTTCATACGTCCTGAGTTTTTCTCCGTGCGCGATTTCCGGCTCAAACGCGAGTTGTTTCGGAAAACGTTCCAATACTTCAAACATGTTTCTTATTATACCGCAATCTTCGCTCTGCTCGAGCAAGCTCCTCGGGGGTATTGATGAAAAGCGTGCCCGGCATCGGAACGCCGCGCACGGGGCACCGAGCCGCAAGTTTCATAATCGTCTGCGGCAAGCCATACTCGCCGTTTTTCAGCTTGACCGGCCGCTCGCGGAATATGGCATGGTCGAGCGTATATGCGCCTGCTGCAAGGTTGACGAACGGCAGCGCGTTTCCCGGCGGGAGCGGGGCGAGCTTTTTCACGTACCGATCCTTGTCCAGCACCACGTCACAATATCGGAACCCCGGCGCGCGGTGCCGCGTGAAACCGAATGCGGGAACGGAGCGCATGAGCCGCGCGATGGACGCTTTCGTCGGTATGTCGTCCCCGTTCAGCACCATGAACGTATCGTGGAGGAACGGGCGCGCGCTCCAGAGCGCGCCCGCGGTACCTCTCCGTTTCCCCATGTCCGCATACTTCACCGGATGCCGTTTGTAGCGCGTTCCGATTTGCTTCCTGATGTGTTCCCCGAAGTGCTTCACGACGATAATGATTTCCGATTCATCGTCCGGCAGCGCATCCATAACGCGCTCGATAATCGGCTTCCCCGCGACACGGAGGAGGCACTTATTCGTCGTCTCGGTCAGTGTGCCGAAGCGGGTTCCCCGTCCGGCAGCAAGAATCACCGTCTGCATACATTCCATTAAACACGACGGACGCGAAAAGAAAAAGAGGGAGTTGTTTCTCCCTCTTGCTCGAACATGTGCGGTCATCTCGCCGCTGCGGACGTTGTCGGCTCTTTCAGCCCCGGCCTTACCGGCTCGCTCAACCAGTCGTCTACCTGTTCGCCGGTTCGTTCCCATAGTTTCCAGGCGCGGATCAAAAGCCGTTGCGCGGGATATACCAGCTCCGACGCAATCGCTTTCGGAGGTCTCCAGGGGTAGCATCCGGCAATTTCTCCGCCGTCTCCGTCCTTCACGACCGAGTTCCCCGCGTCGCGCCCCAGATACAGAAAAACGAATGTGCCGGGATTCTTGCGACTTCGGAACACGCCGATGATTCTCGCGATGACAATGTCTGTCTGCAGTTCCTCCTCCGCTTCCCGCTTCGCCGCTTCGCTCGGGTGCTCGTCCGAGTTGACGCCGCCTCCCGCCAAGGACCACAGTTTCGCCCCGTACGCATGCTTCACGAGCCAAATCCGCTCCTCTTCGCCCTTCTTTGTGGGCGCTCGCACGATGACGAAGCTGCCGTTTCTATGGTTCTCCGCCTTTCTCATTACAACCTCCGTCCGAGATGAGATGAGATAAGTACTGCCGCCTATTGAATTACATTTTCTCCAGCGTGTCAAATGGCGGGTGGGGCCGCTTTCGCTCACGCGTTTTTCTAAAACTCGTACTCCCTATCGAGCTCCAGAATGACGAATGGTATCCCCTCCGTTGCCTCGCCGTCTTCTATACATTGTCCCCTTCCGACAATTCGAGTACTCCTGTATTGTCAAAATACGGCGTCTTTAACCCTTGTTCCCAGTCCCACCCGTGATACGCAGCACGAATCATCTTACCGGTGTCCCCATGCGTCACAATGAGTATGTTCTTGTTCGAATACCGCTCCTGTATTTCCCGCAGTATCTTCCTCCCCCGTTCCAAAAGTGCTGAAAAATCTTCCGCTCCTTCCGCCTCAAGGAAGTAATTTACTCGGTCGGTTTGGAGTGTCTTACCCGCATATTTGGGGATGTCTGATACGAGCTTGCCAGTCAAAATGCCGAATTCTCGTTCCATCAGCTGTCCATCCGCAATTATCTCGTTAATCCCTAACGCCACGCTAATAATGCGTGCCGTCTCGTATGCGCGCTTCAGCGGAGAGGTATAGATAATTCGTACGTCATTGCCGCGGAGTTTCTCTGCAACCCGTCGCGCCTGTTCGCGACCGAACTCGGTCAATTCGGTATCACGTCTACCGTTTAAGATTCCTGCCGCATTATCCGTATCCTGTCCGTGACGGACCAAAAATATTTTGTTCATAATATTGTCATCATAAACCCCGGGAAAGAATTCTATAAAAATTTCCTGAACCAAGCTTCAGAAATGCGGAATATTTTCTCCTGCATCCCTTTTCTGTCGTTAAAGTAGTGAGTGGCGCCGGGGATGATAACCACGTCCTTCTTTCCCTTCACCGCTTTGAGATAATTCCTCGCCTTTTTTAAAACGTTGTTGCCAGCGAGAACAAGTTTGAGCGGTACGTTAAAGTTTTCTGTCAACCTGTCCCATTTCAGATTATCGAGCGTTCCAACCATTGCCTTGCCTACGATGTAGTTTACACCTTCTCTCGTCAGATATCCATTGAGCTCTCTCACATATCGCGCTGCAGGGACTCCGTAGTTCCCCCTTGTAAAGGATATCTTATACGACGGGTCCCAGAGAACCGCCGCGTCAAAGCGTTGTTCTTCGGAAAGCAGTGTCACTAAACCGCCAAAACTGTGTCCTGCAACGAAAATCCTTTTTGTGCCTTTCTTTCTGAAGTGCCTGACGACCACGTCCAGATCATGCGCGTGCGTCTCCAGCGTGCAGTCCATCAACTGGCGGGAGTCCCTCTCCCCTCCGTAGAAATTGAATCTGAATGTGGAAAATCCCCTCTTCCAGAAAAACTCGGTTGCTTTACGATAGAATTCCTCATCCATGCTCCCGGGCATACCATGGAGGACGATGAAAAGCGGTCGAGTAAGAGAACCCTGAAACTTGCCGTAAAGGTAATTCTCTGGAGAAATTTTTATTTTGAGAGTTTTTTCCATTCGCCTTCTTGTCCGGGCAGCTCTTTTATCTCCCGATTTTTATCGTCTTGCCGGTTACAATGGCATCGGCGACTTTTTTCCGGGCGGAACTCAATGTGCGCTGAAGCGTACTTTGGGAGATTCCCATCCGCTTCGCCGCACGCGCCTGTCCGAGGTCCTCCGAGTCGCAGAGTCGCAGCGCTTCCAATTCGTCCTTCTTTATCTCAACCTCCTCAAGTTCCGAAAGCGGTACGGCTCGCGGCTCGAAATAGGCCACGCTGGGGTCGAACAGTATTCGCCTCGGCTTCAGCGGTCTCGTCATATTCTTCCCATTATACAGGTTTTCTCCTTCGTTATCCCTTGAGCTCGGCGAGTCGATCTTTGCGATGGTTGCCTATTATGAATATATACCCATAACTAGTATGCGGCAACTTGTCGATTTGTTATACTTGAGGTATCGAACATTATCCCAAAGGTCCCGGCTTCAAAACAATTAATCACCTTAACCACAAAAAACAAATATGAATAAGAAAACAATCGTTCTTATCGTCGTCGCGGTCGTTGTCGCAGGAGCCATCGGCGGCTATATGTACTCCCAGAGTAAGCATGCGGCTCCGTCTCCCGCGACGCTCGAGTCGGTCGGCACGGGAGCAACCGCCATCGCGTCGAGCGCAGCGCAGGGCGTCGTACCGTCGTTCGGCAACGCCGTGAATCCGCTCCAGAATCAGCCGAATATCAACCCGCTCAATGTAACGAACCCCTTTAACCAATAACGATATATGAAAACAAAATTAGTTCTCTCGCTCGGCGTTGCCGTTTTGAGTATCGCCACCTCCGCCACCCTCGCGGGTTTCGCTTCAGCGCAGACGGCTCCGACGAGCACGACTGCCACTTCGAATGGTTCGGCTCCGCTCGCCACGGGTCTCGCGAACATACAGTATCCGATAGCGTCTCTCGGCGGATGCACGAGCCAGTCGGACTGCAAGGCGTATTGTGACCAGCTCTCGCACATCGATGCATGCGTTGCATTCGCCAAGGCGCACAATGTCATGCCGCCCGCGGAGTTGCAACAGGCGGAGCAAGTCCAAGCCGCCATCGCGAAAGGCGTGAAACCGCCGGCTTGCAACAGCAAATCGGAGTGCGATGCATACTGTTCCCAGCCGAACCACATGAAGGAATGCATCACGTTCGGCGAAGCGTCGGGGATGCTGCAGGGACAGGAATTGCAGAATGCGCAGAGGGTGCTCGCGGCAATCAATGCGGGCGCGACTCCCCCTCCCTGCACCCAGGACACGTGCGATGCATACTGCTCGCAGCCGACTCACATGGAGGCGTGCATGACATTCGCGCAGGCCGCCGGGCTTATGAGCCCGCAGGAAGCGGCTGATTCGCAGAAGGTGCTTGCGGCAATTCAGAAAGGGGTGAATCCTCCGCCTTGTAAGGGGAAGGGGGCGTGCGATGCGTACTGCTCGCAACCGGAGCACGTCGACGAATGCACCAACTTCGCGGTCGCTGCGGGGTTCATGACGCCGCAGGATGCCGCACTCGCGAAGAAGACGGGTGGCAAGGGCCCAGGCGGATGCACGAGCAAGGAAGCGTGCGATACGTTCTGTAAAGACCCCCAGAACCAGCAAACCTGTTTCAGTTTCGCCAAGGACAACGATTTGATTCCTCCGGAACAGCTTCAGCAAATGCAACAGGGGCAGGAGCAGCTTCAGCAATCGCTCCAGAACGCGCCGCAGGCGGTACTGACGTGTCTAGAGGATTCTGTCGGTCCCGACGTACTCGACAAAATAAAGAGCGGAAACTTCATGCCGACCCAGGATATGGGAAGTGAAATCGGACAATGTTTCCAGCAGGGAATACCGCAAGGACCGCAATTCGCTTCCGGGACGGGTTCGAACATACCGCCCGGAGCAGCGAATGGTGTGATGCACGCATTGCAGGGTCCCGGCGGATGCACGACTCCGGAATCATGCCAAGCGTATTGTCAGAGCAATCCTGATGCGTGCAAGAATTTCCAAGCGCCAAGCGGCGAAGGACAGGCACAGCCCGGACAGATGACACAAATACAGCAGGGCGAGATACGGCAAAATATGCAATATCAGGGCGGACCCGGCGGGGCAAGCGGAACGATGCCGTTCCCGCAAGGTATGCCGCTCCAAAATGGCCAGCCGCTCAATAATTTGATGCCGCAGAACGGGCAAATGATGCAGCCCGGCACACCACCGCAGGGAGTGCAACCGCCTACAGGAATCCAAGAAATGCTCCCGCCCGGTACGATGCAAACGCCTCCGCCGCCGGGAACCGCCGCACCAGCATCAGACACGACAGCGCCACCGCCCGCGGTGAGCCCGTCGAATCCGCCTTCGAGTTTCTTGAACGGACAGAATCCGTTCGGCACGCTCATCAAGGCGTTCTCGACGTTTCTCGGGCACTAACCGCGAGCGCCCATGCATAAACTACTCAATATACTGCTCATCGCCGCCGGTTTGCTGCTCGTCGGTCTCGCGGTTTTTTACTGGCTCACGCCGGCAAGCACATTGCCGTCATTCTTCCCCGGATACGATTCCGCCAAAATCTCGCCGCACTTCAAGCACGGTCTCGCCTCGCTCATCGTCGGGCTCGCCTGTTTCGTCTGGGTGTGGTTCAGAACGGGTAAGAAGCGCGAGTTACCGAAGCAGTAACAGCGCACCGAGTCCCGCGAGTATGCAGTACACCGCGAAGGGTTTGAGTGTCTTCGTCTTGAAGTAGCGAACCAGGAATTTCGCCGCAACGTATGCGGCGAGAGCGGCCGCCGCGGCTCCGATAAGCGCGGCGGTTACCATTTCCCCTCCTCCCGCGAAGAGTCCGGGAAGTTCGAGGAGCGCCGCGGCGCCGATGACGGGCGTCGCGAGCAGGAACGAAAAGCGGAGCGCGTCTTCGTGGGAAAGACCGGCGAGCAAGCCGCCCGTCATCGCGGAACCCGTCCGCGAGACGCCGGGAAGGAGCGCGAGTATCTGCAGAGCGCCGATTTTTACCGCCTGCAGCCACGAAAGCTTTGCAAGGCGCTCATCCCCTCCTTCCACCACCTCCCTGTGTTCATTCCGGCGTCGCAGAAGCTCGGCGGTGAGCAGGAGCGCGCCGTTCACGACGAGGAATAGCGCCGCTAACTTCGGCGACGCGAAGAGTTGCTTTGCCTGCTTTTCAAAGACGACCCCCACGATGCCGATGGGTATGGTGCCGACGACGAGGAGCCACCCGAGCTTTGCATCGGTATCCGCCGCTCGTATCTCTCGTGCCGCAAGCGAGCGGAAAATTCCCTTCACCATACGTACCCAATCTTTCCAGTAGATGCCGAGCAATGTGAGCGCCGTCGCGAGGTGCGTCGCGACAAGGAATCCGATGACGTCGGTCGCGCTCCTATCGAAGTGCCACCCAAAGATTCCCGGCAGGATAATGCTGTGCCCCAAGCTCGAAATCGGCGCGAGCTCGGTTATGCCCTGGAGCAATCCGAGTATCGCCGCCTGAAACGAGGAAATCATGCGCCTCATTATAGCAGGAGAGTTTCCCGGGTACTATTGACATAATCAGTAGTATGTGATACAATTTCCCCTAGAACATTAGTAAGTTTGAGAAGTTCGGAAATATCACCGTAGAGGGAGGTTGGAGAAATGACGAAGAAGCTCGGCGCCATCGCCGCTCTGGTTCTCTTCTGCGTCGGAAGCAATGCGTTCGCCCAGGGTTCGAGTAAGACATTTCATGTCTACAACGAAGGCGTCATCGCAGATGCCTACGTCACGGTGAACTACGCGAACGGCGAGCCCATCCACGAGACAATCAAGGCGACAACGAGAAACCTCAACGTCCATTCGTACCTCGCGGACGACTACCGCCTTGACCTTATCAACCGGTTCGGGGATGGCGCGTTTATGGCGATTACTGCCGTCGAGGGCTCCATGAGAAGCATCGTCGCGAACATCGAAATCTATCGGGTGTTCGTGAAGTACCGATACCAGAAGGAGGCGGACTTCCTCCTCTGGCACACGATAGACCCGGACGTCCATGCGCTCCTCGACAGATATGGCCACGTCATCAACACCGATTCTCTCTCGAGCCTCATTCACTCTGCTCTCTAGTAAATCCCCCGACCGCGGTCGGGGGCCTTTCATTCCGCCGCTCTTCGCATCACGCCGTATGAAGGCGTAACGCTTTCTTTTTGAAATATTCAATCAAAGGAAAAAGAAAGCGCAGCCGCCACGAGGATAATATACATGAGCGGACTGTTGAACTGGCGCGCGAAGAGCAGAATTTTCGAAGGCGGTTTCCCCTGCGGAAGCGCGTTGCGTCCGAATTTTTTCAATCTCTGGGCGGCGTCAGAGGGTTCGAGGCCGTCCTTCCGGCTCCCGGTCACCGCAATGACTTCGCCAAGCGGGGCGGCATACCATTTCCCGTCCATAACTCACATTTTATCAGATTCCGCTCGCAGTGCGGAATTTCGCCACACGACCACCCCTCGCTCCCTGTGCTACTATCATTGATATGTCCCGTGTCTTCGTCGGCATTCCGCTCTCTCCCGCACTCCAGGAAGCAGTGTCCCGATGGAAGGACTCGCACCGCCGATTCCCCGTGCGCTGGCTTGCTCCCAAAAATCTGCACGTCACGCTCGTGCCGCCCTGGGAAGAAACGAATATTCCGCTCGCACTGAGGGACTTATCCGCACTTGCCGGGAAAATCACGCCCTTCTCCATTCGATTCACCCGCATCGCGCTCGGTCCCAGTCCGGGCGGGCCCGAACTTATCTGGGCTGAAGGAATTTCACCGAGCGAAATCGTAACGCTCGCGAAGCTCGCGCACGACGCGCTCGGCATTCCGGCGCCGGGGCGGCCGTTCAAACTTCATGCGACGCTCGCCCGTTTCAATGCCGACGATTTTCGGAAGTTCCCCGTGCGGAAACTCAACGAACCCGTCGCGTGGGAGATGCTCGTTGACCGCGTCGTACTTTTCGAATCGCACCTCGGTCCCCGCGGCGCGGATTATCAAATTCTGGGAGCAGTACGCGTCTCCACTACTCGATGAACGTCAACGCTATCCCCTGCTTATTGAGACGGCCGGTGCGGCCGATGCGGTGGATGTAGTCCTCGTACGTCGACGGCGGGTCGAAGTTTATGACATGGCTCACGCTGTCGATGTCGAGCCCCCGCGCCGCGATGTCCGTTGCGACGAGTACCTGGATGCGGCTTTCCTTGAACATGCCGAGCACCCGCTGGCGCTGGGCATTGTTTTTGTTCCCGTGTATGGATCCCGCCTTGAAGCCCATGCGGACGAGCGATTTTGATATTTTCTCAACTCCGTACTTGGTCCGCCCGAAGACAAGCACTTTATTGAATTCCTTCTGATTCAGAAGCGCGTTCAGGACTTCCAGTTTCGTCTTGCCTCTTTCAATCCTCACGATATTCTGCTCAACATTTTTCGACGTATCCCTCGTCTTTACCGAAATCCGGACGGGGTTCTTGGCAAATTCCCCGATTATTCCTTCCACTTCAGGGGGGATGGTCGCTGAGAAGAAAAGCGTCTGGCGCGTCCTCGGCATCCCGCCCAATATGGCGCGGGTGTCGGCAATGAAACCCATATCGAACATTCGGTCCGCTTCGTCCAGGACGACGGTGTTAAATCCGGCAAGTTTGAGCACCTTCCGTTCCATGAGGTCTTTCAGCCGCCCCGGCGTGCCGATGACGGCGCTGCAGTCGCGGCGGATGTCCGCTATCTGCCGGTTGATATTCATGCCCCCGACGCAGCAGACGGAAAAGAGCTTGAGCCCCTTCACAAAGGACTTGAATTCCTCATCTATCTGGAGCGCGAGTTCGCGCGTCGGCGCGACGATGAGGAGCCGTTCCGTGCGAGCACGCAGGAGCTTGTCTATGAGCGGCAAGAGGAAAGCCGCCGTCTTGCCCGTGCCGGTATCGGCGATGCCGACGACATCGCGTCCTTCCGAGATGTACGGGATAATCTGGTCCTGTATCGGCGTGGGAGTCCGGTATCCTTTGTTTGTCGCCGCGCCGATAAGCCGGCGGTCTATGTCAAAATCGCGAAACTCGTGTTTCGCTTCATACGCCGCCTCTTCCCCCAGGGCGACCGCTTTGTTTATAAATCGCGCGGGGTCAAGCGCTCTCGGCGTCCGCACGCGGCGCCTGCTCGGTTGCGAACTGAACGAGTGCGACGGCCTGCCGCGGCGCCTCATGGAATAGCTCCTTTCTCTATACATATTTTCTATACATATTTTGCTTCAAATAAAAAAGACCTCTCGGTCTCGTAGATTTCCCGGAAAATGCTATGAGATTCGATTACTTTTGTAATGGAGTGAAGTGTAGTATGAAACGACGGTTTTGTCAATAGAGATTGAGACCGGGTACGGAGTTGATTGCTTGATTGAACGAATTTACAAACTCTACGCTCAACCAGATTGCGGCAGCCGTCGATATGATGGTGAGCACCATGGCGGCGATACCGACGCTTTGCGACCTGCTATCGGGCTGTTTCAGGTATTTCCACGCGTACCAGAATCCGAAGGGCGGCAGGAACAAGCTCACGGAATACACGACTATTTGCCGAGAGAGTGTCAGCGCGGGAGGCTTGTCTTTCAAGGGCTTGCCACAGTGGGGGCAGAAATAAGAATCAGCCGGAACCGTCGCATGGCATGACGGGCAGATTATTTCCGGCGAAACGCCGATTGATTCGGTTTTGTCTGTCACGATGAGTTCAGAGCTTCGGATATTTTTAGCTTCATTATCGCCCAATCATGGTAAGCTTGGGCCATCTCCTTTTCCATCCCTTGCTTCTTATTCTTTCCCGATACGTTTCAAAATTATCTTTACGATTGAAATCGGTGGGGGTCGGTCTCACGATGAGATTGACTAAGTCATCTACGCCGTACGGCGCGAAGAGCGTGAGCGTATCATCGTCTTCCAGCCGCACCGCGACGGCGGTTGGCGTCTCAACCCAATCAGCAAGCGCCTCTTCGGTGTCCTTATACGGTTTTGTTCTCCCCTTATGCACGTGCATTCGCGCCTGGTTCTTCGCTGACCAATTGGCGGTGAATGCCTTCTTCAATACTTCGTCGTATTCCTTTTCCGTCTTCTCATCCACATCATCCGCATCGTAGTAGATAAGGTCGATGTCGGCGGTTGGAACTTCCTTATGCTTGTATCCGTGCAATTCGTCCCATACCTTGTTGCGCACGAATCCCGCGCCGAGCATCCAGTCGGGAAGACGCAGCGAGCGTGCCGCCCGGAGCACACTCATCATCCACGCATCGCTCCGTATCAGGTTTATGATATCTTCCTCTCTCATATGCGGCTTTTGATAATGGTTTTGATTTCTTCCCGCAAATTAACGCTATCAAGCGCTGCGAACGGTACCCACTCAAGTTGGTAGAAATTCTCCGGCGATTGGCGTTCCAATTCAGGTACGCCGAGCTTTACTTCCCCCTCGAATGACTGTGCAACATAAAACTCCTGTTTTGAACCGTCAACGGTAAGCGAGCTGACTTTATCCCCGAGCACGATATCCAATCCCGTTTCTTCTTTGATTTCCCGTACTGCGGTCTCTGCTTCCGTTTCTCCCTCTTCCCTTCCCCCGCCCGGCACCGCATAGTATTCAGCGCTGTTCTTGCGGCGATGGAGCAAGAGCACGTTGCCGTCTTTGATAATGAACACCGCGATGCGCTGGTGCATAATTATTCTCCGATATGTTTGAATCGTGGCACTCTCTTACCGTCCAGCTCGCCTTCTCCGAGAAACGATTCTAGCGGACGGGCCCAAATATTTCCTTCGCCGTAGAGCGCCTGGTAGACGACGAGCTCTTCGAGCGTCTCGCTGTGGCGCGCGACGCCCAGGAGACGATAGCGATGATGCTCCGGTTTGAAATGTTCGTATATTCCGGGTTTGAGATTCCGCGCTGCTTCGGAAAACGGTGGGAGAGAATCCATACTCTACCCTTTCTTGCTGAAAAGTCCCGACCACTTCAACTGAGCGACGGCGAAAAGATACACAATCTCGAGAATGCCAACCGTGTTCACGATGAGGAGCACCACGAACCACCATGGCTGCCCCCGTCTCCCCGCATGCCACAGCGCGAGCCCTTTCCAAAAGAGCGTCCACAGTATGATGAGGGGCAGGATGGGCGCAAGCGCATGCACCCACGGCATCGTCCAGGCATTGCTCCAATAATTTAGGCCATACATACGGCTACTTGCAGACGCACCGGCATTTATCGTTCGTGCATTTGCAGATGCAGGTCTTGCATTTGCAGGTTCCCCGCGCGCAGGCGCAGGCGGTCGTCTTGAGCGCCGCTTTGCTTGTCGTTTTCGCTTTCTTCGCTGTTTTTGCCATAAGAATTGAAAAATAAGTTCCCGACCTTTCACCTATTCTATTATTATAGCGCACAACTCTAGCGGGAGCGGAGGAAGTCACGTACCCGCCTCCAGAACGCCGGTTGGAGCAGACCTGACAGGGAGAGGTGCCCTCCCTGTTTCAGAATAGTGAGCTTGCAGGACAGCTCTCGCGCAAAACGTACCGCCAGTTCCGCGGGCACCACGTCATCATCCTTGGCATGGATAAGATAGAGTTTCTTCCCATCGAGGCGCCTCACTTCCGATATGGGGTTGTAAAACTTGCCGCTTTTGAGCTTCTTCCAGTCCGCGTCTTTGAAACGGTAGCCATTCCCAAATGCTGCTTTGGTGAACTTTCCCAACCAATCCATCGGCTCCGCTGTGCCGTGCCATTCAGCCTCCCAGTCAATGACTGATGAAAGCGCCACCGCTTTCTCCACCCGCTTGTTCTTTGAAGCGAGGATGGCTGCCGGTCCGCCGAAGCTGTTTCCGATAAGATGCACGCGCGGATTCTCGATTCTGTACCGCTTGTTGTTCCAGAGCTCGGTGAACCCTTTGGGAAGCGCATCGATGACATCGATGACGTCTTCGTGCGGAGAGCGCTTGAGAAACCACCCGTCACTCTCCCACGAGCCGCGGTAGCGCGGCGAGAACACCCAATATCCGCGGTCCGCCAAAAAGAACATCAATTCTTTCTTTTCCGGATATGCCGGCATGCCACCGCAGAGAATAATGACTTTGTTTGTTCGCTTCGCGGGGAAAACGAACTCGGCGATAATGTCATTCTTGATTCTGGTGCGCAGTGCGTATCGGGGCATGCTGATGAAACTGCGTCGTCGTAACGTGTCAATTCCTCCTTAACCAAACGTCATCAAACTCATACCCCCATCAATAGTAAGAATCTCTCCGCACATAGCGTCGTCTTTTGTTAGAAAGATGATGCCTTCGGCGATTTCCTCCGGCTGAATCATTCGTTTGATGAGGTGTACCTTACCGAGCTCTTTTTGCTCTGTGGTATCGGGATTGTCCCACATCGATGTCGCCACCCGCCCGGGAGCAATCGCGTTAACCAATATGCGCGGGGCGAGTGCTTTGGCTAGGTTCTTGGTGTAGCTCTCGAGAGCGGCCTTGAATGCGGAGTAAGCAATTGCCTCCGGCCTTCCATAGCCCAATTTTGCATGCACGGAAGAGACGTTCACTATCTTGCCCGTTTTCATCAGCGGCAATGCGTGTTTGGTTACCAGCACACAGCTCAAAAAGTTATTTCTGTAGACGTTGTCAAACGCCTTAACATTCGTTGGATTGTCGCTCTCATCGAAGATGCCCGCGTTGTTGACAAGAACGTCCAGATGTCTGAATTGTTTTCTAATCTTTCCGAACATCTTGGCAACTTCGCTTTCCCTGGAAACATCCGCTTTCATGAGCGTGTTCCCATTTGAGTATTTATTACACTCTTTGAGCGCGGCTTGTGCGGCTTTAGAGTCGGATTTGAAGTTAATGATAATCGAACACCCTTCTTTGGCGAATGCGACCGCAGTCGCCTTGCCGATGCCCCTTGACGCGCCGGTAACTAAAACGATTTTATTCTCCAGCGTTCCCATGGTCCTATTGTATCATTTTCGGGCTCCGTCCGAGCGCCGGCGGAGAACACTATAGAAAATCTTGGAAAAGCATGCTCTCCGGTCTCCCACGATAGTGCGCTGACTCATGGCCCGTTAATCAAACCTAATTTCTTCTCCCGGCGCCAACCCTTGATTTCTGTTTCTCGCCGTCGCGCTTCCAAAAGAGTTTCAAATGTTTCTGCATACAGCAATTTTACGGGCCGACGAATCTTGGTGTAGTGGGCGCCCCGCTTGGATTCATTGTGCTGCGTGAGCCGCTGCTCGAGATTGTTGGTGCAGCCGACATAGAGCGTCCCGTCGGCGCACCGGAGGATATAGACGGTGTACATAATCACGAGGATTGGTACTTCTCCGTTTTTATCTTGTTCAGAATGCTCTTCACTCCCTTTAACGTTTCCTCGTCCAGAATTGAGATAGCGCTCACGTTGGGGTTCAGTTTTTTCAGCGCAGCCAGTTGCTTTTTCACAACCGGTGGCGTTGCGGAATCGCTTTTGCTCAAGAACAAATACTCCGGCTTCCCCAGGAGCGTTTTATTGTATGCACCGAGTTCTTTCCTGATGACCTTATAATCTTCCGCCGGGGTTTCCGATTCGGCGGAAACGAGGTGGAAGATAATTCCCACCCGTTCAATGTGACGCAGGAATTTCATACCAAGTCCTTTCCCTCCGGACGAACCTTCGATAAGTCCCGGGATGTCCGCGATGATGAGTTCGTAATACACCCCGAGGTTCGGTTCAAGCGTCGTAAAGGGATAATCCGCGACCCGGCTTTTCGCATTCGTGAGCTCATTCAGCAAACTTGATTTGCCGGCGTTCGGCAGCCCGACAAGTCCGACGTCCGCGATGAGTTTCAGTTCCAGCCGCATCTCGAATGCTTCGCCGGGCAATCCCTCCTGGAATTGCACAGGCGAGGTATTCTTCGAAGAGCGGAATCGGAAATTACCTTTGCCGCCGTTGCCTCCTTTCGCGAGGAGCACCCGTTCTCCGATTTTGACGATTTCTACGTCGTTCCCGCTCTCAAGGTTTCTGATGACGGTGCCGACGGGAACGTTTATGACGAGGTCTTCCCCGTCGCGGCCGTCTTTGAACTGGTCTCTCCCATCCCTGCCGTCTTGCGCATGCACCGTTTTCTTATGATTGAACTGCTGGAGCGCACTCAAGTTTGAAATGCCGCATGCATAGACGCTCCCACCGTTCCCGCCGCTCCCGCCGGCAGGCCCGAGCGACATCAGGTTATTATTAAACGCCACGGCGCCTTTGCCGCCGCTTCCCGCGGACACATTGAGCGTAACTTCGTCGATGAACATACGACCATCGTATCTCAACCGGCGGGAAAGAG
>CAZAZV010000009.1:0-29502 GCA_964489845.1 uncultured Candidatus Saccharibacteria bacterium
CTCTTGGAAACCGTCCCACCATATGTGACATTGCCACCAACGTTCAGATTGCCAGTAACAGCCTCGTCTCCGTTCACGGTGAGTTTGTCCCACACGCCAACCTGCCTTACTCCGCCGGCGGAGGTATTGCCTACTATCATAAGCGCCTGGTAGGTCCCGTTGTCGTTATAGATGGCGGCACCGCCGTCGCCCGTTCCGTATGCAGACCAGGCGGCATAGTTGGGGGTGAGACCATAGTTGCCACCGATGGCTCCGCCGGTCACCGTCAGCCTATAGCCCGGAGTGTACGTCCCCCCGATGCCGACGTTCCCGGCATATGCGCCTTGGAGACCGACATACATCGTGGTTGCCGCGCCATTATAGTTCTGGAAGTAATAGCCAGTATTACCTGCAACGTTCAGTGAGCGGTAGGCACCATTCGAAGCATCTTGATAATACCCCGCAGCGATGTTTGACCCAAGGATTGCGCTTGCACCCGCGGTCACGGTACCGCTGACACCAGCGTTGCCATTCACCGTGAGCCCCGCGAATGTCGGGGAGTTGCCGGTCCCGAGATTCTGGTTTATGGTGTACGCCGTGATGTTTGACGAATTGCCTGTTACATTTATTCCCCAGGTACCACTCGCGCCGCCACCCGTGAGAGTTGGGGCATACGAGCCGTAGTTACCCGAATTCAACATGGTGTACCAAGGGTTCCACGTACTGTCTATACCGTTCCTGATGCTCAAGTATGGAATGCCAGACGCATTCGTGCCAGGCGAGTCGAATGCGATCTGGTACGAAGCATCTCCAGTACTACCGCTCGTGCCATCATACGGCGCGTACGTCATCAGGCCGGAATAGTTACCTCCGCCATTCGCGGTGTTCGCGTTGACGAAGTCAAACCTCACCCCATGCGGACTCGTTGTCGGCAATTTTGTCGCCGCATTCCGATCACCATCCGGTCCGTTCACAAAATTCGTGGCACCCGAGGTCAAACTCGCAGCTGTGCCTGTCAATCCACTCCCACTGCCGGAGAGCGAGGCGGCGGTAAACGTTCCGGCAATCTGCATGTTGCCCGTGTTCCCCAAAGCGGCGATCGGGGCAATTCCAAGCTGTCCCCACGTCCACCCGCGTCCAGCGGTGCTGTTCATACTCATTTTGATGGAATAGTCCGTTACCGGACCATAGTCGTATTCCGCACCGGACCCCATATATATCTTATAATTCGTGCAGTCAGCCCAAAAACATATGCCGTTCCCGGTTCCAGCGACAACTTTCAAATTCACAAATGTCGGGCTGTCGGTCGTCTGCACGTTCTGGTTCATGGCATAGAGCTCATTTGCCCCCTGGCCGGTGTTGATTGAGCCGACATTCAGGGAGCCGGAGATGTATGCATTGCCGACGACGGTCAAGGGGTATGCAGGAGTGGTCGTGGCGATGCCGATGTTGCCGCCAGAGCCCGAAATGATTCCCCCACCACTGCCGAGCTTGATGGAACCAACTGTGCTGTTCTGAGCCCCATACACGCCCATCGTGTTTGCGACGTTGATATCGTAGAGACATGTGTCGTCGCCACCGCAGAAGTACGCCGCACCATTCGCATTAGCATAGACCGTGCCCGTTGAACGGATGTTCCCCGTTACATCCAGGGGATAACTTGGTGCCGCGTTTCCCACTCCCACCCTCCCGTTCGTGGCGTCCACGAAGAGAACGGGGTTGGTGTTCCCCGCCAACTGGAAGGTGTAGTTGCCTTTGTTCGAAAGGGAACCGAAAACGCCCGGCGTGATTTGTCCCGCGTTCACTGTCGCGGTTCCTGTGAAGCCGGTCGTTTGCGTCGAGCCGTCGGGAAAGACAAGTCCGGCGCCTGAATTAAACTGAACGTTCGTTGACGTGCCGACGATGAGACCTGCGGGGAAATTCGGAATATCACCCGTTGCGCCGATGTTCACTGCGTGGGCGGAGGAGGCGAGGAGGAATACACTCAGTACAGAGAGTAATACTATCGGAAATCGCATTCGGTAAGTTCTCGAAGTCGGACTTCCTGCGGAGAAATTTGGAAGTCCGATTTCACCGAATACGTTTTCCTCACGGAAGTACGACTTCCAGGAGGCAAAAGATTGGAAGTCGGACTTCCTGCGGAGAAGTTCGGAAGTCCGACTTCCCGGAAGAAGTCCGACTTCACCAAATGCGTCTTCCTCATGGAAGAGGAACTTCCCCTTCGCCTCTTTGCCCCTACGTACGTTCACGCCTTTTTCTTTCATTTACGATTATTATAGCACAACGGCTCCCCGGAGGGGCTGTGGATAAGGTTCGTCAGAAAACGAACTGCTTCAAATCCTTGAAGGTTACCATGAGCATCAAAAGAATGAGCACGGCGAAGCCGGCGGTGTTGAACCACACCTGAACTTTCGACGAGAGCGGTTTTCCTTTCAGTTTCTCGATTCCCACGAAGAGCAGCCGCCCGCCGTCGAGCGCCGGAAACGGGATAAGGTTCAGCACGGCGAGGTTCACGGAAATGATTGCGAAGAGCTGGATGAGGTATAGCAGGCCGAGCGTCCCAACCGAGCGCGCGATAACGAAGACGCCGATGGGACCCGACACTTCGGAGAGCGCTTCCTTCCCCGCGAATGCCTGTACGATGATGTGCCATAGGCCCGCGGCGACGGCGGCGAATGTTTCCCCTGTCGTGGCGAGCGCCTGCCCGACGCCGCGAATGAATCCCATCCCCTTCACGCCAATATCCACAAGTTCAACGCCGAGCGCGCCTTGCCCCGCCGGCGGGCTTGTCCGCCCCGCAAGCGTTACATCGAACTCTCTGCCGTCGCGCTCGAGCGTAAGCGTCACGGGTTCCGTGGGGTTCGTCTTCACAAGATTCAGAAAATCATCGAGCGAGACCGGCTTCCCCAGCACGACATCGCCTTTTTGCGCGTTCATTATGATGTCCCCCTGGCGCAGACCAGCGGTTGCCGCCGGAGAACCCGCATCCGCCTGGGAAATGACGACGTACGAAGGAATGCCGTGCGAGAACACAACCGCGAAAAGCACCCATGCAAAAAGCATATTCATGATGACACCGGCGAGGAGGGTGACTGTTTTCTTCCACGCGGGCTGGGAGAGGAAACCGGGAGCGGGATTAAGCTTGGAAGCGAAACTTCCACGCTCTCGCGATTGAGGTTTCGCTTCCTCGAATTCACCCGCCAACTTCACGAAGCCGCCGAAGGGAAGCGCGTTGATGCTGTATGTCGTCTCTTTCCCCTTAATGCGGATGAGACGCGGCGGAAACCCGATGCCGAACTCGTCCACTTTCACGCCCGTGAGCTTCGCGGCGAAGAAGTGCCCCGCCTCGTGGACGAGGATTAAGAGCGATATGGCGATGATGATGAGAAGTATAGTCATCATTACAGTCCTAGTTTGTGGAAGAAATCCACGATCTGCGTACCGATGGACGATGTCGCGACATTCGAAGCCGTATTCACGGCGGTCGGCGCCTGTCCCTGCAGCCAATCGCCCAGATTCTTGCCCGTGATGATGAAGTAGAGCGCCGCCGCGATACCGATGACGATGATGAGTTTAATGAAGAGTTTCAGCATACCAATTATGGGTATCCGATACCCATAAAGTTATCCACAGCCCCTTTGTTATTCATTGATTTCGGCCTCTTTTTTCTTGAATATATCTTCTATTTCCTGATTCAATTTGTCGGTCGCTTTCTGTATCCCTTCTTCCAAGCGGAACTTCTCATCTTCCGAAATGCCTCCTCCTTTCCCCTCTTCGGCGATTTCCTTACGCTCCTCGTCGCGGAGAGCGCGAATCTGCACGCGGTATTCCTCGGTAAGTTTCTTGATTGCCTTCAAGAGCTCCCCGCGCCGCTCGTGCGAAAGCTCCGGCAGAAACACGCGGATGGTTTGACCCTCTACGTTCGGCGAGAGCCCAAGGTTTGACGCCTCGATGCCCTTCGCCACTTTCGATACCGCCTCTTTGTCCCACACCTGAATGAAGAGTTCGCGCGGCGAACGTACCTGAACCGATGCCACATGCTTCACCTGCGTGGGGGTGCCGTAATAGTCCACGGTAATATCTTCCACGAGCCCCGCGTGCGCCCGATTGGCACGAATGGAACGGAGCTCGTCACGGAGCGCCTCGATAATCTTCCGCCCCCTCTCTTCGAATCTCTGCATCACTTCCATGCCTCTATTATATACTGTATCGCTTTCTCTTGAAGCTTTTGGTTCAGATTGTAGCGGGAGAGCTCCATCTGCTTGCGCAGGAGCTTGCGGATGAGCGGAGCGTTCCGCTTTCTACTCTCTTCGTATTTACGGAGCATAAGGGCTTCCAGTTTCACGGAGAGGTTGTCGTCCGGCGACGGATGTCGGGCCTCCCGGGGGAAAGCCGACATCTTCAATATCGGGAAATACACGGGCATCAGGCGCGAAGCGAGGGCGGGAGGAAGCACGTTTTCTTGCGGTGCGATGAAGATGAGAAGCGTCGCGGAGGGCGCGTCTTCCGTGAGCTTCAGCGCGCTCGCTGCCGCCTCGGCAGTGAGGAGCTCGGCGTGGTTTACGACAATCGTTCGGCGACCTAGGATAATTCCATCGGAAATCGGGTTTCCGGGGGGAATTCCGATTTCCTTGTTCGCCTTATGAAACGGTTTCTGGTATGCGAAATCCCGCGCCTCGCGGACGGCGTCTATGCCGATTACGTTGTCCGTGGGGGTAATCAGGAGAACGTCAAGAAGAGGGGGAAAAAATAGAGCAACTTCTTTCTCGGCACCGGGTTCAGCTCCTCCGTCCGGCCACTCGCCGCGCTCGAGAAAAACGGAAAGTTCCTGCGCGAAGGCATATGCCGCCGCCGTGTCACCGAAAAAGAGGTATGCATGGCGGAGCTTGTCCTGCGCAATGAGATTTTCGAAAAGTGTTTTTTTGTTGGGCACTCTTCTGGCTGTGGATAACTTTATGGGTATCCGATACCCATAATTTCTATCGTTTATTCAAAAGGGTACGCTTGTAGACGTTCAGATGGCTCAAGACGGTTGCGGTGCCGCGCGAGACGCAGAAGAACGGGTCTTCCGCACGATAGGCGGTCACGCCGAGCGAGCGGGCGAAGAATGAATCGATTTCCCGCAGGAGCGCGCTGCCGCCCGAGAGAATAATTCCCCGCTCCATGATATCCGCGGCGAGTTCCGGCGGCGTTACATTAAAGACGGATTGCACTTCGTTCACGATGTCCACGAGGTGCGGATTAATCGCGCCCGCGATTTCGTCGGAGTTGATAATCAAGTCCTTCGGCAAACCGGAGGCGAGGTCGCGCCCGCGCACCTTGATTTCCCGCACATCCTTGGTCTGGAGCGCCGTCCCGATCGCGATTTTGATATTCTCCGCCGTCGATTCGCCGATAACGAGCCCGTACTTCTTCTTGATGTAGTCCCCTATGGAGCGGTCGAAAAGCGTCCCCGCGACGCGCAAACTCGACCATGCGACGATGCCGCCCAGGGAAATAACGGCGACCTCTGTCGTCCCGCCGCCGATATTCACGATCATATTGCCTTCCGACGAATGAATCGGTATGCCTGCGCCGAGCGCCGCGAGGAGCGGTTCTTTCACGAGATGCACTTCGCGCGCACCGCCTTCCTTCGCCGCGTTCAACACCGCCCGGAACTCCGTCGACGTAATGCCGGCGGGGACGGAAATGACGACATCGGGACGAAATACATTGAATCTCCCGATGCTCTTGCCGATAAAATACTTCAGCATCCGCTGGGTGACATAGTAGTCGGCAATGACGCCTTCTTTGAGCGGGCGGTACGTCACAATGTCTTCCGGCGTGCGCCCCACCATTTCTTTCGCTTCCGCACCGACGGCGAGCACGACGTCATCCGGCTTGCGAATCGCTACGACGGTCGGTTCATTGATGATGATGCCTTTGTCGGGAGAGAATACGAGCGTGTTCGTCGTTCCTAAATCGATGCCAAGCTGACGAGTAAACATACACCCGTATAGTACTGGGAAAACATCGGTTTAGCAAATAAATGGGGCTTGGATACACATCCAAGCCCTTGTCCGAGTCATCGGCTCTCCGCCCCGACTCTTGTTACGCCACTGCCCTGCCGAGGGTTGCTCTTCTGCAAAGCGCTTCGGCGATTTCCAGGTCCGGGAAGACGCACATCTTCAGAAATTCCTGCTGTCTTTCCGAGAAGAGAACATGCATTCTTCCTTCCTGTCCGCAGTCCACGTAGTACACGTTTTCCTTCCAGGTATCCCCTGGCAGGTACACGAATACTCCCCCTCGCTCGCCGCGGAACTCCACGAGCTGCTCGTACCACACGGCACCTTTTATGGTTTTGCAGATGCCCTCCGTGAGTATCTGGTACTCGCTCCCCCTCGTCGGCTTGAAGACCGGTACTCCCAGCGCGGTACTGCCGTCGCAATTCCTGCCGACGCCCCGCACCACGCCGAGCCAGCCGTCCTCTTGTCCCCATCGCTCGGGGACGATGTGGACCTCGCTCAAGCCGCGCCGGGCATCCCTTTCGGATTGATAGCCGATGCGCGCTCCTTCCCGCAGCAGCTCAGTTTTTGTTATCAAGACACGCGTCTTGCCCATGCCACTGCCGAGAGCGAGCACGTCTCTCCGTTCCCCCCAACCCGGAATCAGAAACTTCTCAACAGACCATTCACCGAAGCTTTTCACGGCTTCCTCCTTGGATGAAAAGGTTCTTGTATTATTAAAACAATAAAACAGCTAGCGGTCAAATCAAAAATGAAGTGAATGAAGTCCGACTTCATTCACTTCACTCATTTTCTTAGCGGAAGTTACCGCTTCCTCCATTGCTGCGGACGACGCGCGCCGCGAAGACCCGGTTTCTTGCGCTCCTTCATCCGCGGGTCGCGCGTCAAAAATCCGTACGGTTTCAGTGTTTTTCGCCACTCGCTGTTGTGCGCGATGAGCGCCCGCGAGATGCCGTGCCGCACCGCTTCCGCCTGCGCATTCAATCCCCCACCCATCACGCGCGCCGAGAACGCAAATGACGTGTTCAATTTTTCGAACGGCTCCAACGCGGTTTTCCGCTGCTTCTCGAGCGGAAAGTATTCCTCCAATTTCTTGCCGTTCACCTCCGCTCTTTTCTGCCTCGCTTCCGCATAGATGCGGACGCGCGCGGTTGCCGTTTTCCGGCGGCCGGTCGCTTCGATATAAGAGGCGCTGTCGGTTGTTGGTTTTTGGTTTTTAGACGGCATGTTTCAAATTCAAGGCGTAAAACGAGAGATGCAAATCTATTCGCTGATTTCTTCAATCTTCTTCTGGAGCGCTTCGTTTGTCAGCGGTTCCGGTTCCGTGCGCTTGCGCGCCGGCGCACCGTTCTTGAAGTCGGTTCTCGGCACCCTCGTGCTCGGTGCGGTTTTCCCTTCCTTGCCCACGATGAGCAGGTACCGCAAGCAGTTCTCGTCGAATTTCAACCCCTCTTGTACACCTTTCAGGGCATCAGGAGCAAGCAGAAACGTATACACCCCCATAAAAGCGGTCTTCTCTTTCCGCACCGGATATGCCAGCTCGAGTTTCGCCAGTTCCTTTTTCGCAAACGAGTCGGCTCCCGCTTTTTGCACCAGCGCCTCGACGGACGAGTCGTTCTCGCTCTTCAGGAGGACCGTCAGGTCGTATAATTTTTTATTCGACATCTTTGTGAATTTTGGAAGTCCCATCTCCTCACGGAAGAGAGAGACTTCCTTTGTATCATCCTTCCACGGTTTGCGCAACTTTTTCCGTTTCTTTCTTCCCTTCGTCGTCTCCATCGTCGGATGAACGTTTCGGGAGCTCCGCCTCGGGAATCCCCCGCAACCCCGTCCCCGCCGGCACGAGCTTCCCGATAATGACGTTCTCCTTCAATCCGGAAAGCTTGTCCACCTTACCCTCTATCGCCGCGTTCACCAGTACCCGGCCGGTTTCTTGGAACGATGCCGCCGAGAGGAAGCTCTCCGTCGTGAGCGCGACCTTCGTGATGCCCATGATTTTCTGGCTCGCTTTCGCCGGCTCTTCCCCCCGCTTCCTGATATCCCGGTTCGCCCGCTCCAACTTGGAGCGATCCACCAGTTCTCCCGCGATGAAACCGGTGTCGCCGCCGTCTTTCACCACGACGCGCGAGAACATTTTGCGCGCGATGATTTCTATGTGCTTATCGTTAATCGGGGAGCCCTCGGGGACGTAAATCTTCTGCACCTCGTTCACGATGTACCGTTTCGCCGCCTCTATCCCTCTGTATTTCAGCACCTCTCTGAGGTCAGTGTTTCCTTCGCACAACACATCACCCTTTTTCACACCGTCTCCTTTCTTCACGAAGAGGCGCACCTTGCGGGGAACGAGATATTCATCAACCGTTTTCACGCCTTCGCGCGCGATGCTTACGACGCGGTACAATTCCCGCTCTTCTATGTCAGCCACCACACCGTCGTTCTTCACGAGCGCCGCCTTGCCTTTCGGCGCGCGCGCTTCGAAGATTTCTTCAACGCGCGGAAGTCCGTGCGTAATGTCGACTCCCGCCACGCCACCGATGTGGAAGGTACGGAGCGTGAGCTGCGTTCCCGGCTCACCGATCGACTGCGCCGCAACGACACCGACCGCCTCTCCTTTTTCCACCAATCTGCCCGTCGCGAGGTCGAGTCCATAACATTTTGCGCACAAACCGCGCTCTGCCCGGCAAGTAATCGGCGAACGCACCTTCACCGCCGCGAGGTCGGATTCCTCGATTTGTTTCGCCGCCTCCCGACTGATGCACTCCCCCGCCTTCACGATTACTTTCCCTTTCACCTTGATGTCCTCCAAACTGGTGCGCGAATACAAGCGCTCTCCGAAGTCGTAGCCGTACTCGTCGCCGTCGGCGCGGACGATTTCGATTCCCTTCCGCGTCCTGCAGTCGTCTTCGTGCACGAGTACGTCCTGCGCCACATCCACCAGACGGCGGGTCAAATACCCCGCGGAAGCGGTTTTCAGAGCCGTGTCGGTGAGTCCTTTGCGCGCACCGTGCGTCGAGATGAAGTATTCCAGAATGCGAAGTCCTTCGCGGTACGAACTTTTCACCGGGAGTTCGATAATTTCGTTCTTCGGATTCACCAAAAGCCCCCGCATGCCGACGATTTGGTTCAACTGCGACCAGCTTCCTCTCGCTTTCGAGTCGATGATGCGATACACCGGGTTCTTCGGATTTTCCTTCAGGCGTTCCGGCGCCCGTTTCCCGAGCTCTTCGAGGATGCCGGTCCATGTTTCCACCACGCGGTCGAAGCGTTCTTCGTCGGTCAAAAGCCCCTCTTCAAACTCTTCTTCAATCTCCGCGACCTGTGCGTCACCTTTCTTCAGCAATTCTTCCTTTGCCGGCGGCGTGACGGCGTCGGTAATCGCGAACGACGTCGCCGAGAGCGTGGAGTACCGGAAGCCGAGGTTCTTCAACAGGTCCAGGTATTCCGCCGTTCCTTCGACTCCCAATGCTTCGATGATGGTTGCGATAACTTTTGAAAGGCCGTTCTTGTTCAGCTGCTTGTTCACGAACGGCATCCCCGGCGGCAACACCTTGTTCACCATGATGCGGCCGCACGTCGTTTCTATAAGTTCGCCGCCGATTCTCACTTTGACGATTTCCTGCAAGCCGATGGTACCATGCTCGTACGCCAGGAGCGCTTCCTGCATGCTCGACATACGTTTCATTTTTTCCCCTGCCGGATGAGCTCCTTCGCTCGTGAGATAGTAGATGCCGAGCACAATGTCCTGCGACGGCGAGACGATGGGGTCGCCGTTTGCCGGTTTCAGAAGATTCGTCGCCGCATTCAGGAGCGTTCTCGATTCGTACTGCGCTTCGGCGGTCAGCGGCAGGTGCACTGCCATTTGGTCACCGTCGAAGTCGGCATTGAACGCCGTACAGACGAGCGGGTGAATCCGTATCGCAAGGTCTTCGGAGAGAAGCGGCGTGAATGCCTGAATACTCAAGCGGTGCAGCGACGGCGCGCGGTTCAAGAGCACTTTCTTGTCCTTAATCGCTTCCTCGAGCGCCGCCCATACCTCGGGACTCCCCTGTTCGATGAGCCGGTTTGCCTGTTTGATGTTAAAGACGATTCCCCGTTTGATGAGTTCGTGAATGACGAACGGCCGCGCCATTTCGAGCGCCAATTTTTTCGGGAGCGCACACTCGTGCATCTTGAGCTCCGGTCCCACCACGATGACCGAGCGCGCCGAATAGTCCACGCGCTTGCCGAGCAAGTTTCTCCGGAACCGCCCTTGCTTTCCTTTCAGCATGTCGGAGAGCGACTTCAGCGGGCGCTTCCGCGAGCCCGTCACCTGCGTTCCCGGGTGCTTCGAGTTGTCTATCAGCGCGTCAACCGCTTCCTGGAGCATCCGTTTCTCGTTCACGATAATCACCTCCGGCGAGTTGAGTTCGATGAGCCGCTTCAACCGGTTGTTGCGGTTAATGACCCGCCGATACAGGTCGTTCAGGTCCGCGGTCGCGTACCGTCCGCCGTCGAGCGCCACCATCGGACGAAGTTCCGGCGGCAGGACCGGCACGACGGTCATCACCATCCATTCCGGGCGGACACCCGACTTCAGCATTGACTTCGCCATGCGGAGCCGCCGTAAGAGCTTCTTCCTGCGTCCCGCGTCGGTTGTTTCCTCGAGTTCCTTGCTTACCTTGTTCGTGAGCGTCCGCAAATCGACGGCTTCCAGGAGTTTACGCACCGCTTCCGCTCCCCGCCCCGCCTCGAACACCTCGCCGAATTTCTGCGAGAAGCGGTAGTAGCTCGCTTGCGACAAGAGCATCCCCGGCTTCAGGTTCTTCAAAATCAGCGAACTTTCTTCCCGTGACCTCTCGAGTTTTTCCAGATCTTTCCCCTCGTTCTTCAGCGCCTTGTACTCCTCTTCAACCGTCTGGAGAGCGCGCTTCCGCGCTTCTTCGTCAACCGAGATGACGATGTACGCGGCGTAGTACACCACCTGTTCCAGCTTCTGCACCGGCACGTCGAGCATAATGCCGATTTTCGAAGGAATGGTTCGGAGAAACCACACATTCGCGACCGGTACCGCGAGGGAAATATGTCCCATGCGCTCGCGCCGCACGCTCGAGTGCGTCACCTCGACGCCGCACCGCTCGCAGACCACGCCCTTGTACCGCACCTTCTTGTACTTGCCGCAGTAACACTCGTAGTCGCGCGTCGGTCCGAAGATGCGCTCGGAAAAGAGCCCTTCTTTTTCCGGCCGCTGCGTCCGGTAGTTCAGCGTCTCCGGCTTCGTTACTTCGCCGTACGACCACGAAAGGATGTCTTCCGGAGACGCGAGGTGTATTGAGAGGTAATCGATGTCTTTAAGATTCATGTTCTGACCCGTACGTTATATTCATCCCCAACGATTTCAACTCCGAGAGGAGTACGTTGAACGATGTCGGGATGGTTGGTTTCTTGATGGATTGTCCCCTGATGATCGCTTCGAACGCGGAGGCGCGTCCCAGCACGTCGTCCGACTTGATCGTCAGCATTTCTTGCAGGATGTGCGCCGCACCGTATCCCTCGAGCGCCCACACCTCCATTTCCCCGAACCGCTGGCCACCGAGCTGCGCCTTGCCGCCCAACGGCTGCTGGGTAATCAGGGAGTACGGTCCGGTCGAGCGCATGTGAATCTTGTCTTCCACGAGGTGGTGGAGCTTCAGCATATAGATGTAGCCGACGGTCACCGGCTCGGCGAATTTCTCGCCGGTCATGCCGTTCCAGAGCGCCACTTTCCCGTTCTCCGGCAATCCCGCCGCCCGCAACTCGCGCGCGATGTCTTCCTCAGAAATGCCGACGAAGTTCGGAACAATCGCCTTGTATCCCTGTTGCTCCGCCGCGAATCCCAAATGAGTTTCCAAAATCTGTCCCAAGTTCATGCGGGAAATGACGCCGAGCGGGTTCAGTATCACGTCGACCGGCCGCCCATCCTCCAAAAACGGCATATCCTCGACCGGCTGAATGCGCGAGATGACGCCTTTGTTTCCGTGCCGTCCCGCCATCTTGTCTCCGGCTTTGATGCGCCGCAATTGCGCCACTTCCACTTGTATTTTTTTGATAATGCCCGGTTCGAGCTTATCGCCTTTCTCGCGGGAAAAAATTTTCACGCCGATGACCCGTCCCTGCTTCCCGTGCGGGAGCGTCAGAGAACTATCCTTTATATCGCGCGCTTTCTCGCCAAAAATGGCGCGCAGCAGACGCTCCTCCGGCGTGAGCTCCGACTCCCCTTTCGGGGAAATCTTTCCGACCAAAATATCGTTGTCGCGCACTTCTGCACCGATGCGGATGATTCCTTCTTCGTCAAGGTTCCGCAATTTTTCCTCCGATACGTTCGGGATGTCGGGCGTCGTCATTTCGGGGCCGAGCCGTGTGTCACGCACCGGGCATACGTACGTCTCGATGTGCACCGAACTGAAGCGGTCCGCTTCCGCGACGCGGTTTGAGACGATGACCGCGTCTTCGAAATTCGCTCCCTGCCACGGTATGAACGCGACGAGGAGATTCTGCCCCAGTGCCAGCCGTCCTTCGTCTGTCGCCGGACCGTCCGCCAGCAAATCTCCTTTCTTCACCGTTTCGCCGAGTTCGACGCGCGGACGCTGCGAGATGCATGTCGAATCGTTGGTGCGCCGGAACGTGACGAGCGGATACTCGTCGGTTCCGTGTTCCGTCTTCACCTTAACGACCTCGCCGTCAACCGCCGTCACTTTCCCCCCCTCGCGGGCGAAGATAGCTTGCTGCGAGTCCCGCACCACCCGTTCTTCCATGCCGGTTCCGACGAGCGGCGCCTGCGGCCGTACCGGCGGCACCGCCTGGCGCTGCATGTTGGAACCCATCAAGGCGCGGTTGGCGTCGTCGTGTTCGAGGAACGGGATGAGCGCCGTCGCGACCGAGAGCATCTGCGTCGGCGAGACATCCATGAGCGTCACCTCATTTTTCTTGCACATGCCCGCCTCTCCGTTCACCCGCGCATTCACCTCTTTGTCGCGGATCTGCATAGTTTCGTCGAGCGCAACGTCCGCCTGGACAATGCTGTGCTGCAATTCTTCAAACGCGTCGAGCCAGACAACTTCGTCCGTCACCTTGCCGTCCTCCACTTTGAAATACGGCGTGATGAGGAATCCCAGATCGTTCAGTTCCGCATAGCTCGCGAGCGAATTCACCAATCCGATGTTTGCGCCTTCCGGCGTCTGAATGGGACAAATCCTGCCGTAGTACGAGGTGTGCACGTCGCGCACTTCGAATCCCGCGCGCTCGCGCGTGAGTCCTCCGGGACCGACCGATGAGAGGCGCCGCTTGTGCTCGAGCTCCGCCAAGGGATTCGTCTGGTCCATAAACTGCGACAACTGCGAGGTGGAGAAAAAGCTGTGCACCACCGAGGAAAGGGTCTTGTAGTTAATCAGTTTCGACGGCTGGAGTTCGTCTCTCCTCATGGTGGACATTCGGTCCTGCGCGACGCGGCGAAGTCGGGCAAATCCGACCCTCATCCGCGACTGCACCAACTCCCCCACTGCGCGGACGCGCCGGTGGCCGAGGTGGTCGATGTCGTCTTCTTCCGCGCCCGGCGCATTGTTCAACCGCATGATTTCCCGCACGACGGCGACCACGTCTTCCTGCCGCAAGAGTCCCGTGCCGCCCGTGAGCCCAAGGCGGCTGTTGAATTTATACCGTCCCACCCGATGGAGATCGTACCGGTCCGCATCCTTAAAAATCGGGTCAATCAACGCTTTTGCGTTCTCTATGCTCGCCACATCTCCGGGACGGAGCGCCCGGTAGATTTCCATATATGCCTCATCCGTGTCTTTCGCGCTGTCCCGCTTCAGCGTTTCTTCAAGGTATTTCACTTCTCCCGCGTCGACGTCTTGCACTGCCTTCCGCATGTCCTCCGCGCCTTCCATGCCGAATACCCGGAGGAGTTGCGTCACCGGCACGCGGCGCTTCCGGTCGATTTTCACGCCGATGAGACCCTGCGCCGTCGTCTCAAACTCGAGCCACGAACCGCGGTTCGGGATAATCTTCGCACCGAACGTTTTCTCCCCGCGCTGCCTTTTCTCTCCGAAATACACGCCCGGCGACCTGATGAGCTGGGAAATGATGACGCGTTCGACGCCGTTGATGATGAAGGTCCCCTGCTCGGTCATCACCGGGAAATCTCCCAGGTATACCTCCTGCGTCGTCGACGTGCCGTCCTGCAGGAACTTGAGGCGCACCTCCGCCCAAAGCGGCGCTTCGTATGTTTGGTCTTTGCTTCTCGCCTGCTCCTCCGTATACTTCGGCTTGTCGAGATAGCAGTTCACGAAATGCAGCTCGTACAAATCGCCCATGTGGTCGCGAATCGGCGATATCTCTTTCAGCAGTTCCTTGATGCCGTCTTTCCACAGCCATTCGTACGAGTCGTACTGCGTCTTCACGAGGTCGGGCATCTTGAACTGGGGGCCGTTATAGGACGAGAATACTTTCGTTTTGGTTTTCATAGATATTTTGCTCGGTTTGCGTTGTGTTCCTCCAAAGTCCTCGCGTATATGATTTGCCCCGTCCCCTTCGCCGAGAGATAGTACCAGTATGGTGTCGTTTCGGGATTCAAGGCCGCTTGCAGCGCGCCGAGCCCCGGATTCGCAATCGGCGACGGCGTCAATCCGGTGACTTGATACGTGTTGAAGGGCGACGAGAGCGCCGTATCGCTCTTCGATACCGCCGCCGTCTTGCAGTCGAGGAACGCTCCGCCGCACTTCACGAAGCTCACCGTCGCGTCAACCTGCAGCGGCATACCGGCCCTGAGACGTTTCACGATAATACCCGCCACCTTGCGCTGATCCTCGGCGCCCGGCACCTCCCGCTCTACAAAGGAAGCGATGATGAGTTTCGCGTACCACTGGGGGTCGTTCTCAAGAAGCGGCCACGCCTTTTTCTCGAAATTGTCGAGGAGTGTCTCCACGACCCGCTTCGCGTCCGTCCCGCGCTCGAAGCGATAGGTATCCGGAAATAAAAATCCTTCCAGGGAAGGAAGTGTATCAAGGAATGGATATGCGCCTGCGAAGTCGGCAGGCGTGAGCGCCGCAATCGTGCCCGTTGCCGTCACGCCGGCGTTCGCGAAAAGCATATCGATGTCTCTCACCGTCACACCCTCCGGGATGGTAACGGTCACGTCGTCAGCGCCCCCCTTCGAGAGGAGCGCGACGATTTCCGGAACGCTGTAGGTCGGACTCAGCGCGTAGGTGCCTGGTTTTAATGTGTGAGCTCGTCCCATAAGTACCGCATACAGTTTAAAAACGGAAACCGAACGTATGAGAGCGTCTTGGGAAAGATTCGCGCTGATTTCCCTGAAGCTCTCGCCTTTTTCCACATTAAAGCTCGTGAGTCCACCTCCGCCGTCGGCCGAGGCGACCGGTTGTATGCCGTAAAAAAAATATCCTAATCCCAGAAGGAACACGAAAACGCCCGCTAGCCACATGAGAAAACGCAAACGTATCATTCCTCGTTTATATAGAGGTTGTCCGAATACGCTCAATCATACTCATGAGTGCTGCGGCTGTCAAGAGGTTCGAACCCCCGTAACTCATGAACGGCAGGCTGATGCCGACTACGGGAAGGAACCCCGTTTCCGAGCCGATGTTGACGAGGAAATGAATGAGTAGGAACAATCCGCTCCCGAGACACACGAATTTCAGGTCGTTGCGCATCGCATTCACCCCGACTTGCACGATGCGCAGAAGCATAATCCCGTACGTTACGACGAAGAGCAGTCCTCCGACAAGTCCCCACTCCTCCATAAAACTTGCGAGGATGAAGTCGGTATGCGGTTCCGGCAGGAAGCCGAGTTGCGTCTGCGTTCCTCCCTCGAATCCCTTCCCCAGAAGCCCCGCCGAGCCAATGGCGATTTTCGACTGCGTGACGTTGTAGTTAATACCGAGCGCATCGCGCTCCGGGAATAGAAATCCCGTTATCCGTTGCCGCTGATAGTCGTGCAGCACGAAGAACCACATCAAACTGGCGACGACAACTGCGATGAGCAACCCGATGAGCAGCCGCTTTTTGTTTACGCCCGAGACGAGCAGAAAACCCGTCCAAATGCCGAGGAGTACCAGTGCGGAACCGAGGTCCGACTGCAGCATGATGACAGCGACGGGAACGAGTGTGTAGAGAAACGAGATAAGAATGTTTTTCCCGCGCCACGCCGCGAGGTGCCGCCGCGAGAAGAAGCTGGCGAGTACCACGATGAGCGCGAGTTTCATAACCTCCGACGGCTCGAAGCGCAACCCGCCGAATACAATCCAGCTGTGCGTCCCCCTCACCTCGCTCCGCAAGAGAAACGGAACGAAGAGCAGCGCCATGCCGCCGCCGTACAGCGCGACCCGCAGCCATTTCTGCGTCAGGAGCCAATTCCACGGGATGAACGCTCCTGCAAGCACGAGCGCGAGAGACGGCGCAATCCATATGAACTGTTTCCAGAAATAGGTCTGATTCAGCGAAAAAAGCGTCAGGAGCCCCATGCCGCAGAGCACGAGGATGCTTCCGAAAAGCAGCCAGTCGAATCTACGGAACGTCGACATAGAGCGTCACATTTCTCGTATCCGTTTTCTCCGCCAGCGTTTTGTTTTGGGGAAACAAGATAGTGAAGTTCTCCGAATTGCCCCCGCCGAGCGCCTCGATGAACGTCTTTGATGCGAAGAGCGGGAAGCCGTTCGCGTCGGAAATGACCGCGATGATGTCGATGTGCTGCGCGCTCGCGAGTCCCTGATTCGTCACGGTGCCGTGGACGACGACTCGTCCATCCTCGATGTCGATAAGCGAACTCGAAGCGCTTACCGCGCTGCCTCCGACAGCCGGAGCGTTTGCCGCTCCCCACACGGTGTCCTGGATTCTCACGCTTGCCGCCGTCATACTCTCGTTCCCTTCCCGAAACGTGTCGTAGGTATACCATACGCCGCCCGCCGGAACGCGCACCGTGGCGAGCGCGCTCGCAACCTCGTCGCCCCGTTCTCCCGCCACCGACACCGTGTACGAAGCGGTACCGTCATACGACGCATTGGGGTTCGTGAGCACCCCGACCACTGCAACGTCTCCCCCGTCTGTCTTGAACAATTCCGCATCCCCTGCCTGGAGTGGCGATAGCTGCTTGAAAGCGCAGGGCGTGCACGGGCCGCCGCAATCGATTCCCGTTTCTCCCTGGTTCTCTACGCCGTCGGAGCACGACGGTGCCGGCGCAAAGTGCGCGGCATACCACCACCAGACGACGAATACCGCAATGGCGGCGTACAACAGTCCGTATAAAAATTTTTTGAAACCGCGAGGCATATTTCAAGTTCAAAGTATAAAGCGCAAAACGCAGAATTATTGAAGCCCTGCTTCAATAATTTTCCCGAACGCTTCTGCGCTCAAGCTCGCTCCTCCGACGAGCACTCCATCGAGTTCATTGCGCCCGAGAAAGCTCGCCGCGTTATCTCTCGTGACGGAACCGCCGTAGAGAACCCGGGCACCGGGCACTGTTTTTCTGATGTGCTGCGCCATGTGCACGGCATCCTCGGGAGTCGAGGGATTTCCCGTCCCGATAGCCCACAACGGTTCGTATGCGACGAGTATCTTGTCTCCCCTCTCGCGCCCCACTACCCTTAACTGTCTCTTCTTGCTTACGCAGAGTATGGGCGTCATACCCGCCGCGATGACGGCCGCAAGCTTTTTGCCCACCATTTCATCCGTTTCCCCGAGCGCTCTCCGTTCGGAATGACCGACGATAACGTATGCAACCCCCCTGCGCTTCAGTTGCGCCGCCGACACCTCGCCGGTGTGCGCGCCGGTCGACTCACTCCCGCCGTAGACGTCCTGGGCGCCGAGTTTCGCGTTTCCGCCTCGTACCACCTCGGAGACGGCGGAGAGGAATAAAAACGGCGGAGTGATAACTATCTCATTCCGCTTCTCGCCGGATGCCGCCGCGCATGACGCTACCGCCCCCGCAAGCGCGATGGCTTCCGCTTCCGTTTCCGGATTCATTTTCCAATTGCCGACGACGTATCTCATTTCCGTAATCGTTCGAGGATTCCCTGCTCCACTTCCTCGCGCGGCGTGCCGTATTTTTCTTTCGACTGCTCTATCAGCTGCTCCGCCCACGCCGCATCGGTCACCGGGGCGCCAAACGTGCGCATATTGAACGGCGCAGTCACCTGCCCTCTCAAGAGCAGTTTCGCGTATGCGTTGAAATTGTCAATGTTCACGATATCCTCCACCGCGAGCAACGACTCGAACTGCTTCGCGAGTACCTCGGCATCTTCCACGCCGACCCGGAAACTCATGAGCGAGCCCACGTTGCCGAAAACGGCGTCACGTATCTTGTCGCCGAGTTGCGCGATAAACTGGTGCGCGACGATGAGCGAGAGGTGGTATTTCCTCGCTTCCGAGAGAATGCTCGCAATCGAATCGGTCGTGAAGCTCTGGAATTCGTCGATGAAAACGTTGAAATCGGAACGTTCCGATTCCGGCGTGTCGACGCGCGACAGCGCGGCGAAGAGCAGTTTCCCCACGATAATCATACCGAGCAGATTGGCGTTCAATTCCCCTATTTTCCCCTTGGCGAGATTCACGATGAGGATGCGCCGCCCGTCGAGCACGCGCCGCATCGTGAATGACGAGCGCGGTTGACCGATAATCACGCGCATATAGTCGTTCGCGATGAAGTTGTTGAATTTCGACGTGATGTAGGGGGTGATGTTGTGCAACGCCGCCTCTCCCCCCGCCTTCGCCGCTTCTTTTTCCCAAAAGTCGATGACGGTGGGGTTCTGTATCTGCGACAGTTTGCGCTCGCGGAATGCCGCGTCAGAAAATAGGCGCGGCACTTCCATGAGCGTCGCCGCGCCGCCGCCATCGCCTGGCGCTTCCATGAGGAGTAAGAGCGCGTTCCGCATGTACTGCTCGAACATCGGTCCACCGGTCGTCTTCAGGTCATAGAGCTTGTCAAAAATATTCACGAGTTCATTCACGATGAACGTTTTTTCTTCGGGACGCTCGCGGTTGTACTCGAGCATATTAAGACCAATAGGCCTCCCGAGCGCTCCGGGGTCGACGTAGATGACGTCGTCCTGCCGCTCGCGCGGTACGAGTCCCGCGACGTGTTCCGCAAGATCGCCGTGCGGGTCAAGCACCGCCACCCCCTTGCCGCGCCGTATGCTGTCCGCGATGAGATTCATAAGAAACGTCGATTTGCCCGTTCCCGTCTGTCCGATGACGTAGAGATGACGCCGCATATCCTCATCTGGCAGATACACCTTGCGCTGCTCGCCGCGGTAGAGCGTCTCGCCGAGCAACGCTCCTTCGGACGGCATATTTGCGGGGGGCGGCAACTGCCGGGAGCGCACCTCTTCCACGCGCGGCGTGTCGGTGAAGGCGGTCGGCATATGGAACACGCTCGCGAGTTCGGCGGTGTTCAGCACGAGTGCTTGCGAGGCATCGAATTCACGGAATGCAAATTCCCGTGAGAACTGCTTCTCGCGCCGCGCCTGCACCACGTGGAATCCGTTTCGATTTTGGCTGCCGAACTGCCCAAAGCCAGCGGCAAGATTCCGGAAGAGCGTTTCGGCTGCCGATTCGGAGCCCGCGGAGGCGATGAGGCGAATATTCACGAAGCAGAGCGGCTTCGCAACTTTGTGTTCGATGAGCGACACAAGCTCGGCATTCACTTCGGTTTCCTGCGGAAGCTTCTCCTGTGGCGCCCCGTGTGTCACCGCGTGCAAAATTTCTTCCCACAACGCCTTCTGAGGCGCTCCGAGCGGGCGTCCCTTCCGCGCATTCTCGAGGGCAAGCCGCAGGTGTTTCAGGACGGACTTCGGCGGCTTCCGGAGTATCACCTGCACTCCTCCTCCTTCTCCGATTTCGTCGACTTCGGACAAGCTCCCCAAAATCGCCCCAAACGTATCTTTCCCCAGTTCCTCGAACGTGTGTATGGGCACCGCGTACGTTTCCGTAAGTTTCACATACCCCCCCTCCACGGCGCTCCCCTCGTGAAAAACGGTATAATCGTCCGCTTCTTCGATGATGACGCTCTTCCAGAGCGCGTGCATCTGGTTCACGAACGTGTCACCCACGCGCGACGGGATGGAAGCGTAAAATCGTATGAGTTCGCCGACCTGCGGGACCGCCACCTCGAACGCGATGTCCTCGTTCAAATTCAACACATTTGCAAAGAGCTGTTCGCTCACCTTCACGGCGCTGAGCGGGTCGCCACCCTCCCCCCGCTCGCGCGGGAATCTCAAGAGGTACAATTTCGCCCGCAGACGGTTTATCTCCGCCTTTCGCCGCGCGCGGAGCGTGAGTACGACGAGCGGTGCCGCAATGATGACGAGGATGCCTGCTGTGACAAACGGAGATATCATGATGGTTCGATTCAGCTCACCACGGGCGGCAATCGTTCCGCGAGCAACGCGACGAGTGCGTCATGGAACGCGTCCTGCACCAGCGGCCGCTTTCCCCGGGACGCCCTCACGGCTGCGTACGGGTTTTTCTCGATGGCGACCGTGATGAGATGGAGCACTTCCTGTCTTGTTTCCGCGCTGACTTCCTCGCGATGCAGATATTCAGGAAGGTATTTTTCGGCGGACTGCATACTCACCATTATACCTCAACGTTGCGCTTGTTATAGCCCCTGTATTTTAAGCGACCCCTGACCGATATTGAGATTCGTCGAACTGCTGTATCCGTTCGTCGTGTCCGTCACGGGACCAGTCGCACCCGAACCTCCCGACCAATCGGACTGATCGAATACACGGTTGCGCCATCGCGTGACGTAGAACGGAATGTCGAATGTCTGCGCGCCCTGTTTGGTGTTCCACTGGATGACGGACGTGATTTTCCTCGTCGAGGGGTCATTCACCTGTCCCGAACCGCACGGAGCGACGCCCGCGATGTTGTAATTCGCGTCATTCGTCCGGCACACTTCCTCGACGTAGAAGGAGCGCGTGAACACCGTGGAGTTGTAGAGATTGTGCACCTCGTCCGCCGAGAGCGCGCGATTGTAGATGCGGACATCGTCAATCAATCCGGCAAAACGGCTCGCGTCTGAAGCACGACCGCCCAGATACAAATCGTTGTTGTTTGCCGCCGCCCCCAATGTACACGTCGGCGACGTAGCGGAAAGTGCGCCGTTGATATAATGCCTCGTCACCGTGCCGTCATACGTCGCAACGACGAATTGCCACGCGTTAGCGGTCAGCGCGCCTTGCGAAAAATCGCAGTTGCCGCCGGACGTCCGCAACGTGGTCCTCAAATTGCCGCTTGAATTTGCAAATTCATAACCCGAGCCGTACGCCGGCGGAATCTTGGCGAGAATCGGGGCGTACGAAGATACGGAGGTGGGATAAATCCATGCGGCAAAGGTCAGCGCGTTCGTGACGTCGAGCGAGCTCGTGGTTTCGGCAACATCCACATAGTTCGTGGTGCCGTTAAAACTCAAACAGTACCCGATTTCGCAGGTTGAGGTGGCGTGGCTCGTGCCGTTTATCAACGTGCCGTTGTTGCCGTTGCCCGTTGCGTCGTACGCCGTCGTGCCGGCCGCTTCGTCGAGCTGCCAATGCCCGACGAGTCCCGCTGTCACGTTACCTTCGACAATTCCTTCTTTCCCCTGCACGGCGAAAATGCTTGTGCTTGTCGCGTTGAAGTAGTACGTCGTGCTTGAACCCTGCGTCAGATTGGTTACGTTGTGCCAGTTGGTATCCGCGAATGAGCGGGCCGACTCCACCATATCCTGCGCCAGGACCGTCGCAGTTTGCTGCGTCTGCGTCGTACTCCCCGACTGGAGCACTACGACGACCGCAGTGCTTGCGCCGCCGATAATGACGGCGCCGATAGCGAGAGCGATCACGATTTCGACCAGGGACTGACCTCGTTCTTTCATCTTAATTCGTTATATCGTGCCGCTATTTCATCCGCTGTGAGCGCGCGGTTATAGACAAGCACCTCATCGATTGAGCCGTTGAAATATTCGGTACTATTGGTGTCTCCGATTCTAAAATCCGCGAGCGTCGCGTTGTGTCCCGTTGGCGTATCCGAACCAGCGAGCGTGCCATCAACGTATAGAGAGCGCGTTGTCCCGTCGAACTCGGCGACAACCATGTGCCAATTGCCATTCGTGAGACCGGACGCAACAACGGTCAGATCGTTCCCCCACCAGTAATTCACCAGTCCTGTGGAATTTAGGCGGAGGGCATTCACTGCATTTTGCGTTCCCCATGTTCCCCATCCCACAATTCCTTCGGTACCGTATGCATTTGGTTTGATCCATGCGAGTATCGTGTAGGCATCGTTCCCGCTTGGCATCTTTTGCGCGCTCGGAACGCCAACATAGGCAGAGCTCCCATTGAAACTCAAGCACCGCCCCGCAGTACAGGTTGATGTTGCCGCCCATGTTGCTCCATAGAGTGTTCCGGTGCCGCCGTATCCCGACGCGTCGGCAGTACTCGTCCCCGTCCCTTCATCAAGATGCCAGTATCCCGTGATGCCGTGGTCATCAAGCGACGATATACCGCCCTTCGTGTCAACCACGATGTCCCCGATAAGACCCGCCGTGCTCTTCGAGACGAGCGTCAGCACTTTCCGCGAATTGAGCGTCCCCGCCGCCGGGGTGAATGGAAAGAGTGCCGCTCTGCCACCGGACGGTTCCGCGAATTGCACGCCACTCTGTACATAGTAAGTGTTTTTCACCGAACTCGTGGCGTAGGATGCACCGCTGTAGACCTCATAGTAATCGGTGCCGCCGGGATTGCTTACTACATTCACGCCCCACGGCAACGAATTTTCCTGCGTGATTGACCTGACGCGCGTCTCCCGGAGTACCGCCACAAGGTCTCTCGTCGCGGCATCAACGTCGTATCCCTGCTTCACGCCCGAGAGCGTGATGAAGCCCATGGTCGCCAGCGCAGCACCGAGTGCAACAACGATGAGAAGCTCCAATAATGTGAATCCTTGTTTTCCGGCCATATGTTCGGTATCGAAACCCCTCGCTGCGCTCGGGACGACGACGCAATTCTTTTAGAATTGCGTCGTCAACTGGTATATCGGCACGATCACGGCAAGCGCGATGGTCCCGATGACAAGACCGATGAAGAGGAGCAGGAGCGGCTCGGCGAGCGAGACGAGCCGCTTGATGCCGTTGTCCACTTCACGGATGTAAAAATCCGCAAGCGTCTGCAACACACTCTCCACGTGACCGGCTTTCTCCGATATGGCGACGAGGTTCGTGACGATTTTCGGGAAGAACGGTTCTTTGCGGAACGCGTCCCCCAAACTCAAGCCCTTGGCTACCCCTTCGCGGGATATCCGTATGAGCGCCTGCTGCAGTTCCACGTGTCCCGCCGCCTGCGCGGTGATTTCCAGCGCGTCGGTGATTTGGATTCCCGCCTGGATGAGCGATGAGAGTGTAGCGGCAAACCGCTGAATCGCCCGCTCTTTTACTACTCCCTTGATGACCGGAATGCTCGTAAAGATGGACCATATGAATCTCCTGAAGAAGAGCGAGCGTTTATAGCCGAGCCAGCCGCCGACGGCGATAGCGACCAGCGCGCCGATGATGAGCGCCCAAATTTTTCCGATGAACAAGCCGACGGTGAACACGATTCTCGAGAAGAGCGGCGGCTCGAACCCGCTTTGCGTGAAGACGTTCGCAATGCGCGGGAGCGCGAACGTGACGAGGAAAATGAGGATGAAGACCGAAATAACGAGCAGGAGCACCGGATAAATGAGCGCGCTCTTTATTTGGTCGGTCACTTCTTTCTCTTTCGTGAGCGACGTCGCGATATCTTCGCAGATACTCTGCAGGTTCCCCGCCACTTCCCCCGCGCGGATGAGATTGATGTGCACCGCGCTGAACGTCTTCGAATACTTCTCGAACGCGGTATAAAACGGGGCTCCCCGCTCGAGATGCGAGCGGACTTCCAAGAGGAACGACTTCATTGCCGGCTTGTCGAATTCGTCGACAAGAACGTTAATCGCCTGAAGCAGATTCGAACCCATGCTCAACATGAGCGAGAGATACCTGAAGAGAAACACCTGGTCTTCCGTATTGATATTTCCCCTGAATACCTCGACGCCGCCTTTCTTCCGCACCACCTTCACGCTGATGGGCTTCAGTTCCTCGCCCGCGAGGAGCTTCAATACCTCGCTGACGTTCTCCGCCTCAACTTCGCTCTCGATAACCTTGCCGTTTTTGTCCGTTGCGGTATAGCGATATTGTGCCATTTATTCCCGTATTACCCTGAATAATTCTTCTATGGTCGTGAGTCCCAACTCGGCTTTTCTCAATCCGTCCTCGAACATGCTTATCATACCCTGTTTTCTCGCCAATTTCCTCAACTCGTCCAAGCTGAGGTGCGGGCTCACGATAAGCTGCCGCACTTCTTCCGTCACCGGCATCGCTTCAAAAATGGCAACGCGCCCTTCGTATCCGCTCCCGCCGTCCGAATCGCATCCCTTGCCGCGATAGAGCGTGTTCGGTATCCGCACTGTCTCGGGGTCTTCTCCGATTTCTCTCATCTGCTCCGCTATCGCTTTCCGTTCGTTCTCGTCGGGGGTGTACGACTCGATACAGCCCATATGTATGCGGCGCACGAGGCGTTGCGACACTACGACATTCAGAACGGCGGATACCAAAAATGGCTTTATTCCCATATCCATAAGGCGAGGCACCGCCGTCGGCGAATCATTCGTGTGCAAACTCGAGAGCACGAGGTGTCCCGTGAGCGCCGATTGCACGGCGATGTCCGCGGTGTCGGCGTCGCGGATTTCACCGACCATCATCACGTCGGGGTCCTGCCGGAGTATCGAGCGCAAGCCGGACGCGAAGGTCACTCCCGCCGCGGGATTCACCTGCACCTGGTTAATGAATTTCATGTCGTACTCGATCGGGTCCTCCACCGTCACGATGTTCACCTCGGGCCGGTTCAGGATATTCATAACCGAGTACAGCGTCGTCGTTTTACCCGAGCCGGTCGGGCCACAGACAAGCACCATGCCATAACTTTTGCCGATTGCTTCCCGGACCAGGCGCACGGTGTCCTCAAGCATCCCCAACTCTTCAAAGGAGAGCGGTTTCTGCGCGACGTTCAGGAGCCGCATTTCCGCCTTCTCGCCGTAAAATGTCGGCAAGACGGACACCCGGATGTCGACTTGCCCGCCCCCCGTGTTGTATCGGAATCTGCCGTCCTGCGGCTTCGCGTGTTCGTCGATTCGCAACCCCGCCAGTATTTTTATTCGGGCAACGATCGCCGAATGCACTTGCTTCGGCATCGTGATAATTTCGTGGAGCACGCCGTCGATGCGGAACCGCACGAGTACGCTTGACTGGAGCACGTCGAAGTGCACGTCGGATGCCCGCGAGGAATAGGCGTAATCGATGAGGTTGTCGACAATCGCAACAATGGGCACGTCCGCCGCCGCTTCTTCGATGCCCTTCGCCTGCGAGCGGAGTGATTCCCGGACTTTTTCCTCGATGATTTCTTTGAAATTCTTCGTTTGCTCCGCGCCGTAGAGCGTGTACGCGCGCAACAGGTCCTTGTCGGTCGTGAGATACGGTTTCACCGACGCGCCGAGGCGGAGCGAGAGAAAGTTGATGGTTTCCAAGTCGACCGGATTCTCCATCGCAACATTGTATGAACCGTCTTTGTTCCTTCCGAATACGACCACGTTCCGCTCCCGCGCCATATCTTTCGGCACGAGGCGCAAGCTTCCTTCGTCAATTTCCTCCCGCGTCAAATGAACCAGTTCCACATTCAGCGCTTTCGCGAGGACGCGGTAGAAGTAGTCCTCGCTCAACACGCCCTGGGATATCAGTGCGTCAACCGGATTCTGCTCGCGCCGCTCTGCTTCCTCAACCGCCGCATCGAATGCCGCCGCGTCCACCATGCCGGTCTGGAGCACGATTTGCTTCAAGCGTTCTGTGGGGAGAGAAATCATAATACCGTTTCCATTATTATAACGAAGAGTGCAATGGGCAGCCACAGACGATAGAGGGAAAACCTGTTATTCCGACTTGGCTCGCGCCTGAGGATGACAAGGAGTTTTTTGAAAATTGTCGCGAGCAGCGCGACGCCGAGCATCGCGCCGATGTACCAAAGCCACGCGTAGTGCCATGCGGGATTCCCCAAAAGAAACACCGCAAGCGCGAGGAGGTACGGTTCCCCCGCTTCAAAGAAGCGCGAGTTGAATTTCTGGTTCGCGTACTCCGCCCCGATGAGCAACAGGAATGCGACAACAAGCGAGGTGGCGTAATACATGCCGAACCGCACGAACTCATACCCGACAACGTACCAGAGGGGTTGATACGGCGGCACAAAAAATTTTCCGAGTCCCGCGCTGTTTTTCCAGATGAGATATTGGGCGACGGTGAGATATACGGCATACCCCGTGACGATGACAACGCTCGCATAAAAAAGCCACGCGTATGCACGCGCTTTTCTGTCGTCATCGCGCATCAGGAACTGCGCCGCGGAACCGACGATGAGCAACCCCCCAACGAGCCACGACACCATGCTCTTCTACAAGCTTAGGTCGTTCCCTATCTGGTAGAGGTTTGCATTGTCTCCCCCGTCGGTCGACTCCACGTCGTTGCTGCCCCCGTCAGCGTACCGCGTACTTTCCATCGCGGCTTCAAGTTCGTAATTAAGGCCGTTGCAGGCATACGAGTAGAAGCACGCCTGGTTCCCCGCGCCGCAGTTTGTGCTGCCGTTATTCGGGTCTGCCGGAAGCCTCGAGAGCGGCGAACCGGTCGAAATGTTCGCAAAATCAACCTTCACCCACCCCGTGCCGTCGACCGCCGTCGACGTCGCGGTCGAGCACGTTGCGGCGGCTCTTCCGGTCGTCCCGCTCGTGCACCATTCGGAGAGCGATGAACAGGCCGTATTGTTCGCTCCGCCGAGTCCCGGCGACGAAACGTCCGCCAAGTAGAGCGCGATGGCGCTATTCACCGCCGACAGGTCAGAAAGGCGCGATGCGTCGCGCCCCTGCTTGATGAGTTCGACGGGGTTTAACACCAACACGACGGACGTGACGAGAATCGCGAGAATCGCGATGACGATAAGCAGCTCGATAAGCGTAAAGCCCTTCCCTTCATTCATGGTATGTGGATGTTAGTCCCCTTCAGTATACCACATCCATCTTCCGGTATGCGCTTTTATGAGAGATGCTGCGACAGATATTCCTTGATATTCCGTATCAAGTCCTCTATGGAAATGCGCGCTTTCACGAAATAACCGACGGCGCCGAGCCTTCTCCCTCGTTCGATATCCGCTTCCTGGCCGAGGTTCGAGGTAATGACGATTGGCACGCTCGGGAGCTGCGGGTCGTTCTTCAGATTTTCCATAAACTCGAAGCCGGACATCTTGGGGAGAATGATATCCAAAAGAATCAGCCGAGGAGCTTGTTTCCGAAGCGCCTGGAGCGCCGCTTCGCCATCACTGACGGTCATCACCGCAAATCCCTCCTTTTCCAATCGCTGCTTCAAGAGCGCCGCGAGAAGCGGCTCGTCCTCAACCAAGAGAATGGAAGCGTCGCCATTCATATGCGTATATCATAGCACATTGAAACCTTTTTAGTTGCTTCGAGTGAAGTCCTTCGTCAGATTCCGGACTCTGGATTCGGGACTATAGTTCCGGAATCCAGATACCGGTTCCTCGACGATGACAATCGCGACTTATGGGCTTTGCGATCATTACCCGTCCCTCGCTTGCGCTCGGGACACCGACACTTTTTCTTTCGAATGAATGTAATTGATTCACGAGCAGGTTCCCCTACCCGTGCCTTGTTCATGCGTTTCCATATGTCGCCATACGGCATGGACTATATCTTCACCCTCTCTCTTAATATCTCATTCCGGACAGGGTGGTATGACCCGATACGTTCTGCGAATTTCCCCCAACTATTGGCTGATATGTATATCCTCCAATAATCGGGGTTTATCCGTTTACTCGGGTTGTGTACCTTGCCGCACATGATACCGAATTCCTCCAAGCACCGTTTCAGGAATTCCATCTTCTTCTTATCTTTCTGGGTTAATTGAATATAAAAGCGTTTCCCGTTATGCGGGACGCCGCCTTCGGCATCGAAAAACCCTTTCAGGTAAAAGATTTTTTCTTCCCGGGATGACGGAAGATACTTGAATGTTATGTCTTTGCACAACGTTTCCAAGACATAGATATCTCTGCCTTTCCCCTCCTTATAGGTCCATGAATTGCATCCTATGTGGAGAAGTATGTCTTGCAGTACTTCCAACCATTCCTTACCGTGCTGAGAAAATCTTATCCTTTTACGCTTATTCAGCGTTGCATCATGTGCCGCTCCGTTTAGATACGAGATGCTTGCTTTCCTTGTAAGAGGGGCGTGGCGTGTAGTCTCTGAGGATTCCGGATATCCGACATCTGATGTTTGATGTCCGATATCCGGCCTTTCCTGCTGATTTTCTGCACCGGTCACATTGTCACCCATAGTCCTATTATACGACTATCGGTAGTGCCGGATACTCAGGTGTTCCAGCATATAGCCACGTTTTTCTTGAGAAGTTACCTCCTCGAGGTCACAACTTATTTATGACTTCACCCATGTCACCGGATTTACCCTCACCCCGCAAAGCGGGGTTTCAGGTACTCCCGGCTCCCTTGGTGTGACAGGCGGTGAGTACAAGGTTCGAGAACGTATTCACCGCGGCATAGCTGATCCGCGATTACTAGCGATTCCGACTTCATGAGGGCGAGTTGCAGCCCTCAATCCGAACTGGGACCGGTTTTTGGGGATTAGCTCCGCCTCTCGGCTTCGCGACCCGCTGTACCGGCCATTGTAGCATGTGTGTAGCCCAGGACATAAGGGCCATGCTGACTTGACGTCATCCCCACCTTCCTCCGCGTATAGCGCGGCAGTATCCTGCGATACGTATAACGCAGGACAAGGGTTGCGCTCGTTACCCCACTTAAGGGAACATGTCACCACACGAGCTGACGGCAGCCATGCAACACCTGTGATAGTGTCCCGACAAAGTCGGGAGGGCCTGCCTTTCGGCAGGTTTACACTAACATGTCAAGTCCTGGTAAGGTTCCTCGTTTACCATCGAATTAAACCACATGCTCCACCGCTTGTGCGAACCCCCGTCTATTCCTTTGAGTTTTAAGCTTGCGCTCGTACTTCCCAGGCGGTCCACTTAACGCGTTAGCTTCGCCACTCCGAGGGTCGATACTCGAAACAGCCAGTGGACATCGTTTACGGCGTGGACTACCGAGGTATCTAATCTCGTTCGCTACCCACGCTTTCGCGTCTCAGAGTCAGGAATGTCCCAGTCAGGTGCCTTCGCCTTTGGTGTTCCGCACGATATCAACGGATTTCACCCCTACACCGTGCGTTCCGCTAACCTCTGACATCCTCTAGCCTAATTGTTTCCGCTGCGAGTTCGCCGTTGGGCGGCGAAATTTAACAACAGACTGATTAAGCCTCCTACACGCTCTTTACGCCCAATAAATCCGGATAACGCTTGAGGTCTACGTTTTACCGCTGGTGC
>CAZAZV010000010.1:0-26366 GCA_964489845.1 uncultured Candidatus Saccharibacteria bacterium
GGTGAAGCGCGGGGCAATCGGAACCGGCAAACTGGGCTTGAGGGGGGCGGCGGCTGGCGGAGCCGCGGTGGGCAGAGGATTGCGGGATTTGGCGCTTACCGCCAGAACGAGGACCAAAAACGGCGAGACGACGTCTGCGCTCCAGCGCGGAATCAGCAAACTCTCCAATGTCCCCGGTTTCAGAAAATTCGCTGCAAACACCAATGCGCGCATTCAGGACTTGCTGCAGGAACGCGGTAAGGTTGTTGACAACAAGGCTGAGAAGCTTGAAAAAACAACCAAAGAGGAGCTTACCAACCTCCTCGCCTCAACTACCCGCGTCGCTACCGACGAAGACGTAGTCGCACGGTTCATTGCGGCGCTCAAGAAGGGCATTAACGTGCAGGCTATCATGCAGCCGGAGCAATATGACCGCGCGCTCGGTGCTGTTCAAAGGCTTAGCAAACAGAAAGATGTTACTAAAATGCGCCCCGATCTCGCTACCGTTCTCGGCGGTGATGTGCGGAAGGTGATGGGGAAGCTCACTGCGAAGCAAGCGGCTGAAGATATCAAGAAGGAGGCCTACGAACACGAGGAGGTAACTATCATGCTTGAGCCGGCACACATCCGCCAGATCGGCACTACCAGTTCGCCGGAGACAAAAGAGACCATTGCGAAGACCGTGGGACAATTGATGGCAAAACGAACCACGCTAAGCCCCGAAGACCAGCGGCGGCTCGACCGCGTGCTTGAGCGCATAGAGACCGACTTCAACTGGCAACCGTACATCACGTGGACGCCGAAACATAAGCCGAAATCCGAAGGGGAAACAATATAACCATCATTATGGCCCTCACTCCGCAACAAGAAATACTTGAGACGGTGCCGCAGAGCATCCGTTCGTGGCTAAGCTCCGATACCGTCATTGCTTTCCTGCAAGGGCTTGCCAAGAGACTCGGCCTGCACCGCGAGCGGGCACGCGTTTTGCCCTTCGCCCTGTTCCGCCTCGTTATCAAAGACATTCACCCTGCTGAATTTATCAATACGCTTTCTGAAGAACTCATTATCGGGCACGAATCGGCACGAACCATCGCTGCAGAACTGGTTATGCACGTCCTTGCCCCCATCAAGCCGGCGCTCGACGCATGGGGGGTTAACGTCGACCTCGTCGATGCTGAGACAGCGGAGGCGTCTGCGCGTGCGGTGCATGAGGAACCAAGTGAAGCGGCACTGGAAGAAGCGAAAGAGGAAATAGAAAAAGCGGAACCGGAGGAAACCAAGGAAGAGAGAGAAGAGGGGGAGACAAAACCCGGCGATTACGAAACGGATGTCGGGTTTCCCGGAGGAAGGCCGATATCTTTAATGGGCAGCCCGACTTCGGGGAGCGAGGGAAAACCATTCATCCTTCACACAGAAGCCGAGGCGGCGGCGACCGAAGAGGAAACTCCCCGAAAGCGATTCTCGCTCTCTTCGCTCGGCGGAGGATTCTTCGGGAACGCGCCGCAGACGGCCGACGGCGCACCGGGCGCAGAAGTGAACCTTCCGAAATTTCTCAACAAATCCAAGCAGAAACCGGAACAGAAAGTCGTCCACTACAGTGAGCGGCGGATGCCGAATGACAACGCGGGGAACGACCAGGGATTTATCGACTTAAGCACCATAGAATCCCGTCAGGGCGAGGCGGAACCACCACGCGGCACACCGGAGGTGAAACCAAATATCAAAGGGAATACGATAGATTTGAGAGGCGAAAATGGCTCGGTTTAGCGTACCGCAATTCATAGAGGAGAAGTCGAAGATTATCGGGCCCTTGACGCTCGTCCAATTTTTTTACATCGGCGCGGGAGCGGGCATCGCCGTACTCGCGTTCTATGCTATCCAGAACTTCGCAATCAAATTTTTCATCATCGCGCTCTCCGTCGGCATCTCCGTCGCGCTCGCATTCGTGAACCTGAACGGCCAGACGCTCCCGAAGCTCCTGCTCTCCGCACTTAACTTCTGGCAGAAGCCGAGCCGATATGTGTGGAAGCGAGACCTCCCGACACAGAGCATCGATGTCACGAGTTTGCAAAAAATCAACGAACTGCGGCGGGGGATGAGTTTGCAGGGACTTATTAAGGTGGCGACACTGAAAGTCACGACCGGCAGTTTGCCGTTCTTTAACAAACCGGAGAAGAAACCGATGGCGGAGAAGACGCCGCAATACCAGGATGTGCGATTCATGACGGGAGAGACGAGACGAGTGAAGCGAGTCGATTACTAAGATATAATGAATGTATGCCAGGCATCGGAGCAACACAACAATTCGTACGGATACAGGACATCAAAGACGACGTGGTATACCTCAAGAACGGGGGCATGCGCAAGGTTCTCATGGTGAGCGGCGTCAATTTCGATTTGAAATCGGAAGAGGAGCAAGACATTGTCCTGCACAGCTTTCAATCCCTCTTGAACGGCCTTGATTTCTCGCTGCAGTTTTTCATCCACTCGCGGAAAGTGAACGTGAAGCGCTACCTGGAGAAAATAAAGGTGCGGGAGTCACAGGAGCAAAACGAGCTCCTACGGACGCAGATCGAGGAGTACATAGAGTTCGTCAAAACGTTCGTGGCGGAAAACCCCATCATCGCCAAGAGCTTCTTCGTCGTCATTCCCTACGACCCCTTGGCGGGAGCGGAGCAGGCAAGGGGTCTCTTGTCCGGGATTCTGGGAAGCGGGGCGTCGAAGAGGGCGAAGGCGGAGGGCGCGGAGCGGGCAATCCAGCAGCTCGGGCACCGCGTCGAAGAGGTGACGGGCGCGCTTGAAAACATAGGGCTCAACGTCACGCCGCTCACGACACCGGAGCTCATCGAGCTTTTCTACAATCTCTACAATCCGGAACTTACCGAGAAACAAGGAAAGGAAATCCCCTATGGAAATCAAAGTACCGCAACCATTTAAGCCGTCCGAGGAGCGCATCGCGAACATCATCGCTCCGGCAGGCGTCGAGGTCGGACCGAACTATCTCAAGTCGGGCGACTACATCGCGCGCACCTTTTTCATCTTCACGTACCCGCGCTATCTCACGAGCGGCTGGTTCTCTCCAATCATCAACCTCGCTGAAATGATGGATATTGCGATTTTCGTGCACCCGATGGACAGCGCGACCGCTCTGAAAAATCTGCGCAAGAAAGTGACTGAGGTGGAAGTGGAGCTTGCCGAGCGCGAAGAAAAAGGATTCGTGCGCGACCCGCAGCTCGAGACGGCGTACGAGGACATCGAGACGCTCCGCGACTCGCTCCTGCAGGGGACCGAGAAACTGTACCGCATCGGCGTGTACATCACGATTTACGCGACCACGAACGAGGCGCTCGAACAACTTGAAAATACTATCGAATCGCTCCTCGAGGCGAAACTGATTTACGTCAAACCGGCGCTCTTCAGACAAGAAGAAGGATTGAATGCCACGCTCCCGCTCTGTGAAGACAAGCTCCAGGTACACACCCCGCTCAATACCGAAACGGCTTCCTCGCTCTTTCCGTTCGTTTCTCCCGACCTCACGTCCGACGAGGGCATCCTCTACGGCGTCAACATGCACAACAACAGCTTGGTGATTTTCGACCGTTTTGAGCTCGCAAACGCGAACTCCGTCGTCTTCGCGACCTCCGGTTCCGGCAAGTCGTACGCCTCGAAACTCGAAATCCTGCGGTCGCTTATGATGGGCACTGATGTGATCGTCATTGACCCCGAGAACGAGTACGAGAATCTCGCGAATGCCGTCGGGGGGAGTTTCTTCAAAATCTCGCTCACGTCGAAGAACACAATTAATCCCTTCGACATACCGATTATTCCCGAAGACGAAGACCCGGCGAACGTCTTCAAGTCGCACGTTCTGAACCTCACCGGCCTCATCAAATTGATGCTCGGCGAAGTGACGCCCGAGGAAGAATCGCTCCTCGACCGCGCGATCATCGAGACGTATGCGGCGCGCGACATATCCGCCGAGAATTTCGGTAAGAACAAGGAAATGAACGCCCCGCTCCTCGAGGACTTCCAAGCCGTCCTGCGAAATACCGAAGGCGGCGGCGCCATCGCGGAGCGCCTCGACAAGTACGTACGCGGCTCGTACGCGGGTTTCACGAACGTGCCAACGAACGTCGATACCACAAATCGCTTCATTATTTTCTCAATACGGGACCTTGAAGACGAACTCCGCCCCATCGCGATGTACATCGTCCTGAACTTCGTGTGGCGCCTCGTGCGCTCGGAACTCAAGCGGCGGATGCTCGTTATCGACGAAGCGTGGTGGATGATGCAGCACAAGGACAGCGCCTCGTTCCTCTTCGGACTCGTGAAGCGGGCGCGCAAGTACTATCTCGGTGTCACGACTATCACGCAGAACGTCGACGACTTCCTGGACTCCCCCTACGGCAAACCAATCGTTACCAACGCCGCGCTCCAGCTGCTCATGAAGCAGGCGCCCGCGAGCATCAACACGCTCGCCGAGGCGTTCGCGCTTACGGAACGGGAGAAGTCGTTCCTTCTCGAGACGCGGGTGGGAGAAGGAATCTTCTTCGTCGGCCTGAAGCATGTCGCCATCAGAATCATCGCGTCGTACACCGAGGACCAAATCATCACCACCAACCCGGAGCAGATGTTGCAATTGAGGCAATCAAAGGCGGAGTAGGCGGCGGAAAGAATAGATACTAGAATACATACATATGGCGACAACGCAAACCCTTAAAACCATCAAGCAACACGCGACGCCAAGCGAGTCGAAAACGAAGCCCTTCAATGTGGCGGAGCTCGGTATCGGGACGCTCTTGTGCCTCCTTGTCGATGGCACGTCGGCGCTTCTCGAGCTCATTCCCGCCATCGGATATCTTCCTGCGGCCGCCTTGCGTGCCGGCGCGAATTTCGGAACCACGTTCTGGATTATCGCCAAACGCGGCAATGCGCGACTGGAGCGCCAGCTTGCCAAACAAGCCGCGGGCCTCATCCCGTTCCTCCCCGCCGTCACCGCGGCGTTCGTGACGGAGGCGATTATTCACAATAAAGAGGCGAAGGGCGGGCATTTGCCGCTCCCTGCGGGCAAGAAATGATGCGGATGCAACGTATTATAAAATACGCAGAAACGGCGGTTGGGATTTTCGCCTTGTTTGTCGCACTTGGTGCCTCATTCGTGCACGCGCAGGGACCGCTCCAGCTCGCGCTTACCTGGCAAGCGGACAATTCGTATCCTTCCGATTACCCGCTGAAGGCCGATGCGACCGGGAATACGCCGGTCACGGTGTCGCTCGCGGGCCTACGGGACGGGAAGTTCGCTGACTTGTCGCAGACAAATATCGCCTGGTGGCGCGACGGCAGCTATTTCGGGGGCGGAATTGGCATGACGTCGATTGTGTTCAATGTCGAGTGGCGATACAAGCGACCGGGCACGAGCTATCTCGTACGCGCCATCGCGACGTATAACGGGACGCGCATCGATACGGCGATAAGCATCCCCGTCGCGGCGCAGCGCGTCGTGCTCCAGACGCCGTACCTCAATAACCAGGTGCCAAAGGGGAGCATCGTCACGGTTACCGCTGTGCCGTATTTCTTCAACATCGGCGGACTTGGCGACCTGACGTTTCAGTGGACGATTAACGGGCAGCTCCAACCCGCGCAAACGGGACAGAACGTCGCGACGGTCACAATCGCCAACGACACCGCACTTGTTGGCAGCTATGTTCCTGTTTCTGTACAGGCGACGAATATGGCAAAATTGGAGCAGGCGACGGCGATGATAAATTTGGCGGTACAATGAAGAAACGGAGCCGCACATATTTTCTGTCCCTCATGCTCGGCGTCCTTGGTGCCCCTTTCTTTGTCTATGCCAAAGTGAGCGGGCCGATAAACGTTGACATATCGAGTCTGCCGACCACGGGCACCAATTCTCTTGGTCATTTTATCAATGGCCTTTACCAATCGTCTCTCGGACTCGGCGCACTCGCTGCATTCGTCGTGATTACTGCCGGCGGCGTTTTCTACGCCGTCTCGGGAGCAATCAATAAGAAGCAGGAAGGGCTCGACTGGATCAAGGGTGCCATCTTCGGTCTCGTCCTCCTCCTCGGCGCATTCGTAATTTTCAATACGATTAATCCGCAGGTTACGAAATTGCAGGAACCCGGAGCGGGTAGCGGTGGACTTGGCGGTGGATTGCGGGACCTTCAGTCTTCGCAGCCGAACCTCAACGTGCTCACCGCAACTTATAACTGTCCCAGTGGTCTCGTGCGCAACGAGACCAGATCAAGTATCGTAGAAACCACCTGCAGCGGGGATACGTGCGCTCCAGCTCAAATACAGTACTTTACAACCTTCTATGTGGTGTATGACCAAAATCTTGCCGCTCTTTCGGCGGGAAACCAGGTGACGGACACGACCGTTCACAAAACGTACCCGGCCACAAGTAACCCAACAACCATTAGCGCCAATGTCGCCGACTACCGGAAAAACCACTTCTCTACCGATGTTGCATTGGTGGCGAGCGTGCCGAGTGAGTCGTCTGCCGCCCTGCATGCCACAAACGCCAGCGGAGGCACCGGCTGCCTTAATGGGGAGCCGTCACTTACTACACAGTACACTTCTCAAACCGATCGGGGGTATTACGCGGTCTGCTCCAATGCTGCCAGCCTCATCCAGACCGCGCTCAGTGGGAGCAAGGGAATCAACACAATAAAGCTTTTCTATACCAGAATCGACGCCTCAAAATCCCCACCGAAGGAATACACTGATACGTATGTGTTTTCCAATCAATGCTTCAACACTCTCACGTTGCAACAGGCACTTGATGCGCTTTCTGCCGCGAATATTTCGGCGGACCTTACCAGCGCATATGTGCAACCCTGTACTTATGGCGGAGGCAGTAATTATTATGAATGCCATTGGGAAAAACCAGTTAATTGCACCAATGGCTGTTAAATCATGAAACCCATTTACCGCTTCGCGCTTATCATCACCGTCGTCCTCCTCGTGGGCCTTCTCGGGTACTTTATTTGGCAGTGGATTCAACCGCACGCGCCGAAGACGCCCGTAGGCGGTGTCTTCCCGAGCGCGCCCTCTTCGACACAGGCACAAGCAACCACCACGACTCCGCTTCCCGCGTATGAACTGAAGAAATTGTCCGACGACGGCGTATCCGTCTTCGACTCAATTATCGACCAGAGCGGCAATCCGCTCTACATCAAAACCGACGGCACGGTATACGAACCGAAGCCGGGGCCCGACGCGGCGGTGGCTACCCAGACGTTCTCCGCGCTCAATTTCACGCTCCCAAGCCCCGATAACCGATACGCGCTCCTCGCCTACGGCGACCCGAAGTTGCCGCAGTGGGTCATCTTCGATACCGCCGACCGCGTCTGGCGCCCCTTCAATGTGCCGATGTATACCGCCGCGTGGAAAGACAGCGCGACGCTCGTCGCGATTCTTCCGGGCGCGAACAGTACGCGGATACTTGCCACCGTGCCGGTCACGAGCAATTTCTCTGCGAGCTCGCCCGTCTACACGGCGCTCGTCAATCATTTCCCGCTTCTTGACGTGACGCTCTCGTGGTCCGATGCGCTCAATGCACTCATTGTGCAAGAGAAGGGTTCCGGCGATTACACGCCCCGCACGTGGCAGTTCGATACAAAAACCGATGCCCTGACGCTTCTCAATACCGGGAAGCCCGGCGCGCTTATTTCCTGGCTCCCCGGCGGTTATGCGCTCCAATACACCCCTCCCGCGACCTTCTCGGTCCTGCAGCACACGCTCGCGCTCGCGTTCCAGCCGCTCTTCACCACGCTCCCCGGCAAGTGTGACATTTCCGGTACCACGCTTTTCTGCTTCGCGCCCCTCACGTTTCCCACCTCACCCTTCACGAACGCGTTCGCCGAGGATTATTACCAGGGGAGCGCGAGAACTGTTGACGAATTCTACGCCATCGACCTCGCAACCGGGACGCAAAACCATCTTTTCGTGAGCGGCTCTGAAAATATTCCCCAAATTGACGCGGAGGAGGTCCGCGCCGCGAGCACGTCAACGCTGTACTTCGTGAATCGGTACGACGGGGGGCTGTACGAACTGCAGATACACTAGAGGTGTTTTATCACTACCCGGCGCTCGGGACCAAGTCCCTGACTTTCGGTGCGAAGCTCGGGATGAGTTGAAATCTCCACATGGACGATGCGGCGTTCGTACGCATTCATCGGCGGCAGCTCCACCTCTTCTTTCGAAAGCATCGCCTTGCGAGCCGCTGCGCGAGTGAGCTCGGTAATGAGGCGCTCGCGTTCTTTCCGATAGTAGTTCAAGTCCACGACGTGGTGTTCGCCGCTCTGCTTTCTCAAGAGCTGGTTCACGATGTGGTGGAGTGCCGAGAGGACGCGCGGCGCATGCTCTCCGCGCACCGCGTCATCGTCGATGAGGAACGTTATCTTGTGATAGGTGTCGTCTATGTGCACCGAGGCGCGGGCTTCGTCAAACCCCATGAGGTGGAGGAGGCGTTCCAACTGTGTCTGTAATTCCTTTGTTTCCATCGTCATGCTTTGAGGTATCACTATACGCCATTTTTCGCTGTATCACAAGCGTTTGCGCGATGGAAAACGCCGTTGATGCGGCCCAATACACGCCGAGTGCCGCGGGAAGTTTCGTCAAAATCAGGAGCGTCATCACCGGCATCATGTACACCATCATCTTGTTGAAGCGCTGCATCGGGTCGTTGCTCGCTGCCTTCCCGATCATCATGTTCCCGCTCACGTACTGCAGCACTGCCGCAACGACGCTCACCGCGATGCTCGACATTGTCAGGTCGACGCCCAGAAACGCACTTCCGTCATGGAACAATTTGCCGAGCAACGCACTGTCTCTGAACACCTTGAAAAGCGCGAAGAATACCGGGAGCTGAACGACGAGCACCAGAAGTCCCGAGAGGGGGTTCAGTTTGTGCTTCTTGTACATCGCCATCATCTCCCGCATCTGCCGCTCCTTGTCTGCTTTGTGTTCCTGTTTAATGCGCTCCAGTTCGGGAGCGATTTTTTTCATTACGAGCTGGTCCTTCGCGCTCTTATAAAAGAAGGGGAGGAGCACGATGCGCACGAGGAGCGTCAGAAGTATCACCGCGAAAAACAAATCGTGGTACGCGACGGTATTGTAGAGCCACTGCAAAACGGCGAGAAAGGCGTTGTAAATCATGCAAAACTAGTTGTTACAAAACGGTTGTTAGTTGTTAGTTGTTAGTTTAGAAACTATCATGGCTTTCAATTTCTCGAAGGTCGCGTCGGGGTCTCCCGGGTGCGCTATCACGAGGTATGCCACGCCGGGCTTCATGAGCGGCCGCACAATCTCCCGCACGCGGCGCTTGAAGCGGTTTCGGAGCACGGCGTGCTTCGCAATTTTCTTGCTTATCACAACGACGAGCGGTTTCTTCCCTGCGTCTCGGCGGCTTGTCCTCACCGTCGCCATTACACCGCCAGTCTTTTCCGGTTCTTGTTCCTGCGGTTCTTCAGCACCCGTCGTCCACTGGGGCGCTTCGAGCGCTTCAGGAAGCCGTGCGTGCGGCTCCGTTTCTTCTTCTTCGGCTGATACGTTCGCTTCGGCATACGTTATCCCCAACTTTTCCACCATTAAACCACTTCCGCCCATAAAATGCAATGTTGCAGTGCGAATTGTTTCAAGTACTATTAAGCGTAATGGGCACGGCGGATACAAAAAAGACCTGGGAAGCTGTCTTGGGGGATATCGAAGTCCAGGTATCGCGTCCGAACTTTCTAACGTGGCTGAAGCAAAGCCAGCTCGTCGAGGCGGATGACGGGGACGGGACGGCAACCGTGGGGCTCCCGAACGCTTTCACGAAAGAGTGGGTTAAAAATAAATACCACAAGCTCATTCTCCACTCGCTCCGGAACATCGACAGCAATATCAAGAACGTCGAATACGTGGTCACCGGCGGTGTCCCGCTCGCGCCCCACAAAGAACCGAAGGTTGAGATGGGGCTTTCTCCTCTTGCACAACCCGCACTACTTGACACCGTCGACCCCCGCACCAACCTGAACCCGAAGTACACGCTCGACACATTTGTCGTCGGCAGTTCCAATGAGCTTGCCTACGCCGCCGTCCAGGCCGTCGTCGACAGCATCGGCACGAAATACAATCCGCTCTTCATTTACGGCAGGGTGGGCCTCGGAAAAACACATCTCATTCAGGGGGCGGGGAATCTCATGAGCGAGCGGCACAAGAACCTGCACGTTTTGTACACCACCTCCGAGAATTTCACCCGGGACGTCGTACAAGCGATTCGCTTCAAGCGGACGGAGGACATCAAGAAAAAGTACCGGAAAATTGATGTGCTGATTATCGACGACATACAATTTATCGGCGGTAAACCGACGACCGAAGTCGAATTTTTCCATACCTTCAACGCGCTCTACGAAGAAAATAAGCAAATCATTTTGTCTTCCGACCGACCGCCGGCGGCGATTGCGGAATTGGAAGACCGCCTTCGCTCCCGTTTCGAGGGAGGCATGCTTGCCGACATCAGCTACCCCGACTACGAAATGCGCCTCGCGATTTTGAAAGCGAAAATGCGCGGTGCGAGTGCATTCGTCGACGATTGGGTGCTCGAATACCTCGCGGAATCCGTGCAAGACAACGTCCGCGAGCTCGAGGGAGTGTTGAATAAGGTGATTTTCTATCGCGACTACAAGAAAGAAACGGTTGACCGCAAATTTTTGGACAAACTCGTTGGGGAAACGTCCCGCGTATCCGTCACCATCACGCCCGACAAGATTATCAAAATCGTCTCCCGGTTTTTCGACGTCAATCCACAAGAGCTCACCAAGCGGACGCGGAAGCGGGATATCGTCGAGCCGCGGCAAATTTGCATGTATCTCATGCGCGACATCCTGAAACTCTCATATCCCGAAGTGGGGAACAAGCTCGGCAAGCGCGACCACACCACCGCCATTCATGCCTGTGAAAAAATTGGGGAAGACATTAGGCATAACCCGCTCATTAGTCAGAAGGTGATGGCGATTAAGGAACAGTTGTACCAATGATGTACAGACAAAATCCACAGATTATTCTTAGGTTATCACGTACCGATGTGCATAAAATAAACCGTGTTAGTTTAAATTAAAAATGCAAAGCGAAAAACGCAAAACGGAGGTATACAAAGCTCCGCTTCACGATCAGATTCACCGCAGACAAGCACCTCAACTTTGCGTTTTTAACTTCACACCTTGCTCTTATTAACATCACTACAACAACAACTATGAAATTAATTATTCTAAAAGATAATTTGTTGAGGGGGGTGGGGATAATCGAGAAGAGTATCAGTGAAATTTCTCATCTCCCCATTCTTCAGTCCGTTAAATTATCGGCGACGAAAGAGAACCAGCTCGTACTCACCGGCACGAATCTCGAGACCGCCCTCATACACATTGTTTCGGGGAAAGTCGAGCACCCCGGTGAGGCGGCGGTTTCGTTCCGGGTATTGCGCGATATTTTGAAAAATCTCGTTGCCGACAAAATCCACCTTTCAATCGACGAACACGCGCTTTCCCTCCAGGCGGACAACTATGAAGCGTCGCTCCCGCTCGAGCGCCTTGAAGAATTTCCCATTATTCCCTCTATTTCGGACAAAACGAAGTCGTTCGCCGTTTCCGCCGGGAAGCTGCAGGATGTGTTCCAGAAGGCGCTCGTTGCAACTCAATACTCGGAGGTCCGCCCCGAAATCAACGGTGTGTATACCGAACTCGACCGCAATGAGCTTACCTGCGCAGGAACCGACAGCTTCCGCCTCGTCGAAGTAAGTGCCGGGAACGAAGGTATTTCGTCGTCCTTCAGGGACAAATTTTCGTGCATCATTCCGCTCCGAACGGCGGAAGTTTTCTTGAGAGTTTTCGAATCCGACGAAGCACTCAACGTGTTTTTCGACGACAATCAGGTGTTATTCGAATCGGCCCACACCGCGCTCATCTCGCGACTCGTTGACGGAACGTTCCCGAGTTATAAAAACATCATTCCCCACGATACGAAACTGGAGCTGCGAATGAGGCGGAAGGAACTCGAAAGCGCGCTCAAAGTCACGAGCGTCATCTCGGGTAAGACGCGGGACGTCCTCTTCTCGCTCGACGGGAAAAGTAAGACGCTTACGATTTCTTCGCGCGGAGAGAACGTCGGGGAAAACGCCTATCGCGTCCCCGTCCACGTGGACGGAGAGCTCCACGAGGGGTTGCGCATCTCATTCAACTGGAAATATATTCTTGATGGCACGTCACTTTCCGCAAGCGATGAGGTTGTTATGAAAATCATCGATTCGCACACGCCGGTCGTGATACGGGGGAAAAACGAGAACAACGTCACATACGTTGTCGCGCCGATCAGGGAGTAGCTTCGCAGCTTTTATGATTTTTTTTGGACTTGACCCGGGGACGACACGAGTGGGTTACGGAGTGGTGCGTCGAAGCGGAGCGCGCCTCGAATATCTCGCGGCGGATATCTTGAATATTTCGGAATCGCTCGCGTTGCCGGAGCGGCTCGTGCAGATAGAACGAGCCCTTGACAGCGCGCTCGGCGAGTTTCGCCCCGACCTTGCGGCCGTCGAAACGCTGTTTTTCACCAAGAACAAAAAAACCGCCATAGAGGTGGCGGAGGGGAGAGGAATAATTATTATGACGCTCGCGAAACGAGGCGTGCCATTCGTCGAATTTTCCCCGTCGGCCGTCAAGGCGGCGGTTTCCGGAGACGGAAAGGCATCCAAAGAGGCGCTTGCAAAGATGGTGTGGCTCACGCTTCAGATGGAGCGCCCGTCGAGCAAACTCGTCGACGACGCAACCGACGCACTTGCCCTTGCAATTGCTGGTTCCTTACACTATACTGCCCTGGCGTAACAAAAAGGTCGCCACCAATTATTACCACATTCTCATTTACTATGGCAACCATACTGAACGAGAAGACGCTCGTGATGCAGGACGAAGACCTTGATGAGGGGGAGGAGGAAGACGAGGACGGACAAACGGACGAAGCGGGCGACGATGGTGACGAAGACGAAGAATTTGATACCGACGACGACGGAGACGGCGACTCGTTCTAAGCAGTAACCGAGCGTAGACCCCGCCACAGGTAATGTGGCGGGGTTTTGTTTTGCCCCAGAACTTGTTCTACACTTTGATTATGTCGCGTGAAGCGAAGAAGTTTCTCATAGCGCTCATCGCGTTCGTGGCGCTCCTCGGCGTCGGCGGAGCGGCGCTCTACACCATCATTCTCGTCAATCAACTGCCACCGCTCGACCAATTTGCCGCGCGCGAGGTGAGCCAGTCGACGAAAATATACGATCGTACCGGGAAGGTCTTGTTGTACGAACTGTACGGCGACGAGAAACGGACCGTGGTGCCGTTTGACGAAATTCCCACGAGTGTCAAAGATGCGACACTTGCCGCCGAAGACGCCGAGTTCTACAGCCAACCGGCATTCGACTGGAAGGGAATCGTCCGCGCCGTCATATCGGACCTGAAGAGCGGCGGAGCCGTAGAAGGGGGGTCGACGATTACGCAACAGTTGGTGAAGAACGTGTTCCTCACGCCCCAAAAAACGATTGCCCGCAAAATTCAGGAGTTGGTACTTGCGATTAAGCTGGAGAAACAGTACAGCAAGGACGAAATCCTCGGCGCTTATCTGAATCAAATCCCGTACGGCTCGAACGTGTACGGCGTGGAAGAGGCAAGCCAGTTGTATTTCGGGAAGTCGGTGCAAGACGATACGCTCGCGGAAGCCGCCACACTCGCGGCGTTACCGAAAGCGCCGACCTATTATTCCCCGTGGGGAGACCATAAAGACGAACTTTTGCAGCGAGCGGACTATATTCTCGGACGAATGGCAGACCTCGGGTTCATTACGCGGGCAGAGGAGCAGGCGGCGCTCGCGGAAAAGGTGGCGTTTCAGCCCGAGCCGTCGCTTGGAGACATCAGAGCGCCCCACTTCTCACTCCTCGTGAAGCAACTGCTCATCGACCGCTTTGGGGAAGACGTGGCGCTCCGCGGCGGTCTCAAGGTCATCACCACGCTCAATTGGAATTTGCAACAGGCGGCCGAACAGGCCGTCGCAGCGGGAGCCGCGAGGAACGAAGAGCTCTACGGCGGGAACGACGCGGCACTCGTGGCGCAGGACCCTCAGAACGGCCAAATCCTGGCGCTCGTCGGCTCGCGCGACTATTTCGACCCCGGGATCGACGGCAAGTTTGATATGCCCATCCAGGGACTGCGCCAGCCGGGTTCCGCGCTTAAGCCGTTCGTGTATCTCACCGCTTTCGAGAAGGGATACAACCCCAAGAGCCTGGTCTTCGATACCCAGACCGAGTTTACCGCCGGCGATGAGCAGTGCCCCGCGATTCCAACACCCACCTCCGACGCCAACAAGGACTGCTTCCACCCCGTCGATTTCGAGGGCACATTTGCGGGTCCCGTGACATTTGAAACGGCTCTGGCACAGTCAATCAACGTGCCCGCGGTGAGGGTGCTGTATCTCGTCGGACTCGACGATGCGTTCAAGACGTTCCAGAACTTCGGCATTACGACGCTGAAATCGGAAGATGAGTGGCACTACGGTCTTTCCGTCGTGTTGGGCGGCGGCGAGGTTCACATGATAGACCTCATGAACGCGTATGCGACGCTCGCCGATGATGGAACGCGCCACACGCAGTCATACATTTTGCGCGTGGAAGACAGCCAAGGGAACGTCTTGTACACACCCACCGACGCGCCACAGCAGGTGGCTCCCGTGAATATGGTCCGTACCGTGAACCAGATACTTTCCGACGTGGCACTCCGCTCCGGATTGTTCCAGGCAAGTTTGGGCGAAACCGTATTCCCCGGCCACGAGGTCGCACTTAAGACGGGGACATCGAACGATTATCGCGACGCCTGGACGTTCGGGTACACGCCAGACCTCGTCGTCGGCGTTTGGGCGGGGAACAGCGACAATACGCCGATGCACCGGCAGGGCTCGAGTATTCTCGCGGCGGTTCCGATATGGAGCAATTTCATGGGCCAGGCGCTTACCATGGTGAGTTCATCCGACCCATTCCCCCGGCCCGACCCGCTCCCCCTGCCGAGCAAGCCGCTCTTGAACGGCGAGCTAGTGAACGTGGAAACGGTGGGGACCCAGACCTACCCCGAGCTGCACTCGGAGTTGTACTGGATCGACAAGAGCAATCCGCTCGGTCCGGCTCCCGAGAATCCGTACGCTGACCCGCAATTTTACAACTGGGAGCAATCGGTGAAGGCCTGGGCGGAAAAGAATATTCCGAACTTCGACACCACGTACAACAAGAATCCCGAGAGCAGCAGTTTCATCAATGCCGACGTCGGCTCGCAGAATATTTCCGTGAATGTCACGAGTCCCCTGAATGGCTCGTTTGTATCGCCGCCGCTCGTCATTGCCGCGAACATCCAGGCGATGTACGGCATCAAGAGCGTATCGCTTTCTTTCAACGGCACAACAGTTGACACCAAGAGCGCGCCGGGGAACACGTACCAATACGCGTACCTGCTGAGTCAGCCACTCCTGCCCCAAAACATCCTGGAACTTACCGTAACCGACGGGCAGGGCGGGGTGAGGAAGAAGACGCTTATCGTCTTCAAACAACGATGAAGAAGCTTCTCCTCATTGACGCGCACGCCCTCATCCACCGCGCGTACCATGCATTGCCGCCGCTCACCGCTCCCGACGGGAGTCCGGTCGGCGCACTCTACGGGGTTATGAGCATGCTCCTGAAAATTTTTCAGGATGTGCGCCCCGATTTCGTCGCCGCGGCGTTCGACCGACCCGAGAAAACGTTTCGCGAAGAACTATTCACGGAGTACAAGGCGACGCGACCCGAGGCGGATGATGCGCTCATTGCACAGCTGAAGGAAGCACGATTTTTGTTTCGCACCTTCGGCGTACCGGTCGTGGAACGCCCCGGCGTCGAAGCGGACGACCTGCTCGGTACGCTCGCCGCGCGTTTCGGAAAAGGGCTTGAGGTCATCATTTTGACAGGGGACATGGACGCGCTGCAGCTCGTTGATGACGAACGCGACGTGAAGGTGCTCGGTCTCAAGCGCGGCGTTTCCGATATGCAGATGTACACCGAGGCGGAAGCGCGGGGGAAATTCGGTGTGCAACCTTCGCAGATACCTGACTACAAGGGGCTTGCGGGGGACTCGTCTGACAATATTCCCGGCGTGCGGGGAATCGGACCGAGGGGAGCGGCCGCGCTCCTTTCGAAGTACGGTACGCTCGAGGGCGTCTATCAGCACCTGTACGAACTGTCGGAGGCGGAGCACCGGAAACTGGAAGCGGGGCGCGAAGATGCGCGCCTCTCCCGGCAGCTTGCCCTCATACGACGGGATATCCCCCTCGACCTCTCGCTCTCCGAGATGGCGTTTGCGCCGAAGTGGGACGCGGTGCGCCGATACCTCGAGGCGCGGGGGTTCACTAGTTTGGTGAAGCGGCTCTACCCCAAGGAAGGAATCAGTGGTAGGTTACTATAAGGGAGAACGGCAATGGAACGGCGTGATTTTCTTTCCGACATCAAGAAATTTTGGGACACCCGAGAGGTGCTTCCCGCCCTCGGCGTCGCCTGTGCATGGTTTGCGGTGCTCGCGCTCGCGTTTTCGACGCTCCCGCTCTGGCTTACCACCCTCGCTTTCCTGGTGGTCGGACTGGGTACGTTCATCGGGTTGCGGAACGCAGTGCGTCTCGTGTATCTCGAGCGGGAAAACACGTTTCACACCTCCCGCCTGAAACGGGTTATCGAGAACATGCACGAGGGGGTTATCGTGTATTCCCCGCAATTCAAGATTTTGGACATGAACCACGCGGCGATGGAGATGTTCCGCGTGCCTGCCCAGACCGTCGGTATGACCGTCACGCCGCAGTACGTCGGAGACAAAACGTTCGGCTTGCTCACGAAAATCATATACCCCTCGCTTGCGGTGCACGCGCGGCAGCTTTCCCTTGAGGGGTGGCCGCAGATCGTGCAGATTGAGCTCCAGGACCCCGTCCGTGAATTTGTGACGGTGACGGACCGCGTTACGGACCAGGGGGGCAGCCCCGTCGGATTCATAAAAATCGTTCAGGACAAGACGAAGGAGCGCGAAACGTCCGCTTCCAAAACCGAGTTCGTGTCGACGACGGCACATGAACTCCGGACGCCCCTCACCGGTATCAAATGGGTGTTCGAGAGTTTGGTGAATACCACCACGGACGCAGATGCGGTGCGTCTCGTCACCCAGGGCCTCGAGCTTGCCGAGCGGGGCTTGAAACTGGTGAACAGCATGCTCGAGGTCGCCCAAATCGAAGAAGGAGAAGTTTCCTATCGCCGAGAGCCGTTCGATATCACCCTCACGGTTCAGAGCATTGTGAACGAAGCCCAGCCGATAGCCGACAAGTACGGCATTCCCATAAGTTTTTCCAAGCCCAATCCGCTCACCGTGGTGGGCGACGAGGAACGGATTCGTTCCGCCCTCGAAGCGGTCGTTGAAAACGCCATCAAGTACAATGTGAAAGACGGTTCGGTGACCGTGGAGCTCGCGGCGGGGGCGGGGGGCGTGGACGTCATCGTGCGAGACACCGGCATCGGCATTTCCGAAGACGAACTCCGGAATCTTTTCAGCAAATTCGCGCGCGGAGAAAAAGCGAAGCAGATTGACCCGAACGGCAATGGACTCGGGCTTTATTTCGCGCGGAGCGTCATCCAAGCGCACGGCGGGGACATCGCGGTTGATTCCATCGTCGGGCGCGGCAGCGCGTTCCGCATTTCCCTCCCGTTGCAAACCAGTGGCGGAAGCCCTACGATAACCGAAACTCGAAATTCATGAGCGGTCATTCGAAGTGGGCTCAAATTAAGCGCAAGAAGGAGGCGACTGACGAGAAGCGCGGGAAAATTTTTTCCAAGCTTCTCCGCACGATTTCGCTTGCCGCGAAGAGCAACCCGAATCCGGAAGGAAACGCGGAACTCCGGCGGGCGATCGACGAGGCGCGCAGAGCAAATGTTCCGAAAGAAAACATCGAACGAGCGCTCCAGCGCGCAGGAGAAGCGAAGGCGCTTGAAGAGGTGGTGATTGAAGCGTACGGACCGGAGGGAACCGCGCTCGCTATCCGCTGCGAAACGGACAATAAAAACCGTACCATCCAGGAGGTGAAGGTGATTTTACGCGACCACAACGGGAAGTGGGCGGACCCCGGGAGCGTTACGTGGGCATTCGACCCGAGCAACTGGAGCGCCAAGTTCCCGGTGACCGTTTCGGAGCACGCCGCGGAGCAGCTGCAGGAGCTTTCGGATGCGCTTCTCGAACACGAAGACGTGGTGGAGGTGCATACGAACGTTTCAGGGGACGATACCGAATAGCTACGCCTCTATATCTCTCTCGTTTTCCTTTTCGCCGTGCTTGAAGTGAAACCACTTCGTATCCTGTGGCAGGATATCGGCGACGTTGTCCGCCCATTCCACGACGACGATGTTGCGCGGATCTTTTAACACGTTCTCGAAGCCGAGGTCCAGCAATTCTTTCGACGAGGCGAGGCGATAGGCATCGATGTGTATCAGCGTTCTCTCGGAAGGAAGTTCGTATTTCCTCATGATGAGGAACGAGGGGCTGGGGACGAGTCGCCCCATGCCGAGCGCTTGCGCGAACGATTGCGTGAAAGTCGTTTTACCCGTCCCCAAATCGCCGACGAGTGCATAGACGAGCGCACCGTGCGGGTGCGGGGTCTCAAGCGCTTCGTGCGCGATTGCTTTCGCGAAGCGCGCTGTCGATTCCACGTTCTCGCTTCGCATTATGAGATGAGTTGTGATGGTGTTTTGTACTTGAGGTGTTCGTATGCGGTGCGCGTCGCTCGTCTGCCGCTCGGCGTGCGTTCCAAGAGCCCGATAAGAAGCAGAAACGGCTCGTACACCTCCTCGATGGTTCCAGCATCTTCGTTCACGGCTGCCGCGAGCGATTTCACGCCGACGGGGCCGCCGCGGAACCGCTCGATAATGGTGCGGAGCAGGTGCCGGTCGGCTTCTTCCAGGCCGAGGTTGTCGACTTCCATGAGCTGCAGCGTCGCGGAGACAACCGCTTTATCGATGGATTTCAGGCCGTGCACTTCCGTCCAATCCCGGCAACGCCGGAGGAGGCGGTTTGCGACACGAGGAGTGAAGCGCGACGCTTCGGCGAGTTTTTCCACCGCATCTTCCGTCACCTCAACGTGGAGCAGTCGTCCCGAACGATGAATGATTGATTTCATATCCTCCAGGGAGTAGTAGTTGAGGTGCAGCATGGCGCCGAACCGGGAACGGAGCGGTGTGGAGAGCATATTCGCGCGCGTCGTCGCGCCGATGAATGTGAAAGGCGGGAGATCTATGGTGAGCGTCCGTGCCGCGGGCCCCTTGCCGACGACGAGATTCAATTTCCTGCTCTCGAGTGCGGGGTAGAGCACTTCCTCGATCTGCTTCGGGAGACGGTGTATCTCGTCTATGAAGAGGATGTCGTACGGTTCGAGGTTGGTGAGAATCGCGGCGGCATCGCCGGTTTTTTCGAGCGCCGGACCCGTTGTCGTCTTGAGTGCGGCGCCCATCTCATGCGCCACGATGTGGGCGAGCGTCGTCTTCCCCAGTCCTGCCTGCCCGTAGAAAAGAAGATGGTCGCAGGGCTCCTTGCGGCCTTTTGCCGCGTCAATCATAAGACGGAGCTGTGTTTTTACCCGCTCCTGTCCGATGTAGTCGTCCCACTCTTTGGGCCGCAAACGCAGTTCTACGACGTCGTCCATACTATTGACAAGTTATTGTATATATGCTATAGTCCTCTTGTTCCAATACGGAACGGTCCTCGCTTTGGGCCTGTGGGTAAATGGGAGCTGTTCTTAGCTTCGGTTCGTCTGGTTTCGACTGGATGATGCCTCGGAACACTCTCTACCCCACTTCACCGTGGGTTCGGCTTCCCAAGCATTTACCCACAGGTCCAAGGCGGGGATTTTTCTTTTTACGTCTGTTTCCATATGATGGGTCCCGTGAGGCGGGTTACTTCCTCGAGTGCGGTTGTGCCTTGTAGCGCTTTCAATACGCCGTCTTCCTGCATAGTCACCATTCCTTCCCGCTCCGCGAGCTCCGCAATTCTCGTTTCTGGCGGATTTTCGTAAATGGCGCTCTCGATTGCTTTCGTGACAAGGAACAGTTCGAAGATGGATATTCTCCCGTGATAGCCGGTGCCGCCGCACACATCGCATCCCACTGGCTCGTAGAGGTGATACGAAGCATACGGTTCTTTCGCGACCCGCGGGGGAAGGTTCTGGAAGAACGTCTTTATGTTTTCGCGCATCTCATCGTCCGGCCGCACCTCTTTCTTGCAATGCTCGCAGAGTTTCCGCACGAGGCGTTGCGCGATGACGAGCGAAAGCGAGGGACCGAGCGTGTTCGGTTTCACGCCGAGCTCCAAAAGCCGCGGGATAGCGCCGACGGCGCTGTTCGTGTGCAGCGTTGAGAAGACGATGTGCCCGGTCAAGGCCGCGTTCATCGCCATTTCCGCGGTTTCTTTGTCCCGGATTTCTCCCACAAGGATGACGTCGGGGTCTTGCCGCAGTATTGAGCGCAGTCCGGAGGCGAAGGTGTAGCCGGCACCGGGGTCGGTTTGCGTCTGTGACACGCCTTCGAGGTGGTACTCGATCGGATCCTCGACGGTGATGACTTTTATCTCGGGGCGCACCTTGTACGCGAGAAAGCTGTAGAGCGTGGTGGTTTTTCCCGAGCCCGTCGGGCCGGTATTGAGGATGAGACCATTCGGTTTCTCAAGCTCTGCCTTGATGATCGCGAGATCGTCGGGGCGCCACCCGAGTTCTTCCATGTTAATTTTCAAGGCGTTCGGGTCGAGGAGTCGCATCACTGCCGTTTCGCCGTATTCCGAGGGGAGGACAGACGTCCGTATCTCGATCGCCCGGCCGGGAAGCGAAACGGTGAATCGGCCGTCTTGCGGTTCTTCGGTGATGTTGAGCTTCAATTCCGAAAGCAGTTTGATGCGCGTCACGAGCGCATGGTGGATGGCGGGGGTTATTCCTTTCGTGATGACATGGAGCATACCGTCGACGCGGAGGCGCAGCACCGAACCGTCCTTCACGGGTTCCAGGTGTATGTCCGAGGCGCGGAGCGCGACGGCGCCACCGAGAATGACCTCCAACACGTGTGAAATGAGCGGGCTCTCGAACTCGGTGATTGCTTTCTCAAGCGCCGCAGCGGTTTTTATTTCTTTGTTGATGCGTTCGATGTGCTCCGCGTCGATATTGACGCCGCTCCCGAGTTCTTCGCTTTCCTTCTTAATGTACGCGTAGTGGTGCCAGGCGTGCTCCAAGCCATACTCGGTCGTGACAACGACCGTCAGTTCGTATTTCTGCTTGAGTTCGTCGATTAATTTCCGCGTTTCTGCGAGGCGCGGGTCGTAGACGGCGAGTATGAGGCGCTTCTTCACGATTTGCACCGGAACAGCGCGCGCCGCGCGCGCAATCAGTTCGCTCACCATCTGCATCGCCTGTATTTCCGTCGGCGTCGTTACCGAAACGAGATTGAGATAGTCAAGACCCACCTCCTCCGCTCTGCGCTGTGCAGCTCGTTCTTCGGCTTCGCGCCGTTCCTTTGCGAGGAGTTCGTCGAGTTCCGGCATTTGTCTTTAGCGTAGCGCTTTTCTTCGCACTGTGTCAAAATAACCGTGTGATTCTGTACTGTTTCGGGGACGACGTATATCGGCGCGGCGAGAAGGTTCGAGAACTCACCGCTTCCTATCGCGCGAAAAATCCCGATGGAGCCCTCTCTGTCGTTGATTTCGATGAAGCAGCGGAGCGCGTCGGCGACGCGGTTGAATTTTTGAGGCAACCGGCGCTCTTCGCCGGCAAAAAACTCCTCTCCGCGCGCGGCGGCGCGCACGTTTCGGACCAGGAATGGGTTCGCGCATTGAAAGCGTTCCTTGACGACGAGCAGGTTTTTATTCTTATCTCCGATGCCGGGAAGCCCGTCAAGCAGTTATCATTCCTTGCGAAGCCGCCCGTGCGCCGTTTCGAATTCGGCAAGCTCGAAGGAATGGAACTCGGGGCATTCATTCGCTCGGTTGCCGCGGAGCGCGGCGTGACATTTTCCACCGACGCACTGTTGTTTCTCTGTGCGTACGTCGAGTCGCAGGCGGAGCGAAGTTTTTCCGCGGTGCGCGAAATCGAAAAAGCGTCGTTCCTCCCTCAGCCCGTCCCCAAGGGCGCGCTTGCAGAACTGACGCACTGGCGGAAGGAAGGAACGTTTTTCGACGACACGCTCGCGCTCGTGAAGGCGCAGCAGGTGGGGGAGCGGCTCGTGCTCCTCGAGCAATTGTTTTCCCGGCGGGAAGACAACGAGTACGTATTCAATATGCTTGCGACACTCGCGCGGGGTGAGGGCGCACAAAAACTTGCGGCATACGATGTATGCCGCAAGTCGGGAGCACTGGAAGTGGAAGAAGCGCTTCTAGGCTTTGCGCTCAGTTGACGCTCTCGTCACGCGCGATTTGATACGATTCGCTTTGTTCTTCGCGATGCGGTGCTTCTTCGCCATCTTGTCTACCGTTTTGTAGAGCTGGGGCAGGAGTTTCTGCGCCTCGTCTTTCTTTCCGCTCGCGGCGAGTTCCCGCGTTTCTTTCATAAGACGCTTCATGCGCATTTTCCAGACGCGGTTTCCCGCGTTCCGCCGCGCGCTTTTCCGCAGTTCTTTTCGTGCCGATGCCAAGTTTGGCATAACGGGATAACTCTACCGTATTACCGCAGTCCCTGTCAATGGAAATAAGGAGCGGCACGTTATGTGCCGCTTAGAATTACCTGCCTCGCTGCGGGATAGACCGGCGAAGTGGTAAACACGAGAAACTCGTCTTTGACGAAACGCCCCCCATCTAGATACCGCGCTTGGATGTAGAAGTTGCCCGGCTGCTGATAATAGAACTGCTGCACTTGGGTGATATAGATATTGCCGGGCCTCAACGTCACTGGTTCCTTCTTACTCCACCAGGTCATGCCGACGGCGCTTTTCCTCCCCTTCAATTCCACGTCGTATCGCGAGTTGTTCACGATTTGCACCGTGAGCATCCCTTGCGTGAAGGTGTGCGCGAAGTGCACGATGCGCGGGAATCCCGCGAGCTTCGGCGTCGTGAGGGCGATGGTTGGTTGCTTCACGAAGGCGATGTCCTGCGATGTGATGACCCACACGCTCGCTCTCCCTTGCAGAAGCGGCACGATCGTGTGTGCTGCGCCGACGTATTCGCTCCGCGACGTGACGCCGTTCCCGGCGTACTCGTACATCAGGGCGATGAGCGGTTCCGGTTGCCCGTTTTGGGGGACAAACTCCAGCGCCTCCGCCGTCTCGCCGCGTCCGAGCGTCGTCGAGTAACGGTTTGTCGCAAATATGACTGCGACAAATGGCGTGTTGTTCATGACCTGAAGGTTCGCGCGCGGTTCACCCAGGCCCAGGAAGGTCGGGAATCTGACTTGATACGTTACGTACGACGCGCAGCTTGAGAGCGTGAAAGTTACGAAAAGCAGTACCCCTACTGCTCCACACATCCGTTTCATGTGGTTCCTCCTCGTGTCGTTTTCGTCCGCGTTTTGATGACAATGAACGTGTGCACAATCGAACATCCATATCCTGCCACGTTATACACCTTTAGTCAATTTGCGCTTTTCATCATCGCTTCGGTGATGGTACGATTGAGATATGCTGCGCAACATAAAGCAGTTCTCGCTACCGGAACTTGAGGAGAGGGTGCTCGAGTTTTGGCGGACGAACCACGTGTTTCAGGTGCTCGAAAAGGCGCGGAAGGACCGTAAACGATTCATTTTTTTCGAAGGGCCGCCGACGGCGAACGGGCAGCCGGGCATTCACCACGTGCTTTCCCGCGCGTTCAAGGACATTATCCTGCGGTATCAGACGATGCGGGGGAAGTACGTGCTTCGCCGCGCGGGGTGGGACACGCACGGCCTTCCCGTCGAGCTCGAGGTCGAGAAGAAACTTGGCTTGAATTCGAAGAAGGACATTGAGACGTACGGTATCGCGGCGTTCAACGCGAAGTGCCGCGAGTCGGTGTGGGAGTACCAGGACGAGTGGGAGCGCCTTACCGAGCGCATGGGATTTTGGCTCGACATGGAGCACCCGTACATCACGTACGAGAATTCATACCTGGAATCTGTCTGGTGGATTCTGAAAGAATTGTGGCGGAAGAAGCTTTTGTACAGGGGATACAAGGTGGTGCCGTGGTGTCCGCGGTGCGGGACGGCGCTCTCGTCGCACGAGCTTGCCCAGGGATACGCGGAGACAACGGACGACTCGGTGTACGTGAAGTTCAAAGTTGTCGGCAGGGACAACACGTACCTCGTTTCATGGACCACTACGCCGTGGACGCTGCCGGGAAACGTCGCGCTTGCGGTGGGTGAGGCGATGGAGTATGCGGAGACGGAACGGAATGGCGAGCGGTTGATTTATGCGACGGGCACGCCGTTTGCCGGACAATTCAAGGGCGCGCCGGAGCGGCGCCTCAAGGGCAAGGAGCTCGTTAATCTTTCTTACGAGCCACTCTTCGACGTACCGGCACTGCGGGAAGACAAGAAAGCATACCACGTGTATGCGGCTCCGTTCGTTACGACGGAAGACGGCACCGGTATTGTGCACACCGCCGTGATGTACGGCGCCGACGACTACGAGCTCGGTGTCAAAGTCGGGCTGCCCCAGTACCACCTCGTGTTGCCCGACGGGACATTTAACGGTGACGTTCCCGGGCTTCAGGGAATGTTTGTGAAGTCGAAGGAGACGGAAGAGAAAATCATCGCCCATCTCAAGGAACGCGGCGCGCTTCTCAAGGAGGAACCGTACAGGCACGAGTACCCGTTTTGCTGGCGGTGCGATACGCCCGTCATCTACTATGCCCGCGATTCGTGGTTCATCGCGATGAGCGGTCTCCAGAATAAGCTTTTGAAAACCAACGAGCGCATCAGCTGGATGCCGGCCTCGACGGGGAGCGGACGCTTCGCCGAGTGGCTTAAGGGCGCGAAGGATTGGGCACTCTCGCGCGAGCGGTACTGGGGAACGCCGCTTCCGGTATGGGAGTGCTCGTCGTGCGGCAAGCGGGAAATCGTCGGGAGCTTCGCGGAGCTCTCCGAACGCGTCGGCGGCGCGCGGAACGAGTATGTTCTGATGCGCCACGCCGAGGCGGAGCATAACGTGCACGGTCTCGCGAGCACCGACAAGAGCGCGGACCGCTATCTGCTCACCGAGCAGGGGAGAATCGAGGCGCGGGCGGCAGGGAAGGAGCTGAAGAAAAAACATCTCACCCCCGACCTTATCATTGCCTCCGATTTTCTGCGGACGAAAGAGACCGCGGAGCTCGTCGGCACGGAAGTCGGTGCGGAGGTTGTACTCGATGAGCGTTTGCGGGAAATACGACTTACGGGCATGGAGGGGGAGTTGCTTGCGTCGTACCACGCCCACTTCAGGAACGAGCGCGAGCGGTTTTCCCGGAAGGTCCGTGACGGAGACGAAACCTTGCGCGATGTGGCGGTGCGCGTGAACGAATTGTTTCAGGAACTCGAAGAAAAGCATCGCGGCAAGCGGATTCTCCTCGTCACGCACGAGGATGTTGCGTGGATGCTCGAGGCAGTGCTCGCGGGGTGGAGCGAGGAGCAAGCAGCTTCCGAAAAGGAACGACGGGGATATATGTATCGCACCGGAGAGCTCCGCGCCGCGCAGGCGCTTTCGCTCCCGCACGGGCAATACGGACTCGCCGATTTCCACCGGCCGTTCATTGACGAGGTGCGCTTTGATTGCACATGTGGCGGAACTATGCGGCGCGTGCCCGAAGTCATTGATGTATGGTTCGATTCCGGCGCGATGCCGTACGCGCAGTGGCACTATCCGTTTGAACATGCGGCACTCATCGACAAGCGCGAACAGTTCCCCGCCGATTACATCTCCGAAGCCGTTGACCAGACGAGGGGATGGTTCTATACCCTGCTCGCAGTTTCCGTCGCTCTCGGGCGCGGCGAGCCGTATCGGCATGTCATTTCCCTCGGTCACGTACTCGATACGTACGGCAGGAAGATGAGCAAGACGAGGGGCAATGCGGTGCGTCCGCAAGAGGCGTTCCAAAAATTCGGCGTCGATGCGATCCGCTGGTATTTCTATACCGTCAATCCCGCCGGCGAGCCGAAACGATTCGACGAGCAGGAAATTACGAAAGTGCTGCGGGGCCCGATTATGCTCCTCTACAACTCATTCGTGTTTTGGAATACGTATCCGGCGAAGCGCGCGAATACCGCACCGTCGCCCCACGTACTTGACCGCTGGATTTTGTCCCGATGCGGAGCAACCGTCGCCGCGGCGACGG
>CAZAZV010000011.1:0-22490 GCA_964489845.1 uncultured Candidatus Saccharibacteria bacterium
TGTGGATAACTTTATGGGTATCCGATACCGATATATTGCACTGGGGGCGTTCGTGATGTTCACGCTCTTCGCGGCGCCGGTGTACGCGTTCATCGGGCCCGCGGCGGGGCAGACGCCGGGGACGGGGGGTGGACTTCTCGACGTCGACTCGAACCGGAACATCGGTTACGGGACAAGCAATCCAACGCCGACGGATACATTTGACACCACATCGACGACGAGCGGCTCCACCGCACACGGGTACACACTTGTCGTCGCGTCAACCTCGAATCCCGGCGTCGGCGTTTTGAATACGACAAGCCAGATGCAGTACCTCTGGTCCGCGCGCGATTTCGGCAATCTCCAGCTTTTCCGCGAGAGCAACACGCTCCCCGGGCTTACCATCTTTGATATCAATCCGTGGGGTTCCGTCGGCATTGGGACGAGAGCACCGAATACGGGCGTGAACGGAGCGGGCACCGTCGCCGGTGTCAGCTTCCAGGGCATCGGAACAAACCTCACCTCCATTGACCCCGGGCAGTTTATCGCGGGCTCAACCTTCGCCTCCGGGAACTACGCCATCCAGGGAGCGCTCGGCGTCGGGACGTCGACGGTGGTGGGATTGCCGACGAACGGGTTGTTTGTAGGCGGGGCCGTGACGGTTTCAACAAACGGTTCGGCGGGCAGCTCGCCGTTTTTGACGCTGCGAAATACGTCCGGCGCAACGCCGGGGACATTCGGTCCGGGAGTAGCCATCAATAACGGTGTTGCGGGCACGCATGGATACATCATTGAGCAACACCAGGACGCTTCTTCGTCTCTTAGTATTGCAAACCAAGCAAGCCCGTATACGAGGTATCTTACGATAGATCAGAACGGCAACGTCGGGATAGGAACGACAAGCCCCGGCTATCAGTTGGATGTTAATGGAAATTTTCCGATTATTCGTGTAAATAATTCTGTTGGTACAAGTATTGCTTATTTAGTCACCCAAAATACAGGAGGAACGACAATTTTTGGACAAGAAGGTAGTGTATCTGGCGGTGCTATGTTAGGGGATACTGCTTATGCAGGAGTTATCAATAGGCAGAATGCTTATCCGCTTCAGTTTGGAACAGATAATACTGTTAGGATGACTATTTTACCAACATCAGGCAACGTCGGCATCGGGACGACGGCTCCAGGGCTCAGGCTCGAAGCTAAAGCGACTGCAGCTGGGCTACCTGCCACATCAGGAACATCACAAACGGGCATTTTACGCTTGAGTCAAGGCAGTGGGACAGGGGTTTTGGATTTGGGTTTTGGCGGAACTGCGAATGGCGGTGCATGGATTCAATCTACGAATAGTGGCAACTTGGCGACCCAGTACGACTTGTTATTAAATCCAAACGGCGGCAACGTCGGCATCGCGACGACGACGCCCGCGTACCCGCTTACGGTCGTGGGGAATGCGTACATCTCCGGCACGATTACCGCAGGCGGGTTCTCCGGTGCGCTCTCGGGGACGGTTTCCGCCGCGAACGTGTCGGCGGGGACATTCGGGAGCAATACGGGAGGTGGAAACTACACGTTCCCGGCAGCTCTGAAAGTGACGAATGTTCTTAACGTCGGTTCGCAGGCGGGGGGATGGCTCTATTTCCCCAACGTCGTGAGCTACCAGAATTCAGCCACATTGACCGGCGCGTATATCATACACACCAACATCGGGAGAGCTTCGAATGAAATGTTCAAGATACGCGTCAATGGGTACGGTTACGGTAATGCCAGTGATATTGATTTCACAGTCGTCGGTTATGCCTTCAGCGGTAGCACGGGGAGCATAGACGGAGTCGCCGGTGCTGTGGTTAATTACTCCATCGTTGACAACGGGAATGACGGGCTTGCGAAATCAGTCGGCATTGATGCCAATGGCAATGTTGCCATCGCGGTGGGAGCCACGAACACGAGCGGCTACTACTACCGGATTTCTGCGGATTATTGGTCTACAAGGAACAGCGTCGATGCTTCCACGGGGTGGTCCATTGATGTGAACTCAACGGCGAGCTTCGGGTGGAAAGACCTCAAGGTTTTGAGTCCAGCACTGACGCAATACAGCGGTGCCGTCGGTATCGGAGCGATTCCCAGTGGCGGCTATAAGCTCTACGTCGGCGGGAGCCAGTACGCGAGCGGCACGCTGACTTTTGCGAACCTCGGCGGCGGAACGGCGATTAATGTGAACAGCGGCGATATCATTGGGGTGGATAAACTTACTGCGACGACCGTCGACCCGCTCTACCGTATCGATGGGCAGAACTATGCGACGTATGCGCCATCCATGACGGGGGTGAAGGAAGAGTACAGCGGGAAGGCGGAATTGCTGCCGGATGTCGGGTTTCCTGAAGGAAAGCCGACATCCTATGCCTACACGATTGATTTCAATAAAGTCCCTGTTGGGTCGGACCTGTGGGTGTGGCACAAGGTTGTCGATTTCTCCGATGACAATGTGCAGGTGCAGATGACGCCAGAAGGGACACCGGCGACCATGTGGTATGAGATGAAGGGGGAGAAGATTATATTCCACGCATTGTTACCGGATGTCGGGTTTCCTTCAGGAAAGCCGACATCCTCAACCACATTGACTTCCTCGCCCGCGAGCATTGAATTCTCGTACCGGCTCACGGGGAACCGGCACGACTGGCAGCAGCATCCGACGAAAGTAGAAACGGGGGAGACACCGCTCATTACGATCAAGTGACGCGGAGCGTCATCCTGGACACGGTGAAGGATTCCGGCTTCTTTACTACCGGAATTTTCACTTCCTCCGGAAGAGAAACTTCCTCGTCCAGTCGAACTTCCTTGCCTGGAACTTCCTTCCTATAAATCGTTCAGAATGGCGTCGGGATTGAGAGAAATCGATTCGATGCCTTCGCGGACGAGGAACGCTTTGAAATCGGGGAATGTCGACGGCGCATCGCCGCAAATGCCGACGTACTTCCGCCGCTTCCGGCACGCGCCGATAACCTGGCGGATGAGCTCCTTCACCGCCGCGTCGCGTTCGTTCCCGATATGCGCGAGCGCGCCCGCGTCGCGGTCCAAGCCGAGCGTCAGCTGGGTCAGGTCGTTCGAGCCGATGGACATGCCGTCGAAGATGTCCAGGAATTCATCGGCGCGGAGGATGTTCGAAGGGATTTCGCACATGACAAAAACTTGCAGGTTTTTGTCACCCCGAGCTTGTCGAGGGGTTTCTTTTTTTCTTTCCAGTCCATGCTTTGCCATCACCTCGATGACTTTGCGTCCTTCCTCTGGCGTCCGGCAGAAGGGGACCATCGGTACGATGTTGACGAGCCCCATGTCCTCGCGCGCTTTTTTGAACGCGCGGCATTCCAAGCCAAACGCATCGGCGAACTGTTTGTCGTAGTAGCGCGATGCGCCGCGCCACCCGATCATCGGATTCGCTTCCTCCGGTTCGTACATGTCTCCGCCGAGCAGGGTGCGATACTCGTTCGTCTTAAAATCGGAGAACCTGACGATGACGTCTTTCGGGTAGAAGGCGGCGGCGATGCGCGCGATGCCGTACGCGAGCTTGTCGACGTAGAATTGTTCTTTGTTCCTCCACCCGGCGGTCCGCTTCTCAATCTCCTTGTGTAGTTTGAGGGAGGTACGGTCTTCCCGCCACGTCTTCCCGCTTTGATAATCAATCAGCAAATTCGGATGCATTCCTATCTCCGACGCGATGATGAATTCCTCGCGTGCGAGACCAACACCGTCATTCGGGATGAAGGATTTCTCGAATGCCGAATCCGGCGTCGCGATATTCATCATGATTTTTACATGAGGAGAGCTCTGGAGGTTTCGCTTCCTCAAGGAAGCGGAACTTTCTCGTATATCCTTCTCAACTACCTCGAACTCCAGCGCTCCCCGGTAGACATACCCCTCGCTGCCAGTCGTATTCACCGTACATACCTGCCCTGTCTTCAGTACCTTCGTCGCGCGCTCCGTCCCGACGACTGCCGGTATGCCGAGTTCGCGCGATACAATCGCCGCGTGGCTCGTCCTGCCCCCCTTGTCGGTCACGATGGCGGACGCGATTTTCATAATCGGTTCCCAGTCGGGGTCGGTCATGTCGGTCACGAGCACCCCTCCCGCCTCAAATTCGCCGATATGCTTCGCGTCCAAGATGACATGCGCTTTACCGGACGTGATTTTATTCCCGACGGCGGCGCCGACAAGGATGGGGGTGGGGGCGGCCTGTTTCAACCGGTACACTTTCACCTTCGAGAAGTCCCGTGCGCTCTGTACGGTCTCCGGACGCGCCTGGATGATGTACAAGTCGTCCGTCACACCATCCTTTGCCCACTCGATATCCATCGGCGTCCATCTGCCATTCCGCTCCGTGTAGTGCTTTTCTATCTCCATGCACCACGACGCGAGTTTCAACACCTCATCCTCGGAGAGACAAAACTCCATCCGTTCCTTGTCGGTCGTCTTCAGGAGTTTCGTCGTCTTGAGAGAAGTTGTCTTTCCGGCGCTTACGCCGTAGACGAGTTTTTTATCCTTTTTCCCGAGATTCTTATTGATGATCGCGCCGGTCGGTTTGAAGACCACCCATTCGTCCGGCGTCACTTCTCCCTGCACGATGAGTTCGCCGAGGCCGAGCGCGCCGTTTATGAGAACGACGTTTCCGAACCCTGACTCCGTGTCGACGGTGAAGGCGACACCCGAAGCGCCGCGGTCCGAGCGGACCATTTTCTGCACACCGACCGAGAGTGCCACGTTCGCGTGACCGAACCCTTTGTCGTGCCGGTATGAGATGGCGCGGTCGGTGAAGAGCGATGCGAATGCGGCACGAACCGCTTCCAGAAGTCCGTCCGCACCCCGCACATTCAGATATGTTTCCTGCTGCCCCGCGAAGGATGCCCCCGGGAGGTCCTCCGCCGTCGCCGACGAGCGCGCCGCTACGTCGACATTCGGTTTATATTCCCGCTCGAGCTCGGCGTACCGCGCGCGTATGTCCCGCTCCAGGTCTTCCGGAAACGCCGCTTTCCTGATGGCGGCGCGGATACTTTTGCCCACGTCGGCCAGGAGGGGCAGGTTTCCTTTTTTCAATCTCGCCGACTCTTTCTTGATAAGCGCATCAAGCTTGTTTTCTTTGATAAAATACCGGTAGGCGTCCGCCGTGACGATGAATCCGTCGGGGATTCTCACCCCCCGTTTCGCGAGCGTCCGGATCATCTCTCCCAACGACGCATTCTTCCCTCCGACGTGCGGGACGTCGTCGATGGTGACGTCGGAAAAAGAACGCACGTACAAGGGCTTTCGATTCATACGTTCATTGTAACACAGTGTGGTATGATTAGTGGTGATGAAAATTTCTTTTTTTGAGACGGACGGAGAGGAGGAAGCGTATTTGCGGAACGCGCTTGGCGTACCGGAAAAACTGGAGGTTGGACTTCCTGGCGGAAACACAACTTCCTTGTCCCTCAATTTCCACCGGGAAGCGCTCCGCGCGCAGGTGTTGCCCGCACTTACGGACACCGACGCGGAGATTCTCTCCGTCTTCGTCGGGTCGACCGTCGATGCGGCGGTTCTGAAACGGTTCCCGAAGCTGAAATATATCGCGACCCGCTCGACTGGCTACGACCACATCGACCTGCAAGCGTGTGCGGGGCGGAAGATCGTTGTCTCGAACATCCCGAGCTACGGCGAGCACACGGTCGCCGAGTACGCCTTCGGGCTCATCCTCACGCTCTCGCGACGCCTTTACGAGGCCGTTGACCAGGTGCGGGAGGCGGGAAATTTCTCGGTGAAAGGATTGCGCGGATTCGACCTGCGCGGGAAAACCATCGGCATCATCGGATGCGGCAATATCGGGAAGCACAGCGCGCGGAGCGCGAAAGGATTCGGGATGCGTGTGCTGGTGTACGATGTGCATCGCGACGAGCAACTCGCCCGCGACATCGGTTTCGAATATAAGGATTTGGACGAACTCCTCACGGCGAGCGATATCGTCACCATTCACGTGCCGTACTTCAAGAGCACGCACCATCTTTTGAACCGCGAGACCATTGGGAAGATGAAGCGGGGAGCATATCTTATCAACACATCGCGGGGCGCCATTGTGGAAACAGAAGCGCTGCTGGAGGCGCTGAAGAGCGGTCACTTGGGCGGAGCGGGCCTGGATGTCCTGGAAGAAGAGGGAGTGACGAAGGACGAGTTCGGGTATTTGTACGAAGTGTTTGGCAAGAATGGTGCCGGAAGTCTCACTTCCTCCGGAAGAGAGACTTCCTTGCCCCAGCCGGACCTGCGCATCGTGCTCGCGAACCACGCGCTCATCGACATGCCGAACGTGATTGTCACACCGCACAACGCTTTCAACACCGTGGAAGGGTGGAGGCGCATACTTGATACAACCATCGAGAATGTGAGAGGATTTACGAAGGGGGAAGCGAGGAATATCGTGAAAATGCCGGAATGACCATGGATGACGCCACGAATAGCAAAAAACCGGAAGAAAATCTCTTGCACGTCAAGAAAGCCGACCAGTACCGGACCGTCGAGGAGCTGATGGAGGCGGGGCAGCCGGGCGGCAAGTTTCACCTACTCCTCGTGCTCTCGTCACTGGTCGTTTCTGCGGGACTCCTCGTTGGCAACGCCGCGATCGTCATCGGCGGCATGCTCATCACGCCGATTTTGACACCGGTCTTGCTCATCAGCCTGGGATTTTCCATCGGCGACATCAAGTTCGTGAAACAAACGAGCGTGTTCGTCGCCAAGGCGCTCCTGACCATCGTGGCGGGCGCGGCGCTTATGGGGCTCCTCTTCGGCGTCAATAAAAACCTCACGCTTTTCGGTCTCGACAATACACTCCGCGGCGCGCTCTTGTACTTCATCGTCGCGCTGGCATCCGGTTTTGCCGCGACGTACGCGTGGGTGCGGCGAGATATCGGAGAAATACTGCCCGGTGTCGCTGTCGCTGTCTCGCTCGTGCCGCCACTCGCGCTCCTCGGGATGCAGCTTATCTCGCTGCAGTTCTCCGCAGCGCGCTCCAGTTTCTTTATGTTTCTTCTCAATCTTGTCGGTGTCTTGGTCGGGGGACTCCTCGTGTTCTCGCTCTTTAAGTTCTATAAGGCGAGACAGAAAGTTGAGGAGAAGATTGCGGATGGGGAAAGGTAACTGGATTCCCGCCTGCGCGGGAATGACAAGAGGAGAGTGGGGATGACGGGAGGAGAGTGGGAATGGCAGAAAATTATGAACCCTATCGTATTCGACATTGAAACCAAAAACGCATTTTCCGACGTCGGGGGGAAGGATAATTTGAGACAACTCGACGTGTCGGTCGTCGGCGTGTATTCGTATGCGGACGACGCGTACCGGATATACGACGAGGGAGAGCTCGCGGAACTCGGTGCCGTCTTGAGGTACGCGAAACCGCTCATTGGATTTTTCAGCACCGGATTCGACGTGCCGGTCCTTGAGAAGTACTTCGACTTCCCGCTCGCGGCAGTGCCGCACTTCGACATTTTCAACGAGGTCTACGGGCGCATCGGGCGGCGCATCGGCTTGGGCGCGCTCGCGGAAGCGAATTTGGGAGAAGGGAAGAACGGCAAGGGGATGGACGCCATTGTGATGTATCGCGAGGGGCGCATCGATGAGTTGAAAAAATATTGTTTGCAGGACGTGAAAGTGACGAAGGGGCTCTTCGACCTCATTCGGAAACAAGGATACTTGTGGGTACCGCAGCGGAACGTGCCGCAGATGGAGAAAATAACGGTGGTGTACGAAGAACCGGAGGCGGAACGACAGCACGCATTGTTATGAAACAAACCGTCGTCTTGGCGATTCTGGACGGCTGGGGAATCGGGAGGAGGGATGAGAGCAATGCGATTTATCTCGCGAACCCGGAGACGGTGCAGTGGATAGAAGCGAATTATCCCGCTGGAGCGCTTGAGGCGAGCGGAATTTCCATCGGTCTTCCGTGGAACGAAGAGGGGAATAGCGAGGTGGGACACCTGACGCTTGGTTCGGGGCGCGTTCTGGAACAGCACTATCTGAAAATCACGAAGGCGATTGAGTCGGGAGCGTTCTTCAAAAACGAAGCGCTTGTCGGCGCCTTCCGGCACGCGCGCGAGCACGGCGGCGCCGTGCACCTTGTGGGACTCCTGACCGATGCGAGGGTGCATGCTTCGCTCGGGCATCTTGCGGCATTCCTCAAGCTCGCGAGCGAGGAATCGGGTGTCACGGTGTACCTCCACCTCTTCACCGACGGGCGCGACGCTTCGCCGAAATCGGCGCGGCAGATTTTGGAACAGTTGCGGCATTTCGAAGACCAGTACGGCGTCCACCCCGGTATCGCCTCGCTCGGCGGCAGATACTACGGCATGGACCGCAACGGGAACTGGGACCGGACAGAGGCGGCGTATCGGGCGGTTGTCGGGAAAGCCGAACATCTTACCGTTGATGAGGCGCTGCAACGCACGTACGACAAGGATTTGAGTGACGAGTACGTGTATCCCGTGAGCGTGGACAGCCGGAGCATACAGAACGGCGATGCGATTATTTTTTTCAATTTCCGCGAAGACCGAATGCGCCAGCTTTCCGAGGCGTTCATCGACGGGCGCTTCACGCACTTCGCCGTCGAGCGCTTCACGGACCTGTACGTCGCGTTGATGACCGATTATCACTCGGGGAAACGTCCGCCAACTGGCGGAGGAAGCACGGAGCACGTCGCGTTCCTGCGGGAAACGGTGAAAAACACGCTTGGCGAAGTGCTCTCCGCGTCTCATATGCTGCAGATGCGCATTGCCGAGACGGAGAAATACGCGCACGTGACATATTTTTTCAACGGCTTGCGGGAAGAGCCGTTCGCGGATGAATACCGGGTGCTTGTGCCGTCGTCGAATGTCCGCAATTATGCGGCGGAGCCGGCGATGCAGGCGAAAGCGATTACCGACCGCACCATCGTCGCATTGGGAAACAATCTGTACGATTTTATCCTGTGCAACTACGCGAACGCGGATATGGTGGCGCACACCGGGAATGTCCAGGCGACGGTTCAGGCGATTCGCGTCGTCGATGCCGAGTTGAATCGCCTGGTGCGCACCGTACTCGCGGGCGACCACATCTTGATTATCACCGCCGACCACGGGAATGCCGAAGTGATTTTCGATACCGCGACGGGGGAGCCGGATACGAAACATAATGACAATCCGGTTCCCTTCTATGTCGTTGGAAAAGCGTTTGAAGGAAAGAAGCTCGGAGAACATACGAGCGAGGTGGTGGGGATGCTTGCCGACGTCGCGCCGACTATTCTCTCGCTCCTCAAGGTGGCGGTGCCGCCCGACATGACAGGAACGGCGCTCTTATAACCCTCTCTGTTACAGTGGTTTTTGTTACTGTTACACCCCCGTCATTGAAAAATCTATGATGGGGGCGTAGTATAAGATGAATGTATAAAACGTCGATTAACATTACCTTATTGACCTATGTTGACATCAGTGAACCCCATTGTGTTGGGAGGCGGAATTGTTTTGGGAATTCTCGTGGGCTTCTTGCTTCGGCGGTATATCGTCGCCGGGAAGCGCGGCAGCCTGGAGGAGGAACTTGAACGGAAGCGGAAGGGAGCGGAAGAAGCATCGAAGCAAATCGTTCTTGCGGCGCACGACAAAGCGGCGTCTATTTTGGCTGAGCTGCAGGACGAAGAGCGCGAGCGCAAGAAAGAATTACGCCAGCACGAAGAGCGTCTCAATAGGAAAGAAGATTCGCTCGAGGCGGAGCGCGAGAAGCTGAACGCCGAAGCGGAGCGGCACAAAGTTCGCACGGAAGAAGTCGCGGAGCGAGAACGGAAAATCGCCGAAGAAGAAGCGAAAGCCGTCCGCGAGCTCGAGCGCGTCTCCGGCATGAAACCGGAGGAAGCGAAGACGGAACTTCTGGAGCGGGTGCGGCAAGATTATCAGGGAAACCTAACCGAAGAAATCGTCCGCCTCGAACGTGAGCGGCGGGACGAACTCGAGAAGAAAGCGCTCGACATCATCACTGGTGCAATCCAGCGGAGCGCGCGTTCGTATATCGGAGACATCACGACGAGCGTCGTGCCGCTGCCGGACGACGATATGAAAGGGAAAGTTATCGGTCGGGAGGGGCGGAATATCCGCGCCTTCGAGCGACTGACAGGCGTCGAAGTGATCGTTGACGAAGCGCCCGAGGGAATCGTGCTGTCATCCTTCGACCCCCTGCGCCGGGAAATCGCGCGCATCGCTCTCATGAAACTCCTGAAGGACGGGCGCATCCAGCCGGCGCGCATCGAGGAGAAAGTGGAAGAAGCGAAGAGCGAAGTTGACGAGCTCATCTATAAAGCGGGGGAGGAAGCGGCATACGAAGTCGGCATCGTCGACCTGCCGCGCGAGCTCGTGGAGCTGCTCGGCCGCTTGAAGTTCCGCACGAGTTACGGACAGAACGTGCTCGCGCATTCGGTTGAGATGACGCACATTGCCGAAGCGATGGCGGCGGAACTCGGCTTGAACGTCGAGGTGACGAAGAAAGCAGCGCTCCTGCACGACATCGGAAAGGCGATCGACCACGAGGTGGAGGGAACGCACGTGGAAATCGGGAGGAAGCTCCTGAAAAAGTACGGCATTGCGGATGAGGTGATTCGGGGAATGGAGGCGCACCACGAGGAGTATCCCTTCTCGACGCCGGAATCGTACATCGTGGCGGCGGCGGACATCATCTCGGCGGCGCGGCCGGGAGCACGGCGCGAAACGCTCGAGAAGTACCTGAAACGGCTCGAGGAAATCGAACGGGTAGTGAACACCTTCGAGGGCGTCCAGAAGTCGTACGCGGTGTCGGCGGGGCGCGAAGTGCGCGTCTTTGTCATACCGGAGAAAATAGACGATTTCGGCGCGCTCGAGCTCGCAAAGAAAATAGCGGACAAACTCCAGACCGACGTGAAATATCCAGGAGAAATCAGGGTAACCGTCATTCGTGAAGTAAAGGCGGTTGAGTACGCCCGGTAACGCTCGGCCGTTTCGTTCGTTTCACCCTATGAAGCCACAGCCACAAGAAGACAAGCTTGTAGCGCACGCGCGGCGGGGGGATGCCCGGTCATTCGGCGAATTGTACGACCGGTACGTCTCTCCAATATACCGCTTTATCTTGTTGCGTGTCGGGGACCGCGCTTCGGCGGAGGACCTGACGCAAGAAGTGTTCACCAAGGCGTGGCGGAACATCCGGACCTACAAGAAGCGGAAGCACGTGCCCTTCACAAGCTGGCTGTATCGGATCGCGAGCAATGCGGTCATCGACCACTACCGGACGGAACGGAACCACGCGGACGTCGAGAGCGAAGCGGTTATAGAGAGCGTCGTGTCCGATTTCTCCCCCGAGTTCGTCGATACGAATCTGGAGTTGGAAGCGGTGTATCAGGCGCTGCGGAAATTGAGCGACGTGGAACAGCAGGTGATCGTCATGCGGTTTGTCGAAGAATTGTCGGTCAAAGAAACGGCGCTGGCGCTGGGGAAAAAGGAAGGAGCTGTGCGGGTTATGCAGCATCGCGGCCTCAAGAAGTTGCAAGAACATGTACGAGGACATTAAAACGCATTTGAAACGACTGCAAACCATCGATGCCGATGGGGATTTTGCGGCGCACACGAAGGGGCGCGTACTTGCCGGCAGGGGACCGCAGGTCGCCTCGCCGTTTCTTATGATTACCGGGGGAGTCGCGGTCGCCGCGTTCGCCGTGACACTTGTCGTTGTTATATTCAATCCCACCCCGCCTACCGTCACCGCACTCGATACGACCGCTTTGCAACACGAACTCCAGGGTATGAAGCTCGATGTGCAGCTGCAGAAGCTCGACTACACCCAGAAGGTTCAGGACACCATCACGTCGGCGCTCGTGGAAATCGGCGGAAAGACGAATCACCTCAACACGCAGCTCATCGAATCGGAAAACAACCTGATGGGAGCGTTTGACGGCAGCGCGTCGTCTTCGTCGGAGCAGATTGATGCCCTGCTCAACCAAGTTTTGGAATAATGCACACCCATATGACATTTCGCACATTCACCGCGCTCCTCGCCGTTCTCGTGACGGCATGCGCCGTCGCATCTCCCGTTTTCGCGGCGGACGCCGGCGCGTTGCAGGGTGGCGTGCAGCAAACCCAGCAGATGACGGGAGCGCTCGCCGACGTGAAGGATACGGAGACCTCGACCTCGACTGACCTCGGAGTTCGCGTCGAAACGTTCCGGCGCGTCATAGACCTGGCGACGAGCGAAGCCGCCGACCTGCGGGTGAACGTGCTCTCGGCGGAATCGTCGAGCGGAACGGCTTCGACGACCCGCGCGTGGCTCAACAGCGTCGTCTCCGCGCTTGACGGAGTGCTGGCGTTTTATCAGCAGGAAAGTACCTATCTCGACGCGCACGGAGCGACCATGACGCTCGCGGACGTACAGGCGATGGCGAAAGCATTCAAGGCATGGAGAGACACCGCGTACACGCCGCTCTACCAGGAAGCCGAAGGATACGTACTGCTCCAAGAGGTGCGGCAGGTGCTCGGCGTCGCAACCGACCGGTGGAAGGGAATCGGGAAGGATATGAATATTTTGAAGCAGGCGGGATTCCAAACCGGAGATCTGGCGGCTCTCTATGCAAGCTCGACCGCTTCTTTGCAGCAGGCGGAGAGTATTTACGAAGGCGCGGTACAGCAGTTCGAGGCACAGTACCTGCATGCCGCAACGAGTACGCCGGCTGCAACGAGTACGCCGGCCGCAACATCAACCCCGGTTTCGATTCCTCTTTCGACCTCGACCTCGGTCTCAACCTCAACTTCAACGGCTTCTTCGACTGACATCAATTTGAACGATACCGGATACCAGAATTGGTCAATAAAAGATCTGGTGCGGCAATCCTTCCAAAACGTGAAGGACGCCTATCAGATTTTTATTGAAATGAGCAGCTTGGTGAGGAAGCTGCTGTAACCGGTAAAGGTCGAGCCAGAAGGAAAAACAAACGTTTCGACCAAAAGAAACACCCCCGCGAGAGCGGGGGCGGTTTCTTTTACGGAAAGAGGAGCGTTTATTTTACCGCGTCCTTCAGTCCCTTGCCGGCGCTGAATTTCGGAGCTTTCACCGCTGCAATCTGAATGCGCTCGCCCGTTTGCGGGTTAATACCCATCCGTGCGGCGCGCTTCGTCACTCGGAACGTACCGAAGCCGGTGATAGCGACTTCTTCGCCTTTTGACAGACTCTTGGTAATGATGTCGAACACGGCATTGACCGCTTCCTGCGCCTGTTTCTTCGTTTCTAGGCCGACTTCCTTCATGACCATGTCAACCAAATCATCCTTTTTCATAATTCTTTAAATCGAGCAATTTTGCACAGCCATCGCCGACCTTTTTGCTTTTATGGCTCTATTATAGCATATTTAGTATGTGCTTCAATCGCGGGAATAGTTTAATGGCAGGACGACTCCCTTCCAAGGAGTAGGCGGGGGTCCGATTCCCCCTTCCCGCACTTGAAGGAATCGGACCGGGAAGGGGTCGGAAAACGGGCGTTTCCCGTCCGAGGAAATTGTATAATAATAGGGCGTTATGAATATCAGGAACTACAAGCGGACCTTGCTCATCGCGGGAGGCATCGCCGCCGTGGTAACGGCAGTGGTGATTTTCGGCATACACCTGAATGCCTATTCTTCCACGCCGCCGCAGAAATACACCGATATGTACCAGTCCATCGTCTCTCATGGGAAGAACGTGACGACGCTCACGGCGCAGGTGCAGCAGATTGTCGCTCATGTGAACCAGCTGGATGCATCGCATGAGACGGTTGCCGCGATCGCGGAAACGACCCATGCGCAAGCGGTTAACAATACCGCGAAGCAGCAGGCGCTCGCGCTGGCGGTCGAGCTGAAAGCGCTCGTGGACAATCTTGACGAGAGTGCGGGTTTCATCGAGAAACAGGCGCTCTTCGGGCCCATTGATGTGGAAATCGACCTCGTCAAAGCGTTTGTTACCTATACCCAGGAGATGGACTCGTTTCTTGCGACACTGAAACAAGCGCTCGCCTCGGGTTCGTACGAAGCCCGGAAAGCGGTTTACGGACAGATGGCGGAGGTGAATCAGCAGATCGACACCATCAATCAGTTGAACGCCCAGTTTCTCAAGGAGACCAACGCAGTGGGAGGATGAGAGCGTACGTCATCGGGGTAGACGAAGTGGGACGGGGCCCGCTCGCGGGACCGGTGTGCGTCTCCGCCGTCGCGTTGCCGCGCCGCTTTCGATTCCTCAAAACCGCTCCCCGGACAATTCGCGACTCGAAACGGCTCACCGCGCGGGCGCGGAGCGAGTGGGCGGCGTACGTGAGACGGGACCCGCGCATCCGTTTCGCTGTCGCGTTCGTTTCCCCTCGTGTCATCGACCGGCTGCACATACACCGGGCGGCGAATCGCGCGGCGACGCGTGCCGTCGTGCGCATACTCTCCTCGCTGCATCCTGGCGCGGACATCCGCATTTTCACTGATGGGTCGCTGCATGTGGAACGGGGTATCCCGTTCACCGAAATTATCCGTGGCGACGAGAAACTACGGGCGATACAACTCGCTTCTATCGTGGCGAAAGTCGCGCGGGATAAGCGGATGCTCCGTTTGCACGAGCAGTATCCGCTCTACGGTTTCGACCGGAACAAGGGATACGGAACGAGAGAGCACGAACGATGTATTATGCAATACGGCATTTCCGACATTCATCGCTTGACCTTCGTGCGGAAGTGGAACAATAATGTGAAACATGGCTCTTCCTAAAAAACACGGTACGAGCGGGAAAACGCGGAGGGCGCGCTCGCAGAAACACCTGAAGCCGACGGTCAATCTGCGTCCCTGCCCGCAATGCCATTCGCCGCTCCTGCCGCATCGCAAGTGCTCGCACTGCGGTTATTACCAGAAATAGCGTCATGGCGACCCGTCACCTCTTGCGTACGATTGTATTCCAGTCATTCTACGAGTGGGATTTCTACGAAGGGAAGGTGGTGCTCTCCGATGTCCTCGAGCGGAACATGCGTCGGTTTGCCGAGGATGTCGACGAGCCGGAGTTCGCGTGGCAACTTGCCCAAGGCATCGCGGAGCATAAGGCGGAAATCGACCAGGTGATAGAAAAAGCGGCACCCGAGTGGCCGCTCGACCACATTGCCATCGTCGACCGCAACATCCTCCGATTGGGACTCTACGAACTTCTGTTCGGCAACAAGGACGAGGTGCCGCCGAAGGTGGCAATCAACGAGGCGATAGAACTCGCGAAGAACTACGGCGGAGCGAGTTCTTCGCGTTTCGTGAACGGGGTATTGGGAACGGTGTATCGGACGATGGAGGAAAAGAGCGCGAAAGACGCGCCGTAATGTCACTCCCGCGTACGCAGGAATCCAGGTTACATCGGTCCCCGAGCGGGTCGGGAATGACGGAGATAAATCGGAGTCATGTTAGAAGCATTAGAACAAAAAATTGGAATTTCTTTCAGGAATAAGGATTTACTGGCGGAAGCGCTGACGCATCGGTCGTATTTGAACGAGCACCCCGACTGGAAAGCTCCGCACAACGAGCGGCTGGAATTTTTGGGCGACGCGGTGCTGGAACTCGCGACAACGGAATTCCTTTTTTCGAAGTTCGATACGTACACAGAAGGGAAGCTGACGCGTATCCGCTCGGCTCTGGTGAATCGTCTCACGCTCGCGAAGACCGCCCGCGCGCTCGGCCTCGAGAATCACCTGTACCTTTCGAAGGGCGAAGCGCAATCGTCGGAGCGGGCACGGGAAGCGATTATCGGAAATGCCGTTGAAGCGCTTATCGGCGCTCTGTACCTTGATCGCGGGTACGACGCCGCACAGCGTTTCGTGGAACGGTTCGTGCTCGTGTACATTGACGAGATACTGTCGCACGGTTCGTATCAGGACCCGAAGAGCTTGCTCCAGGAGGAAGTCCAGGAAAAGCTGCAGGTGACACCGTCGTATAAGGTCATTTCAGAAGAAGGACCGGACCACGACAAAACGTTCGTCGTGGGCGTGTATTTCAACGGCGACAAAATCACGGAAGGGAAGGGGGCATCGAAGCAGGAAGCGGAACGGGATGCGGCGGAGAAAGCGCTGCAAACACTCGGATGACTAATCGTTTCATCCGTTTGGAATTGCAAGGATTCAAATCGTTCGCGGAGCGGGAGATTTTGGATATGGATGACCGACTCATCGGCATCGTCGGTCCGAACGGTTCTGGAAAATCGAACGTCGTCGACGCGCTCCGATGGGTGCTCGGCGAACGGAGGGCGGCGGAGCTGCGCGGAGACGGGGCGCAGCATCTCATTTTTGCCGGTAACGGGAAGCGCGGGAGAGCGTCTCTCGCGCGCGTGACCGCCGTGTTTCGGAACGACGACGGCGTGTTTCCGCTCGATTCGGCGGAAATTTCCGTGGAGCGGCGCGTAGCGAGGGACGGCGAAAGCCAGGTGATGCTGAACGGGAAAGAAGTGAAACTTGCCGATATCGAAGAATTTCTGGCGCGTGCCCGGCTCGGACCCCGGAGCTTCGCGATCGTCGGGCAAGGGGATGCGGACTTGTTCGTCCGCGCGACACCGGACGAGCGGCGACTTTTGATAGAAGAGATGCTCGGGTTGAACGAATTCCGCATCAAGAAAAAGCGCGCCGAGCGCCGGCTCAAACAGGCGCGGGTGCATATGGAGCAGGTTTCCGCGCAACTTGCCGAGATAGAACCGCACCTCTCGTTCCTCCGCCGCGAAGTGCGGAAGTGGGAACGGCGGGATGCCATCAAGGGGACGCTTGCGTCCGTCTGCGGAGCGTACTTCGGTTCGCAGCTCCGCGCGCTCCACGAAGAGCGCTCCGCCGCAGAAGCGGCGGTCGCGGAGGAAGAAACGGCGAGCGTCGCCCGCGAGGAGCATATACGGTCGCTTACGGAAACGGTCTCGCGTGCTGAATCCGCGCTCAACGCATACTCGCCAAAACGGGGCAGCGGAAAGGAAGACGTGAAGCAAGCGGTGAAGGCATTCCTTGCGGATATGCGCGAGGCGCTGCAGCACGATGCCGCTTTACTCGCGCACCGGGTGCGGGAGTGGGTGCGGAAATTCGAAGAACTTGTCGGGGAAACCGAGCCCGAGGCGGGCACTCCGCCTATTGACGCATTCAAGCAGGCGGTTGCATCGCTCGAGGACGCCCGGCAGGCCGCACGGGATACCGAGCGCGTGCTCCAGGAAGCGAGATTCGGTTTAGAACGGGTGCGTATGAAAGAGGAAGAGCTGAAGCGCGAGGCGGAAGCGGCCGATTTCGATTTGTCCGCCGCGCGCGAGGCCGATGCATGGATCGATATGGACGATGCGCGTGCGAAGATACGCCGTATGCAGGCGCAGCTCGCCGCGGTGGGAGAAGTGGACGAAGCGATGCTCGCCGAAGCGCAAGAAACGGAAACGCGCTCCACGTTCCTCTCGAAGGAGCTCCAGGATTTGCGCGTTTCTTCGGACAACTTGACGAAGCTTATCCAGGACCTCGATGCGCGCGTGCACCACGATTTCAGCAAGGCGTTCCAGCGCATCAACGAATCGTTCAATGCATACTTCAGAACCATGTTCGGCGGAGGGAGCGCGAAGATGGCGCTGGTCCGCGCGGAGGGAGTGGATGAGGAGCAATCGAGCGGCGAGATGGTGCAGGGCGTTGCGCTTGAGCTCGATATGCCGGGGAAACGATTGCACAGTGTGGAGGCGCTTTCCGGCGGGGAACGCTCGCTCGTCTCGCTTGCGGCGCTCTTCGCGCTCATATCGGTATCTCCGCCGCCGTTCCTGGTGATGGACGAAATTGATGCGGCGCTCGACGAGTCGAACGCGGTGCGGTTCGCGGAACTGATTCAGAAATTCTCCGCCGCGGCGCAATTCATCGTCGTGACGCACAATCGCATTACCATCGAGTCGCTGCATACGCTCTACGGCGTGACGATGGGGGATGATGGGGTATCGAAGGTGCTCTCAATGAGAGTTTAATTTTGACATCTTTTACTGTTTCAGGTATGTTTCTCTAGTATGTTAGCAATGAGATTGCGTCCCACAGGGCGCAGGGGACAACGGAGCTTCCGGGTTGTCGTCATCGAATCGGGGAAACAACTGCGGGGCAAATTCGTTGAAGATATCGGGTGGCTAAACCGCCACACGGACGAGGCGCGCGTCGACAAAGAACGCGTCGCCTATTGGATTGCTCACGGTGCGCAGCCGAGCGACACGGTGCACAATATGCTCGTGCGCGCACGGATTATTTCCGGACCGAAGCATCCGGTGCACAGCAGGAAGCCGAAGAAGAAGCAACCGGTGGAAGCGAAGCCGGCAGCAGCGCCCGCTGCCGCACCCGTTGCGGCAGCATAGCCTGTGGATAACTTTATGGGTATCCGATACCCATAATTTTGTTGCCTCCCCCGCATCTCTCTTGTATAGTGACAATACCCCCAGGGAATGAGACCGGGGGCGGCTTGCGTTTATGTTTGAACTTATTTCAAAAAATAAGCCGGCGGGAGACCAGCCGAAGGCAATAGCGGCGCTTACGAAAGGCGTACGCGAGGGACTCACGCGCCAAACGTTACTCGGCGTTACCGGGAGCGGCAAGACATTCACCGTCGCGAACGTCATTAACGAAGTGCAAATGCCGACCTTGGTCATCGCGCACAATAAGACCCTGGCGGCGCAGCTCTGCAACGAGTTTCGGATGCTTTTTCCGCACAACGCGGTGCACTACTTCGTGTCATACTACGACTACTATCAGCCGGAGGCGTATATCCCTTCGAGCGATACGTATATCGGCAAAGAGGCGATGATAAACGATGAAATAGACCGCCTGCGCCATGCTGCGACGACGGCGGTTCTGACGCGGCCGGACACGATCGTCGTTGCGTCCGTTTCAAGTTTGTACGGACTAGGGAGTCCCGAGACGTACCGCGCACATCTTATGGAGCTTTCGGTCGGCGATAAATTGGAACGGAAGACCTTCATCCGCGAGTTGGTGCGGAACCAGTTCGGCCGCACGAACTCCGATTTGAAACGCGGGACGTTCCGTCTCCACGGTGATACCTGGGAAATCATGCCCGCCGAGCGGGAAGTAATTTATGAAGTGAAAACAGAAGGTGATGCGGTGACGGGCATGCGCGAAATCGACCCGACGACGCGGCGCATCGTGCGCGAGTGCGGTGACGGCGAACACATTTTCATCGCGCCGGCGCGGCATTTCATCACCGAAGCGGAGCAGCGCGAAGGAGCGCTTGCGGCAATAGAGCGGGAGCTTACGGAACGCCTCGCTGTTTTCGAGAAAGAAAAGAAATATCTCGAGGCGGAGCGGCTGGAACGCCGCACGAGAGCGGATATCGCGATGATGCGCGAGGTTGGTTACTGCAACGGCATCGAGAACTACTCACGGCATCTCTCGGGGCGCGCGGCGGGCGAGCCGCCCGAGACACTCCTCGACTATTTCCGCACATCGGGATTCGGCTCGTTTCTCACCGTGATCGACGAATCGCACGTGACGCTCCCGCAGCTCCGCGGCATGTTCGCGGGTGACCGCTCGCGGAAGCGAACGCTCATCGAGTACGGATTCCGCCTGCCGTCCGCCGCGGATAACCGACCACTCACCTTCGACGAATTCAACAAGCGGGTCAGACACATCATCTTTACGTCGGCGACACCCGCCGACTACGAGCGCGAGGTGAGCGAGCGGATTGTGGAGCAGATTATTCGCCCCACCGGTCTCGTCGACCCGAACATCACGCTGCGGAAAGCGGAGGGGCAGGTCGAAGACCTTACTCTCCGCATCGGCGAGCGGGTGCGGGCGCACGAGCGCGTGCTCGTGACGACGCTCACGAAACGGATGGCGGAAGATTTAAGCGATTACCTCAAGGAGAAAGGCATCAAAGTGAACTATTTGCACAGCGACGTGAAGACGCTCGAGCGCATCACGACACTCACGAAGCTCCGGAAGGGAGAGTACGAGGTGCTCGTGGGCGTGAACCTCCTGCGCGAAGGACTCGACTTGCCCGAAGTGTCGCTCGTCGCGATTCTCGACGCGGACAAGGAGGGATTCCTGCGGAGCGAAACGTCGCTCGTACAGGTGGTCGGGAGAGCGGCGCGGAACGTGCGCGGGGAAGTCGTGATGTACGCGGACGTCGTGACGGATTCGATACGCAAAGCGGTGAGCGAGACGGAGCGGCGGCGGAAGCTCCAGCTCGCATACAACGAGGAACACCACATCACGCCGAGAACCATCGAGAAAGAAATTTCCGATATCGTTCCCATTAAGGAAGTACTCGAGATGGAAACCCTGGAAGTGCCGAAGACGAAGCGGGCGCTGCAGGAGCTCATTGCGCGGAAGGAGCAGGAGATGAAAGAAGCGGCGGCGCTCCTCGACTTCGAACTCGCGGCGCTCTTAAGGGACGAAATCAAAACATTGGAAAAAGAGAAATAATATGGAACATTTTATCGATATCAAAGGTGCCCGTGAGCACAATTTGAAGAACATCAATCTCAAGTTCCCGAAGGACAAGATGGTGATTTTCACCGGCGTGTCGGGGAGCGGGAAATCGAGCTTGGCGTTCGACACCATTTTCGCCGAAGGGCAGCGGCGGTATATCGAATCGCTTTCTTCTTATGCGCGGCAATTTCTGGGGAAGATGCAGAAGCCGGACGTCGACGAAATCACCGGCTTGTCGCCCGCGATTTCTATAGACCAGAAAAGCCATTCCTCGAATCCGCGCTCGACGGTCGCGACGATTACTGAGCTGTACGACTATCTGCGCGTTTTGTTCGCGCGCGTCGGCGTGGCGCACTGTCCCGTGTGCGGCAGGGAACTCCAGGAGATGAGCGTCGACGAAATCGTCGATGCCGCCATCGCGTTTGCGAAGGAAGCCGAAGGCAAGCAGCTGTACATCCTCTCTCCCGTCGTGCGCGGCAGGAAGGGCGAGTACTACCAGCTGCTCTATGATTTCCTCTCGTGGGGGTTCAGCGAGGCGCGCATCGATGGCGCTATCGTGTCGCTGCGGGAGCGGGTGACCTTAAGCAAATACCAGCAGCATACCATCGAGCTCGTTGTGGATAAGATTCCTTTCGGCACGGACTTCTCCGACAAAGACAATCGCCTGCGCCTGGCGGAAGCCGTTGAATCGGCGGTAAAATACAGCGAAGGCGCTGTCGCGCTCAAGACGGGCGACCGTGACGACGTCACGTTCTCCACGAAACGGATGTGCCCCGACGACGGCATTGCGTTCCCCGAAATCGAGCCGCGGCTTTTTTCCTTCAACAGCCCGTACGGCGCCTGCGAGGCCTGCCACGGGTTGGGGACGGAGGGATTCATGTCCGAGACGATTTGTCCCGTGTGCGAAGGGAAACGCCTGCGTCCCGAGGCACTCTCCGTGCTTATCGAAGAACACAACATCGCACAAGTGACCGCGCTCTCGGTCGAGAACGCACAGAAATTTTTCGCGAAGCTCCGCCGGAAGAAAGACAAAACGTTCTCCGAAATCGCGGAGGTGCCGCTCCGAGAAATCATGAACCGTCTCCAGTTCCTTATCGACGTCGGGCTTGAGTATCTGACGCTCGACCGCCGCGCCGGAACACTCTCCGGCGGCGAAGCGCAGCGGATACGCCTTGCCTCGCAGGTTGGCTCGGGTCTCACGGGAACGCTCTATGTCCTCGACGAGCCGACCATCGGCCTGCACCAGTGCGACAATGAGAAACTTGTGAAAACTCTGCACCGCCTCCGCGACGCGGGGAACACTGTTGTGGTCGTCGAGCACGACCCTGAGACGATTCTCTCCGGCGATTACCTCGTTGACGTGGGCCCTGGTCCGGGCGTGCACGGCGGGCATATTGTCGCCCAGGGCGCGCTGCCGGAGATTCTGAAAGACAAGACGGCGCAGTCGCTCACGCTCGACTATTTGCGCGGAGAGAAGGGCATACCGGTTCCTGCGCGGCGGAAGGTCGGTCCTGGTGTACTTAGCATCGAAGGGGTATCCGCTCACAATTTGAAGAATATCAACGTATCCATACCGCTCCAGCGGTTCTCCGTCCTGACCGGCGTCTCGGGTTCCGGGAAAAGCACGCTCATGACGGACGTCCTGTACCGCGCGCTCGAGAACAAGCTGTACCATACGGAGCACAAGGCAGGAACGCACCGCCGCATTGTCGGAACGGAATACCTGAACCGCGTGGTTGACGTCGACCAATCGCCCATCGGCAGGACGCCGCGCTCGAATCCCGCGACATACGTCGGCGCGTGGGGGTTCATCCGCGACCTCTTCGCTTCGACCGAGGAAGCGCGCATACGCGGATACAAGGCGGGGCGGTTCAGTTTCAACGTGCCGAGTGCGCGCGGCGGGGGACGGTGCGAGAAATGCGAGGGGTACGGCTATCAGGCGGTGGAGATGCATTTCCTCCCGACCGTGTACGTGACGTGCGACGTATGCGGCGGCAAGCGGTACAACCGCGAGACGCTCGAGGTGACATACCAGGACAAGACGATTTACGAAG
>CAZAZV010000012.1:0-20932 GCA_964489845.1 uncultured Candidatus Saccharibacteria bacterium
CAACAGTACCTGCCCGATGCAAGCACCATCCTGCTCCTCGTCAGTTTCCAAGCGGAAGGAACCGTCGGGAGGAAATTACAGGAAGGCGCACGAGCAGTGGTTATCGGCGGAGAAAAAATCGAGGTGAAGGCGAGCGTGCGTTCACTCACAGGATATTCCGCGCACGCGGACCAGCCGCAGCTTTTGGATTGGCTCCGCCCCGCGCGGTTCTCGCTGAAACAGGTGTTCGTCGTGCAGGGGGAGGCAGACGAGATGACGTCCTTGTCCGTCGCGATCGCGGACCAACTCGCGGTGTCGTCGCACATACCGAAGGAAGGGGAAACTGTTATACTATAACGTATGGCGAGAGATTTATTCAGGCCGACGTATAAGATTTGCGTTTCCGGTGCAGCAGAGACGGGGCACTGCGCCGAGGGAGCGCGCGAGAAAGCGGAGCTTCTCGGGCGGGAAATCGCGTCTCGCGGGTATGTTCTCGTGACCGGCGCGACGACTGGTATGCCGTACTGGGCCGCGAAGGGCGCGAAGGAAGAAGGGGGTATTGTCATCGGATTCTCGCCGGCAGCGTCGCGTATCGCACACGTGAAAACATACCACCTCCCCCTCGATTACCATGACGTCATCGTGTACACCGGTTTCGAGTACGGAGGGCGGAATCTGATTCTCACACGTTCTGCTGATGCAATAGTAACTGTGTGCGGTCGCATTGGAACCCTGAACGAATACACGTCGGCATTCGAAGACGGCAAGCCCATCGGTGTTTTGGAGGGAACAGGCGGTACGGCGGATATGTTGAAAAATATTCTTGCGGGAGCACACCGCGGCGTCGGCAAAACCGTGTTCTCGTCCGACCCCTCGAAGCTTCTCGACGAACTCACGAAGCTGATGGAGGAGCAGGACAAGGAGAATCATATTCATGGGTGAGGTGCGGCGGGTCCTGCTCGCCGTGTCCATGTTCGCCGGCACCATCATCGGTGCGGGCGTTTTTTCTTTGCCGTATATCCTGTCGAAGACCGGCATGCTCCTTGGTGGAGCGCTCCTTCTGCTCTTCAGCGCATTCTACGCCGTCATCTACCGCCGCTATGCCGACGTGTATCACCAGTTTCATGGCGAGGAACAAAACCATCGGTTTGTGTACCTGTCGGAGCGGTTACTTTCTCCCGCAGCGGCTGGCACAGCCGCATTCGTCGTCATCGCCGAACTTTTTTTCACGCTCGCGGCGTATATCATCCTATCGGCGAGTTTCGCGGGGCTTCTGGGAGTGCCGCAGCATATCGCGTGGTTTGTCTTTTGGGCAATTGGGTCGACGCTCCTCTTCGCTCGGGCGCGGATGCTCGGCATATTCGAGTTCCTGGGGACGCTCGGTATCATCGCTATCGGAGTTCTCTTCGTCGTACTGCGCGGCACGGCATCTCTTCCGTTGTTCCCCGCGAACACGCCGACGCTCCCTGAGGTGCTGTCATTTTTTGGGGTACTGGTATTCATGCTCTCTGGCCGACCAGCGGTCCCTGAAGCGTACAAATTTTTCAGCGGGAAGCGCATGCCGTGGAACGTACTTGTGCTTGGCGTTGCCGTACCACTCGTCTTTTACGTGTTTTTCGGCGTTGGCGTGTTGCACCTTACCGCATACCCGGCGACGGATACGGTGAGCGGGCTCGTTGCGCTCCCGCCGCTTGTGACATGCCTCATCGGCATCCTCGGCCTCCTCACGCTCCTCACGTCGTATCTCACCATCGGAGACAACGCGAAGGACATTTTGGAAGACGACGTGTTTCACGAAAAAACGCACGCGGTGACACTCACGCTTTTCTTACCGCTTCTTCTTGTCATGTTCGGCCTGCGCGAGTTCATCACGGTTATCGGCGTCGCGGGCGGCATCTTTCTCGCGCTCGAAGCAATCTTCATCAATCGTATGTGGGAACGAACATTTCGCGCCTCGCCGCTCGCACCAATGAGCGTGGCAATTTACCTCGTCTTCGGCGCCGCACTTGCGGCGGAGGCAGCTCTTTTAGTAGGATTGCTATAACGTCCCCGTGGCTTAATTGGACAAAGCGTCAGCCTCCGGAGCTGAAGATTGCGCGTTCGAGTCGCGCCGGGGACACCACATCACTTCGCCACCTCCGGTGTTATACTGTGAGTGATGCACATCGAGAACGTCGTGAAGGTGATTATCACGGTTTTTCTCATCGGGCTTATCGTCCTTTTCGTGACGTTTTTCACGATTCTCGGCCTCACGCCGACACAGCGACTGGGTAAGGCGCTTGAGGCGAAAAACGCGACGTCGAGCGAAACCGGTACTCCTCTGACGAATTTGCCAAACCCACTCCTCGCGCTTGTTTCATCGACGGAGGAGAGTGCTCCGCGGCCGGCAGCATCTCAACCCTCTTCCGTGCAAGGCTCCGGCGAGACGCAGCCGGGGACTGTCGTATATCTCAATCAGGGTCCGCCGGGAGGCGTGACGGCGACGCTCAACCACGGCGAAATTGATGTCACGAAATTCGCCGCGACATTCAACGGCCAGAAAGAACTCTGGTTCCATTCGGTGGATGCTACGTATACCGTGAAGATACCGGCGTACGGTCTCTCACAGACCATCAATGCCGGCGAGACGAGGCTCATCGCGTTCCAAGCGACGCAGAGGGGGACGTTCGACGTGATGTGTGACGGTTGCGCGCCGGACTTCAAGGCGACGCTTATCGTGCAGTAAGGATGTATTCCTGTGGATAACTTTATGGGTATCGGATACCCATAAAGTTATCTTAATTTTATTTTATAGAAGCGGTGCTTGCCGATTTTCACGATATCACCGTCTTTCTTGGGGTAGATTTTCCCCGCTTCCAATTTCTCGCCGTTTAACGTTACAGCGCCTTGTTCCACGAGTCGCCGTATCTCGTTGTTGCTTTTTGCTACGCCGCTTTCTCTGACAAGCATTGCGGCCGTTCCCTGTGTAAGCTCTAATGGATTGGCTAATGTAATGACGAGCTCCGGCACATCCTCTGGTACCGCGCCTTCTGAAAACGTTTTCACGAATGCCTCACGGGCGGCGCGGGCTTTCACTTCTCCGTGATAGAGTGCGGTAATCGTTTCGGCAAGGAGGAGCTTTGCGTCGCGGGGATGTGCGTCTTTCGGCGCGTTAACATCCGTCAGCGTTTCAAAATATCTCGGGACGAGTGCGTCGGGAACGGTCATCAATTTTCCGAACATCTCACGCGGCTCTTCCGTGATGCCGACGTAATTGCCGTACGACTTACTCATTTTCCGCGTGCCGTCGGTGCCTTCGATAAGTGGCGTTGTGAGGATGTCCTGCTCCGGCACATTGAAATGCCGCTGTACCCGCCGTCCCATGAGCAGATTGAATTTCTGGTCGGTGCCGCCGAGCTCGAGGTCGGCGCGCACGGCGACGGAGTCGTATCCCTGGAGAAGGGAATAGAAGAGTTCCAAGAGCGTGATGTCGTTTCCTTCTTTCACGCGCTTCTGAAAGTCGCTTCGCTCAAGCAGTTGCTGAACCGACGCGGAGCGACTTATCTCCAGAAGTTCTTTCAGCCCCTTCCCGAGCCACTTGCTGTTGTGGTATATTTCCGCTTTCTTCACATCAATGACGCGCCCCGCCTCAGCAAGATATTTTTTTTCATTTGTCTTGATTTCTTTTTCGGTAAGGGGCGGGCGGGTTTTGTCGCGCCCCGACGGGTCTCCGATTTGCGCGGTGAAGTCGCCGATGATGAGGACGATCCGGTGCCCCGCATCCTGGAATTGCCGCAGCTTGCGGAGTACGACGGTGTGCCCGAGGTGAAGGTCCGGTGCCGTCGGGTCGATGCCGAGCTTCACGCGCAGCGTGTCTCCCTCGCGGAGGCGCCGTTCCAAGTGCCCGCGCTCCACGATTTCCTCGACGCCGCGCGAGAGGAGCGTTTCGATGGTTTTTTCATCCGTTTTCGGCATACCCATAGTATAGACGCTCGGCTTGACGCGGGGAATACCCGTCCTATGATGGGATGCAGCATTCTTCGAAGGGGGTAACGCACTATGTCGCAGTGGAGCGGGTGGACTCCCGTTGGTCACGGCGAGTTTGTGGCAGAGAAACTCGTTGAGCACAGCGACGGCACCTTGACGCTGCATCGTCTGTTTACCCGCTACGGCAGCCGCCACTACCACTACCACCTTTGGTGGCACATCGACCGAGCCGGGAAAACCATCGATTCCGGCACGTCGGTCAAAAGCAAAAAGGAGGAGAAGCGGCGGAAACGCAAGAAAGGACGCGCGCGGCGGACGGTGCGCGGATAGCGAAGCATGAGTCCCGCTCTGGCGGGACTCTTTTCATTTCGGATACATTTGCTATGATACGGCTATGAATCTCATACCAACGGTTATCGAGCGGAACGGGCGGGTGGAGCGCGCGTACGACATCTACTCGCGACTCCTCGAGGAGCGGATTATTTTCCTCGGCGGCGTGATTAACGACGCGGTGGCGAACAGCGTCATTGCCCAGCTTTTGTTTCTCGACCACAAGGACTCGAAGAAGGACATCATGCTGTACCTGAACACGCCGGGCGGCTCCGTGACGGCGGGCATGGCGATTTACGACACGATGCGGCACGTGAAGTCACCGGTCTCGACCATGTGCGTCGGCATCGCGGCATCCATGGGCGCGGTCCTACTCCTCGCGGGAGAGAGAGGGAAGCGATTCATTCTCCCGAACTCCGAAGTGCTGCTGCACCAGGTGATGGGGGGCGTCGAGGGACAGGCAATTGAAATAGAAATCACTGCGAAGCATATCGTGAAACTCAAGAATAAGCTGAACGAAATCATCGCGCAGCACACCGGACAGTCGCTCAAGAAAGTGGAAGGCGACACCGACCGCGATTTTTGGCTTGATGCCGAAGAGGCGAAGAAGTACGGCATTGTTGACAAAGTCATTAAGAAGAAATAGCACGAAGCGCCGTTATGATATAATGAGGCTATGCGGAGATGCATAGCCTTGCTTGTTGGGTTTGGAATTGTGAGTGCGGTATGTATTATCACGGCCACGTTTACGTCGGTCGCGCACGCGGTTTCGCCGGCGGCGCCGACCGGCTTGAGCGTGAACCCGCTCTCCTCCTGCGCCTTGCAGATCCAGTGGAACGACAGCACGAATCCGGACGGGATGCAGTACGACGTGGAACGTGACAATGTTGTGGTACCAGATCTTGCTCAAAAAAGCGGCGGCAATACCGTATTCGATTTTAACGATGAGTACTTGTATAGCAGCGGCACTATGTCGCCTTGGTATGAGGCGAGTAACTCAAGCACCTTCCTAGACCCGGGAACGACGTTTTCATACCGCGTGCGCGCGTATGACCCCAATACCGGGATATCCTCTCCATGGGTTGGGCCCCAGAGCGCTGCGACATTCGCCCTTCCTCCGGCGCCGGGTGCCCCGATAGGCAATGTGGTTACCTCGACCGATGGGGGGAATTTGAAAATAAATTTTTCCACCTCCACGACGTCTTCGCTGTTTTTTACCTACGGGCGTTTCCAAATTTTCATAGCCACGTCTTCCGACGGCGGAGCGACGTCTCAAGGATTTTCGTTGCTCGAGAACGTCCCCGCCAGTGCAACCGGCTTTCTTCAGCCCGACGGTTCTTATACGTATGAATTTACCCCCCCGGACAAAGATTGGTTGTATCGATTTGAGATTTACGCCGAAGAAGTTGGGGGACTAGGGTGCGATTATACGAGATCGACGCAGGTTGTGCTCTCTGCATCATACGCGCCTCTTGCGGTTCCTGCGCGACCACAGAACCCTACCGCTTCATTTGATGGTTCGTCGATAAACCTCACGTGGACGAATGCGCAGGTCAACCCGGGAATAAACCACGTTGAGTTACAGCGTTCATTGGACAGCAGTTTTTCAACGCTCGGTCTCGATGCCAATCTTTCCGCCAGTGCGCAGTCGTATACCGACTCGAACGTGAATGTGAATACCCCCACGACGTATTACTACCGCGTCCGCGCGTGCTTCGATTCGGGAACCGCTTACTGCTCTTTCTGGTCGCCGACCGTGTCTCAAGGTACCGCCATTTCACAACCGCAGGGCGTTGAGGCGCGGGTCGCGTATGCGACGACGACGTCCGGTGGCTCGGCCGATGTACAAATCATCTGGCAGGAATCGACCATTCTGGCCGGTTCGACGCTTTTCATCCAGCGACAGAACCCCGACGGTAGTACGAGTACGGTTGCTGCACTGGGTGCAAGCGATCCGAGCCGCCAGGCGATGTACTATATTGATGCGGGACTTCCTCTCGGCGACACCTACGCCTATCGATTGGAGGTCGTGAAGGGGAACGACGGCTCTGGTTGGACTTCTTATATGCCAGCACATCTTTATCTCCGCTACGTGTTGCATGGCGTCGCGTGGGCGTCGACACAACCGGGATACGGCGTCGGATGGGTTAAGTTCAGTTCCGATAACTACAATGGCAGTGCGAGCACCAATTTTCCGTACAGCGTGCAAGTCGACACGAACGGCTTAATGTCCGGCGAGGCGTGGGCGGGTGCGTATGGCTGGCTTTCGTTCGACCAAAACGATTTGACGGGATGCCCGAGCGGGGCGTGCACCGCGAACGTCGATTTGACTACCGGCAAACTATCCGGCTGGGCCCGTTTCGTGAACAGCAGGAACAATTGGCAAGGATGGGACGGATGGGTTCATCTGGCGGGCGCCGCCAACGACGGAACGATGTACGGCGTGCAATTTACGAGCACCTCTACCGCACAGACGCAACTTACCGGTTACGCATGGGGCGGGAGCGTGGGAGGGTGGATAAAATTCAGCGGAACCGCCCTTGACGGGTCCAACTATGCCGTAACGGCGACGCGAGTGAATACGCCGCCGAGCGTGAGCACGACGGGGAATACGGTTACCACGCCGAACTGGTGCGAAGTGACGGACAGCATTGCGACCATGGTGAACTGGAGCGATTCCGACCCCGACGTCTTTACGGCTCCCGGCGGCACCATCGTCGCGGCCCAGGTTAGGTTCGACGACGGAGCAGGTGACACGTATACGACCGGTAATATCGACCCCGCTCAATGGACATGCACGAGCGGCAACACGTCATGTACGTGGAACAGTGGAGGTGAGAGCATCACACTCACGAATACCAACGTGTCCGGGAGCGATCAGGGCAACGGGGTCTATACGCTCAAGAACCCACTCGGATACAGCGATTCGGCAAAGACATACAGCGACACTCCGCTCATACCTGGCAAGACGTACGAAGTGTACGTACAGGTTGCTGACGGTTTTGATAAGTCGGGATGGGTGGATACCGGAGCGGGCGTTACTATGGCGCCGTACTATGCTCCTCTTCCGACCGTGGCGTGGACGCCCAATCCGGTGACGGGCCCCATCGTACAGTTCCGAGACGCAAGCATTGACCGGTCGGGAGGCGTTCCCTCTACCGACCCCATCGCTTCGTATGCGTGGCAGGCGTGCCCGTCCGGTTCCGGATGCACCTACAGCCAGATTTCGAATCAGGCGGGTGCCAGTACGACCGTTGTGTACACCAACTTCGGGAATACCGGGAGCGACGACATCAACCTCGTGATTACCGGCACCAATGCGAATTTCTACAGTGGAAACAAATATTCGTGCTCTGTGTCGTATGACGTCGCAGATGGTCCAACGGGCGCGCCCACGCCGCCGGGCGGTACCACGTCAACCAACACCGGTGCGGTGAAGCGGAGGATATTCATAGAGAAATAGGTTGCAAGCACAGAGCGCACCGTGAGCAGTGCAAGACCATAGAAGTCGGACTTCCTGCAGAGAAATTTGGAAGTCCGACTTCCTTTCGCTCGGAATGACAAGTATTCTATAATGAAGGCATGAAGTTGAAGTTGTTCCGCGGCGTCACGGACTTTTTCAAAGACATCGTGAACTCGGTGAAGAGCGGTTCGGTCATCGGCATTGATTTCGGCACCGCATCTATCAAAGTCGTGGAAGTTGCGCGGAGGGGAGACCGCTTCGTACTCGTGAACTACGGTATCCTCGAAACGCGCGACTACCTCCGCCACACGCACCTGTCGTTGCAGACGAGTTCGCTCGATATCGTGGTGGATGAAGCGTCGCGGCTTCTCTCGCTCCTCGCGGCCGAGATGAAACTGAAATCAGCCGTTGCGCTCGCGGCGGTGCCGCTCTTTACGTCATTTTTTACCCTCCTTGACATCCCCGTGCTCTCGGAGCGCGAGACGGCGCAGGTGGTGCAGTATCAGGCGCAGAAGTATATTCCCATGCCCGTCAACGACGTCAAGGTGGATTGGCTGAAAGTCGACAGTTACACGAACGAGCAGGGGAACGAGTTCCAACGTCTCGCACTCATGGGTATACCGAAGAAGCTCATCGCGAATTACGGGCGCATCTGCGCCTCCGCCGGTCTTTCGGTGCAGACGATGGAACTCGACGCGCTTGCGCTCGCGCGCGCCGTCGCCTCGCACGGAAAACCGACGCTCGTCATGGACATCGGTGCGGAATCGACGACTATGCTGGTGTGCGAAAACGGTATCCTGAAACAGGCGCGGCAGAGCGACTATGGCGGCGTGCATATCACGCGCGCGGTGAGCAATGGCTTGGGGCTCGGCATGGCGCGCGCGGAGCTCTTGAAAAAACAAAAAGGAATTTTGGGAGACATCGGTTCCGCGGAGCTCGTGAGCTTACTTACGCCGTTCTTAGATGTTATAATACAAGAAGCGGAATATACGCGAAGTACGTACGAGCGCCGATACGGCAGGAACGTGGAGCAATTCACGATCCTCGGGGGGGGAGGCAACCTTGCCGGAACACCGGAACACATATCGGAACAGCTGAAGCTCCCGTACGTGAAAACCGGCGTACTCGATGATGTCGATTACGCACCGCAGCTTGAATCCGCTGCGGATGCGTTGGGACGGGAACTTGCGGTGGCGATCGGAACAGCGAAGCGATATTTCTACGTCTAATATGCCCGAAGACATACAACCAGAAAAACAGGATACCGGTCGGGTACGGCAGGCGGTTGCGGAACAATTTGCGCCGGTCACCTCGGCGGGTTTGCCGTGGCGCCTGATGCTCTCGACGCTTTTTCTCCTGCTCTTCGCGGTTTTCATTTACGTCGGACTCAAGTTCGGCTACAACGCATATATCGACAGCCAGCTTGCAACGACTCAGCAGGGAATGGACCAACTGGCGGCGCAGGTGACGGAGAGTCAGCAGAAAGAACTCTTGAGTTTCTACTCCCAGCTCGTCAACCTTGAAAGCGCACTCGGTGACCGGCAATACAGCCAGAATATTTTTGGTTTCCTCGAGCAGCATACGCTCCCGCTCGTCTACTACTCCGAAGCGAAGTACGACGCCCCCACCGCATCGATTTCTCTCACGGGAATCGCGGCAACCATGGAAGCATTCGTCGAGCAGACCACCATTCTCGGACAGTCACCCGACGTTGCGGGCGTGACGGTGAAAAACGTGTCGATCAGTGGAAATACGGTCAATTTCATACTGGAAGTCGACCTGAATGCGAGCTTTTTCAAGCAAATTAGCTGACCATGCCCCGTAATACAACTTTGACCAGCTACGTTGAGGACGTAAAAACAAGGTATATGCAAAGGTTTATGACACACAACCTAACCACAACTTCCGATACCTCGAAGAGGTGTCAAGGTTGATATACGGGGTATGCGCGCCTCCACTAAGAGAATGTTGAGTATCCTCCTCTCGGGACTGTTCCTGATCGGGCTCTTAGTTGTGATTACCAGCATGATTGTTCCGGAGTTCCAGCACGTTTCCGACCGGCGCGCGCTCCTGTACTCGAACCAGACGGCCTTGCGGAACCAGACCAAGGCAGTGAACGACGTCGAGGGACTCATCAAAGAATTCCAGGGGTTTGCACAGGCGCGGGAGACGGTGACGTTGGCATTGCCGATATCTCAAGACATACCGTACGTGTTGTGGCAGGTGGGGACGCTTGCGCAGACGGCCGGCGTATCCCTGAAATCATTCGACAACTCGCCGGAGCCGTTCATCACCCCGAAAGAACCGCTCGCACAACGCCTCGGCGTGATGGATGTCACCATCGTCGTGCAGGGGACATACGACAACATGAAGCAGTTCGTGAAATACCTCGAGACGAACGTGCGGGTCTTCAATGTTCAGAATTTCGATATCACACCGACCGGTTCGACCGTAAACGGAGAGCCCACGTATCAATTGGCGGTCGAGTTTAACGCGTATTTCCAAGAATAATTCGGCACGACTCACTATGGCCATAACCATCGAACAAGAGAAACAGCAGAAGAATTGGGTCGGCATCACCGTCGCGCTCATCGTGGTCGTCTCGCTTTTCATCGCGGCATACTACCTCTTTTTCAAGCGACCGGAGCTCGTCGAGGTGGCGACGTCGGGGCAGTTCAAGCAGTTGCAGGGCGTCTCGCAAATTACCTTCAATCCGGAAACACTGTTCAATTCGCCGCAATTCAAGGCGCTGCGGCAATTCGGCGGGAACATCACGACTCCGACACCGGGGAGAGCTAATCCGTTCGTGCACTATTGACGATGATTCTCCGCGAGCGGTAAGCATCATCGCCACCGAGCACTCAAATCGATGTTTTATGTCTATGTTATGCGAAATCACAAGAACAATACGTTGTATGTAGGGTATACGAATGATTTGAAAAGAAGACTAAGAGAGCACAAAGAGAAAAGACCGGAGTTGGTATATTATGAAGCATATAAATCAAGTGAGGACGCGAGGGATAGGGAATGGAAGTTAAAACATAGAGGTCAGTCAGTCAGATGGCTAAAACAAAGATTGGAACATAGTTTGGTTTGAGTGCTCGGTGCTCAATGTTGTGACTGAATTGACTTCGCTCAGCATTGAGTCTCGCTCGTAAATCCAGACAACATTGAGCATGGATGACAAAAAACTTTTCGATGCACTGGTTCGGGAAGGCATCGTCGACCGGCAGGTAGCCGAGCACTTGTTGCAGAGCGCGACGCTTTCCGGCAAGAGCGGGGAAGAGCTCCTGTACAGCGAGCGCGCCGCGGACGAAGAAGCGCTTGCGAAGGTGAAAAGCAAGCTCTCCGGCGTCCCGTACCAACGCGTCGAGCCGGCCGCCATTCCCGACGACGTGCTGAAACTCGTTCCGTACGAGACATCACGGACCTATCAGGTGGTTCCGATTTCGAGAGACAGAGGCATGCTCGTCGTGGGGATGCTTTATCCGGATGATACGGAAGCGCAAAACGCGCTCACGTTCATCGCAAAGCGCGAGCGCGTGAGCTTGGGAGTATATCTCACGACACCGTCGGTGCTGCGTGCGGTGTGGCGGCGATATATGCCGTATGAAGATGAGATTGAGGCGGCGGTCAAGGAGATGGGCGATGTCTCGAAAGAAGGAGAAATCGTCGGATTGGAACAGGGCATACAGACCTCCCAAAACGCTCCCATCATTAAAATCGTCGCTTCGACGTTGCGTCAGGCGGTGGATGTCAACGCCTCCGACATTCACATCGAGCCGCAGCGGACGTACCTCCGGATACGTTTCCGAGTCGACGGCAAGCTGCACACCGTCGCCTCGCTTCCCGTCGGCTTGAGTCGCCCCTTGGTGAGTCGCGTGAAAGTGCTCTCGCGTCTTCAGCTCGACGAGACGCGGAAACCGCAGGACGGCAGGTTCCGCACGATTATTTTCGGCCGCGACATCGACTTCCGTGTGTCCACGTTTCCGACGTCGGCAGGCGAGAAAGTCGCCATCCGCGTCCTCGACCCGACGACCGGTTTGAGGACCATCGAAGAATTGGGGCTGCGGTCGTACCACGCTTCCGTCGTGCAGCGCGGGATCGAATCGCCATACGGCATGGTACTTGTCACGGGTCCGACGAGCGCGGGTAAGACGACTACCTTGTATGCCATCATGCGCCGTCTCAATCAGGAGAACGTGAATATCTTGAGTTTGGAAGACCCGGTTGAGTACTTTATCGAAGGCGTGAACCAGTCGCAGATCATGCCGGGCATCGGCTACACCTTCGCCTCCGGATTGCGACAGATACTCCGCCAGGACCCGAACATCATTATGGTGGGCGAGATTCGCGACAGCGAAACCGCCGACCTTGCGGTGAACGCGGCACTCACGGGACACATCATGCTCTCCACGCTGCACACGAACAATTCTTTGGGCGTTATACCGCGGCTCGTGGATTTGGGCGTGCCGGCATTCCTCCTTCCTTCAGCACTCAATATCATGATTTCGCAGCGGCTCGTTTCTCGACTGTGCCAAGCATGCGCCGTGAAAGAGGAGGCGCCTCCGCAGGCGCAGGAAATCATACGGAAAAGCCTCGAGGCATTGCCGGAGGGCGAGCGGGAGCGCGTGACGAAAAAATTCCCTTCCCCCTATCATGTCTATAAACCCAATCGGGGCGGTTCGACTTCGCTCGCCACAGGCGGAACCTGTGCCGTGTGCGGTGGGAGCGGCACGCTGGGACGGGTTGCCTTGTTCGAGGTGTTCGAGATGACCCGCGAACTTGCCCGCATCGTGAACAAGGGATTCACGGAGAGCGCCTTGCGAGAGGAAGCGGAACGACAAGGTATGGTGAGTTTGCGGCAGGATGGTATGATAAAAGCACTCGAGGGTGAAGTCGTATTGGAAGAAGTATTGCGAGAGACGGAAGAATAACCATGGATCACGGAGAAAAACTGCAGGAGTTGTTGCTTCTCACCGCGAAGCAGGGGGCATCGGATTTGCATATCGCCGTGGGTCGGCGGCCGACACTCCGCATTGACGGCGTGCTCGTACCCATCGCGAAAGAGGATGTGCTGACCGGAGAAGACACACAGGGGCTCGTTTTCGCGCTTCTCACGGACGAGCAGCGGGAAAAATTCCTGAAACTACGGGAACTCGACTTGTCGTACAGCTACGAGGACAAAGCGCGATTCCGCGTCAACGTGTACTTTCAGCGCGAATTTATGGCGGCGGCGCTCCGCCTCGTGCCCGCGCATATCCGCACGACGGAAGAACTAAACCTCCCCCCCATCCTGCACGACTTCACCAACCTGAAGCAGGGATTCATCCTCGTCGTCGGTCCGGCGGGGCACGGCAAGTCGACAACCCTGGCGGCGCTTGTCGACGAGATCAACCATAAACGCACGGGACACATCATCACGATTGAAGACCCCATTGAATACATTTTCTCACAGGACCGGTGTATCGTTTCACAGCGCGAAGTCGGTTCGGATACTCCTTCTTTCCGCCACGCCCTGCGTTCCATCCTGCGGCAAGACCCCGACGTGATCATGGTCGGTGAGATTCGCGACCCCGAGACGATGGCGACGGCGATGACCTCCGCCGAGACGGGGCACCTCGTATTTTCCACGCTCCACACCAATTCCGCGGCGCAGACGATCGACCGTATCATCGACTCGTTCCCGCCGAACCAGCAGAGCCAGGTATCGTCGCAACTTGCGGGGACTTTAGTCGCCATCATGTCCGAGCGGCTCATTCCGCGCATCGGCGGCGGGCGCGTCCCCGTTACGGAAATCATGATCGCGAATTCCGCCGTGCGGAACCTCATCCGCGAGCGCAAGATTTACCAAATCGACCTCGTCATCGAGACGAGCGTCCAGGAAGGGATGATATCCCTGAACCGCTCGCTCGCGAGCCGCGTGAAGCGGAAGGAAATTTCCATGGACCAGGCGGAGGCGTACTCGCTGAACCCGTCGGAATTGAGAATTTTGCTCGAGCGGATGTAGCATGGATAAATTCGTTTACAAAGCGCGAACGCAGGACGGCGAGCTGCAGGTGGGGAACGTCGAGGCGTCGAACCGGCAGTCGGCGGTCAATATCCTCGCGAGCCACAATCTCTTCGTCTTGAACATCGAGCCGGTCGTCGAAGAACACTGGTACGACCGTTTGGCGAACCTCTTCAAGCGGGTGAAGCTTTCGGAGATGATGATTTTCACCCGCCAACTCGCGACGCTTTTGTCTTCACAGGTGCCGCTTGCCGACAGCTTGCGGAACCTGTACCGGCAAACCAATCATCCGGTGCTCAAGGAAGCGGTTGCGGAGGTCGCGCAGGACGTCGATTCGGGCTTCTCGCTTTCCCAGGCACTGGAGCGGCAAAAGGGGCTCTTTTCCACGTTTTACATCAATATGGTGAAATCGTCGGAAATCACCGGCCGCCTGAGCGAGGTATTAAGCTTCCTTGCCGACCACCTGGAGGCCCGCGCGGAACTGACGAGCAAAATCCGGGGAGCGCTCATGTATCCGGCGTTCGTTGTCGCACTTTTCATCGTGGTTGTCGGCATTGTCGTGAGCGTTGTGTTGCCGCAGATTACGCCGATTTTCGCCGAATCGAACGTGCCACTCCCGGTTTATACCCAGGCGGTGCTCGCCATTGGAACGTTTACCGAGCATTGGTGGTGGGCGGTTCTCATCGGCGTCGCGGCGATCGTCCTTGTTCTGCTTGATTATTTCCAGTCGGAGGAGGGGAAGGGGGTGCGGGACGAGCTCGTGCTCCGGATGCCCATTTTCGGGCAACTTTTCAAGAAGATGTACCTCGCACGGTTTGCGGAATCGGCGCGCGTGCTCATCAAAGGTGGCCTTACGATTCCCCAAGCGGTTGAAATCACTGCACACACTGTCGGGAGCGTGGTGTACCAGAGTGTGCTCCAGGATGCCGCGATGCAGGTGCGACGCGGCGTCCTGCTCTCGAAGGCGCTCGAGAACAGCTCCGATTTCCCGCCGCTCGTCGCCCAACTGGTTTCCGTCGGAGAATCAACGGGTCGTCTCGAGGAATTGCTCGATAAAATCAATTCGTTTTACACGCAGCAGGTTAATGATACGGTGGAGAATCTCGTATCGCTCATTCAGCCGATTATGATGGTAGTCATCGGCGTGATGGTCGGGCTGCTTTTTGCGTCAATCCTGCTGCCGCTGTATAATCTGTCGAAGGTTTTCTGATGTCTCCCGCTCCCGCGTACGCGGGAATCCAGATTACAGGAAGGATGATTTGAGCATGCGAGTTGTGATATAATGGGAGTAACGGCTTAGATAAGGTCGGACACATCATTGTGTTAAGAGCTATGAACAAACAAAAAGGTTTCACACTTATTGAAATGCTGGTGGTCGTCGCGATTATCGGCATCTTGAGTTCGGTCGTGGTCGTCGGTTTGTCGAGCGCGCGGTCCAAGGCGCGCGATGCGCGGCGCATCGCCGATATCCGCGAGATACAGAACAAGTTGGAGACGAATTATAGCAATTCAATCGGTTATACCGCTCCTGACTCGACGTGCTCGAGTGGTGTCAGCATTCCCAGCGGAGCTACAGTGGCACCCGGCTGTCCCGTTGACCCCCAGAACAGTCCGTACCTGTACCAAACGACAAGCAGCAGTCTTTCGTACAAACTCGGCATTAAGCTCGAGAACCCCGACCAAAACAACTACAGCGCCGGCACTTGTCCCAACGGCATAGCCGCCGCGCCGGCTTACTGCGTAACCCCTTGAGGTGAATGGAGGGAAGGCGATGAAGAACCAAAGAGGATTCACCCAGTATATCAACTTCGGCACGCGCCGAAGGCGCGGGGCTCTTAATGGTCGAAGTTGTATTACTGGGTTCACGCTCATTGAGATGCTCGTGGTTGTCGCGATTATCGGACTCCTGTCGTCCGCGGTCTTGGTTGGTCTCTCCGAGGCGCGGACGCGCGCCCGCGATGCGCGGCGCATCGCCGACATCCGCGAGATACAGAACGGTCTCGAGAATTATTACTTTACGAACGGCACGTATCCGCTTGATGTGTATCAGGCGCTGAAGGACCAGCAGCTGCCCGAGGACCCGCAGGGCGGAAAATATGCCTACATCCGTAAGAGTTCGCAGTCGTATGTGCTCGGTGCTTGTCTCGAAAATGACCGGCAGTCGGGTATTTCGGGGTACAACTCGAACGACAATGTGAGCCCCATCGGGAGCCCGCTCATTCCGCCACCCAGCTGCGTGTGTTCCGACTCGAGCGCATACTGCGTTTCCATTGGTTCGAATACCGGCAGCTAAACAATGTTCGCGGTTATCAGGTTCGTGCTCGGCGCCGCCGCAGGAAGTTTCTTGAACGTCGTTATCCTGCGGTACACGCCGGGCGCGAATCTTTTTGGACGGCAGCTTCTTGGCCGTTCGCATTGCCCGCGGTGCGGCGCGCAGCTTCGGTGGTTTGAACTCCTGCCGATTCTTTCTTTTTTGGTACAGCGGGGGCGGTGCCGGCGGTGCAGGGGACGCATTTCGTTCCAATATCCGCTCGTCGAACTTGCGGCGGGATTCATCGCACTCGGCGTGCCGCCGTTTCTCCATGCGTTCTATGAAGCGGCGGGCATTTTTACCCCGCCGTTTCTCGAGGCGCTCCTATCGCTCGTTTGGGTGCTTATATTTCTCGTCTTGCTCACCATCGTCGTTATTGATACGCGGCACTATCTTATTCCCGATGCGCTCACGATTGCGCTCGCCGTGTTCGGCGCCGCCCTCATCGCGGTTGCGTACGCCGCGCCGGGAATGTTTGGCAACGCTTCTTTTGTTCGCGAATACGCACTTCTCGTGTTGCCGTTTCAGAACATACTACTCACTCATGCGTTCGGTGCATTCGTCGGCGGCGCGTTTTTCGCGCTTTTTGCGCTTCTCTCCCGCGGCAGGGGCATGGGGTGGGGGGACGTGAAGCTCGCCGCGGCGGGCGGATTCGTCCTCGGTTTACCGGACATACTCTTGTCACTCTTCGTCGCATTCATCGCGGGCGGACTCGTCGGAGGCACGCTGCTCCTTCTGGGGCGCAAGCGGTGGCGGGATAAATTGCCTTTCGGGCCGTTCATTGTCGGCGGCATGGTTGTCACCATATTCTTCGGTCATCAACTGTTACAGGTGTACTTTTCGCTGTTATAATGAAGGCATGAAGGGGTTCGCCCGTTGCGCCGGTTTCACGCTTGCCGAGGTGATGGTGTCCATCGCGGTGGTGCTCATTCTTTCGGCGATGGCGATCGGGTACAGCTCGTCGAACCGAGACCAGGCGATTTTGCTCCGCGACGAGGCGGCGGTGACGGATTATCTTATGCGCGCGCGGGAACTGGCGCTCAAGGGGTACGAACCCGGTTCAACCGACGTGTGTGCGTACGGAATCAAGCTCGACCCGTCGATCCCCCAGATCGAACTGGTCGGGTATACAGATTGCAGCGGCGATCTCGGTTCAGCCCCGTCGGAAACGCGTGAGACGTATACGTTGAGCAACAGAGTTACTATGACAATCTCCGGTTCCGTGACGGATATCGCGTTCATTCCGCCGGAAATCGTGACAAAGGTCAACGACGGCGCCAGCTTGCCTGCGAGCATCACGCTTGCTCTGGGAAGCAACTCAATCACCATCACCATCAGTGCATCGGGACAAATCACAACCTAACAGGCGGATTCGACGGGTTCGCCACGAGCATTGCTCGGGACAGGTTTTGATTGAGAGCGCGGTTGCCGTATCCATCGGTCTCGTGGGGCTTTTGGGGTTTCTGTACCTGCTCACCCAGTCAATCGGCATCGCGAGGGATGCGGGGACGAAGCTGACCGCGACGTATCTCGCCGCGGAGGGAGTTGAGGCGGTAAAGGGGATTGTCGACATGAATCACGTCGCTGATCGGGCATGGAATACGGGATTGGACGACGATACCGGCTATGGAATCCAATACGACAGCACAGCGCTTCTCGGCGGTATCACGCATGCCGGGACGGATTACGGTTCCGTGCCGCTTAAATACGATTCGACGAGCGGACTATACGGTTACGATTCGGGGACCGGCACGCCGTACCAGCGCTCCATAACCATCGCCAACCTGCGCGGTTCGGAGGAGCTCCGGGTCGTGTCGACGGTGACGTGGGCGATGCGGGGCGGCGGGACGGACAGCGTATCGGTCGAAGAGCATTTTTTTGACTGGAGACCGGCGACAAAGACAAGTCCATGAGAAAAAGGAATACAAAAAGATTCACCCAGTACATCAACTTCGGCATGCGCCGAAGGCGCAAAGGCATGAATGGCCGAAGTTATATTACCGGGTTTACGCTCGTTGAGGTGCTCGTCGGTATGTCGGTGTTCCTTGTCGCTGCGACGATCATATCAAGCATTTTCGTGCGCGCGGTACAAACCCAGCGGCAGGCGAACGAGATCATGGTGGCGACGAGCGATGCGGGACTTATGTTGGAGCGCATCGCACGCGAGATACGACAAGGGTACGATTTTCAGATCGTGGGTGGTTGGGGTTCGTGTACGCCGACCCCGCCCGCTTCGAGTCCCACCGCGTCGGGGGAGGTCGTTTGCTTCAATAGAGCCGCGGCGGGCGGCAATCCCATCACCGTGGGGTATGGACTCAACGGTTCCGACGTGGAGCGCTCGGAGGACGATTCCGGCGGGAATGCGACGCTCCTCACGAGCGGTAGCGCGGATTACTACGGGCAGCTCAATTCAAACGGGACATCGATTGAGAAGCTCGACTTCATCCTGACGCAGCCCGCCACTACCGGTAACAACAATCCTTGGCGCATCACCATTGTGATGTGGGTGAAGCCGAGCGATGCGCAAAATGCGTATACGGAAGAATTGCAGACGACCGTAGAGGCGCGTATCTTGCCCGAAGAGGCATCACCACCGTCATCATGAGAAACAAACGACGCAATGCAGGGCAGGCCCCGTATATCAACTTCGGCATGCGCCGAAGGCGCGAGGCTGCACGCAGCCGAAGTTGCATTACGGGGCAGGTGATGCTTCTCTCTATTATGATACTCTCCGGAATCATGATTTCCGCGGCGGTTATCGGCGGCGTGCTCGTCCTGCATCAGATTCGGCAGGTGAACGACGCGGAGTCGTCGGCGCAGGCGGTTTTCACCGCCGATACGGGGCTCGAGTATGCGAGCTGGTGCTATTTCAAGGGAGATCCGAGTTGCCCGTCTTCTTTCACGAATATCAGCTGCAGCGACGCGGGGGTGAGTTTTAGCGTCGACCCCAATGCGTGCTTCACGCTGAACTCGACCGTCGCGGGCGGGGTGATAACCGTGACGTCGGACGGGCAGAGCGGAACGTATCCGCGTTCGGCAGAGCGCATTCTGCAAACCGTTTTCACGTCGTCATAGTAAGATGCATATCGCGGAGGCACGAAAACGGATTTTGAAATTACGAGCGGAGATTGACCGTCACCGCTACGCGTACCACGTACTCGACAAAGAGACCATTGCTCCCTCGGCGCTCGATGCGCTCAAGAAAGAGCTGTGGGATTTGGAGAACGAATTTCCTTCGCTCGTGACACCCGATTCGCCGACGCAGCGGGTGGGCGGCGAGCCGCTCAAAAAATTCAAGAAAGCCGAACATGCGGAGCCGATGCTCTCGTTCAATGACGCGTTCAGCGAGGAAGATATGCGCGCGTGGCTTTCGCGTGCGGAAGACGCCGCCCATGCCCGCATCGAGGGGAGCGAGGACGGGTTTTATTGCGAACTCAAGCTCGACGGGCTCGCGATGGAACTCGTCTACGAAGACGGACTTTTCGTACGGGGTTCCACGAGAGGGAACGGCCGCATTGGTGAGGACGTCACGAATAATCTCAAGACCATCGAAGCGATACCGCTCCGACTCAACGACGTCAAGCACCCTCGTTTATCCCGCCGCGTAGTGGTTCGCGGGGAAGTGTTCCTTTCCAAAAAAGAATTCGCGCGCGCGAACAGGGAGCGCGCGCGGCGGGGGGAGGAGCCGTACGCGAATCCGCGCAATCTCGCTGCCGGTTCCGTCCGCCAGCTCGACGCGAAGGTGACCGCAGGGCGCAGCTTGGATTTCTTCGCGTACGACATCATCGGTGACATAACCGAGCTTCATGAGACGGAGCACAAGCTGCTCCACGAGCTCGGTTTTAAAACAAACCCCCACAACGAGCGGCTTCGCACGCTTTCGGACGTCATCGCGTTCCGCAACCGGTGGGGGAAGGAACGGAGCAAGCTTTCGTACGAAATCGACGGCGTTGTCGTTATTGTGAACAGCAACCAGCTTTTCGAGCGGGCGGGGTTCATCGGCAAAGCGCCGCGTGCCGCGATCGCGTACAAGTTTTCTCCGCTCGAGACGACGACGAAGGTGAAAAACATCGCGTTTCAGGTGGGGAGGACCGGCGTCATTACGCCGGTTGCCGAGCTCGAGCCGGTTGAAATCGGGGGCGTGACGGTGACGCACGCGACGCTCCATAATTTCGACCAGATAGAGCGGCTCGGCGTACGCATCGGCGATACGGTCATCGTGAACCGGGCGGGCGACGTGATACCGCAGGTAGCACAGGTTTTGAAGCGTCTCCGTACGGGGAAAGAACGAACCGTGCAGCGGCCGAAGCAGTGCCCCGTTGACGGCTCGCCCGTGAAACGGGACGGCGTGTTTCTCCGCTGTTCGAACCCGAAATGCGCCGCGCAGCATCGGGAACTCTTGTATCACTTCGTGTCGGAGGATGGTTTCGATATCGTCGGCGTCGGACCACGGAACATTGACGTATTCCTCGATGCGGGGCTTATCCGCGACGCGGCGGACCTCTTTACGCTTCATGAGGGCGACATCGCGGCGCTTCCGGGTTTCGGAACAACGTCGGCGCGGAACATCGTCGCGGCGATACAGGACCGCAAGCGAATTCCCCTGCGGCGGTTCATCTACGCGCTCGGCATTCTGCATGTCGGTGAGGTCACCGCAGCCACACTCGCCGGTTATCCGTTGGTCTCCGGCGCCGATAAGCCGAAGGAACTGCTCCGTGCCTTTGACGAACTTTCCCTGGCGGAGCTGGAGGGACTCGAAGACATCGGGCCGGTGGTCGCGGAGAGCGTGTATGGCTGGTTTCAAACGAAGCGCAATCGGGAGCTTCTTGCGCGTCTTGATGGGGCAGGGGTGCGGCTGTATAGTGATGTTCAT
>CAZAZV010000013.1:0-18162 GCA_964489845.1 uncultured Candidatus Saccharibacteria bacterium
AGAGATAGAAGAAGGGGTTCTGGAGGATGCGCTTCATACTGCTCATTATAGCACAATGGTGCTGCGGGACGGAGATGGAATCGACGAACCACAATGTAAAAGGCCCTTGAGAGTATATGCTCTCAAGAGCCAAGATAAGAGTCAGTCCAGGTAGAGCGTCACGCCGTCGTAAAGGAGCCCGAACGTGCTCTTCCCGGAAGGGCTCTGCGTCGGGAAAGGAGAAAGGGTCGCGGTTGGGATAGTGGGAGGCGCTATGTTGTACGTAGTCGTCACAGTCGACGAGCCGGCGTAATCATTGAAGACCTGCGTTTCGGAGGTGGGCGTCAGTATTGCCTCCTGCGTAGTATTCGTCGGGTCATTCGTCGCGTTCGTCAGCGCCCACGTCCCGGAAATCGTATCCGTCTCTATGGTCTTGCCGTTTATGTTTGTTGACAATGCGGGCGGAGTATAGGTGACCGGGTAGACGGTGGCTCCATTGTATGTCGTTGTGGTGCTTCCAATTGAGTAATACGAAAACGGGGTGAAGGAATAATATGAATATGCGTACCACACGCCGTTAATCCACGCCCCCCTGGCGTAGTAATCCTGCGGATAATCGACGTAAGCCGTTCCGCCCATCGCGAGGTCTGGTGGATTGAGATAGATGGAGGAAAGAGAGTAGTAGAGGTTGTCCGAGATGTAGTTCGCGTTCGCATTCGAAGCATCGTACGCGGTCGTGGCGGTGAGCGTGAATGTGCTGTCCGAGTTAAACGACAGCGTGGTCGTCGTTGCCGTAACGCTGAATCCAGAGTACGTCGACGACGAGGCGGTGACGACTACCTTATAGAGAGTCGTTCCGCTGCTTGTCGCGGACCAACTCGAGCCCGACCAGTTCGGCGAATCCTGGTAAGTAAGGTCTGTCTTAACCTGTTTCGCGACATCCGCCGGAAGCTGGCACGCCATTGCGCCGAGCGCAATCAACGCCGCCACCCCCGCCAAGAGAAGGACCGGGACTCGCGACGTGCCCATAGTAATCCGTTTCATGGGATACCCCCTGCGCGGTTCGGAAATGCTTTCCCTCACATGACGTCCTGCAACGCAGGACTTGGGAAAGGTCTGGCTATACGATGCCATAAGAGGCGAAAAGAGTCAAATTATGGGTATCGGATACCCATAAAGTTATCCACAGATACAGAATTTCGCCATAATTCATTTGAGCTTTAGTGCCTCGCAGGATACAATGAGAATAATGATTATCACTCGCCACGGAGACGGGTATGTGAAACTGCAGTCGGGGAAAACGACGGTCTTGGTGAACCCGACGGATGAGCGCTCGTTCCGGGGCGCGCAGCTTGCCCTCTACACCGATGAAGACGACGGGACGACGGGTATGCGGGAGGAGAGCCAAATTTTCGTCATCCGCCACGCCGGAGAGTACGAAGCGGGAGGCGTGCGGGTGGAAGGATGGCAGGCGGGAGGGAAAACTATCTACGCGGTTCGGTTCGATGACGTGGGTTTCGCGCTTTTCGGCACCGCCCGTGTGTTGCCGGAAGACAACATACAGGAACGGCTCCGCGACATAGACGTGGCGATCGTGGACGGACGGAAAGAGGCGGCGCGGGAAATCGGGACGCTGCTCCGGCAACTGGAGCCATCCATCATCGTCCCGCTCTATGCGAAAGATGTGAAACCGTTTCTTGAAGAATTCGGAGCGGAAGCGTGCTCCGCGGAAGAGAAACTTGTTTTTAAAAAGAACGAGCTTGAGGAGGGGAGCATGCGCATACGATGTCTCGTATAGAAACGTTCCGTGAACATGCACGGCATTTCCTGCGAACGCTCCGGATGGCGGACGACGCGCGGAAACGCCGGTGGATAACGGCAGCAGTAGCGGTTTCAATCGTTGTCGTCATCGCCGCATGGATCGGCTACATGAACGCCGAGATAGCGCCGCTTGTCGGTCCTTCGGATACAAGCACGACGGTACCTGCGGCGAGCGGAGCCGCACTGCCAGAAGCGAGCGGGGTCCCCTCCTCGAACGGCGATGGACTGCTCAAAACATTCGAGCGGGGCGTGCAGCGGATTGTCAACTGGGCGGGTGCGGAGATAAGCTATGTAGTGGACGGCGTGCGGAACGCCGTGCAGGGAAAGAGTTACGAATATCAGTTCGACAATGGCGGACAAGGAAAATAAAGAAATACCGGAGAGCGCGCAGCCGGGATTCGGCGAGCGGGAAATCACGAGAGAGCTCGAGGAGTCGTATCTTGACTACGCGATGTCGGTTATCGTCGCCCGCGCCCTCCCCGACATACGGGATGGCTTGAAACCGGTCCAGCGGCGCATCTTGTGGGCGATGTGGGATGACGGGCTGACGCACAGTGCACGCTTCCGCAAGTCAGCGAACGTCGTCGGCGCGGTTTTGGGGCGATACCATCCGCACGGCGACAGCGCGGTGTACGACGCCCTCGCGCGTATGGCGCAGGATTTTTCGCTCCGCCACCCGCTCATCCAAGGACAGGGGAACTGGGGCTCGATTGACGGCGACCCGCCGGCGGCCATGCGGTATACGGAGTGTCGCCTTACCGCCATCGGCGAGGAAATGCTTCGTGATATCGAGCGGGAGACGATCGACTGGACATACAACTACGACAACACCCGCAAAGAGCCGGTGTATCTCCCTTCGGCGTTTCCGAATCTTCTCGTGAATGGCACGCTTGGCATCGCAGTCGGTATGGCGACGTCGATTCCGCCGCACAACTTGGGGGAAACGATTGATGCGCTCACATATCTCGCCGAACACGAGGACGCGAGCGTGAAGGAGCTGATGAAACAGCTCCCCGGTCCCGATTTTCCGACGGGATGCACGATTCACGACGCGGGCGATATCGAGCGGGCGTATGCGACGGGGCGCGGCGCGGTTACGGTGCGGGCGACCGTGGACGTGGAAGAAAACAAGGGAATGACGCGCATTGTGGTGACCGAGATACCGTACCAGGTGGTGAAGGCGGACCTCATCACCAAAATCGCGGAACTCGTGCAGGAGAAAAAGCTCGAGGGGATCAAAGACATCCGCGACGAATCCGACCGCGAAGGGATGAGAATCGCAATCGACCTCAAGGCGGGCGTGGTTCCTCAGCGCATCGTGAACTATCTTTTCAAACACACCGAACTCCAGAAGAAGTTTTATTTCAATATGGTGGCGCTCGAGGGCGGCATCCAGCCGAGCGTCGTCTCGCTAAAGGATATCCTATCGGCGTTCCTCGCGCACCGGGAAAACGTCGTCCGCCGCCGCACCGAGTTTGACCTCGGTAAGGCAAAAGAGCGGGCGCACATTCTCGAAGGGCTCGTGAAAGCGCTTGAGGAAATCGACGCCGTGATTGCGACGATTAAGAAATCGAAGGACCGCGCCGACGCGCACGCGAATCTGGTGAAAAAATTCGAGCTGACGCCCATCCAGGCGGATGCGATTCTCGAGATGCGCCTCCAGACGCTCGCATCGCTCGAGCGCAAGAGAATCGAGGACGAGCTGGAAGAGAAGCGGAAGCTCGTGAAGGAGTTGGAACTGCTTTTGAAGAGCCGGAAGCGCCTCATTGAGGTATTGGTGGAAGAACTGAAGGGCATCAAGGAAAAGTATGCCAATGCGCGCCGGACGCATATCGTGAAAGGCGGCGTCGGCGAGTTCAGTGACGAGGATTTCGTGCAGAAGGAGGAGACGGTGATTCTCCTTACGAAAGACGGCTATGTGAAGCGGATGCCGCCGCAAAGCTTCAAGACGCAGGGACGGGGCGGACGGGGCCTGCGCGCTTCGGCGCTGAAAGACAACGATGCGGTGGCGCAGCTCATCGTCGCAAATACGCACGACGACCTCCTGTTCTTCTCGCAGAGCGGGAGAGTGTTCCGCACCCGCGCCTACGAAGTTCCCGCATCGAGCAGGGTGGCGAAGGGGAAGTTGGTGCAATCGTTCCTCGAGATACCGGAGAATGAATCGATTACGGCGCTCATCGCATTCCCGCACGACACGGACATGGGTAAGACATACCTCACGATGGCGACGAGCAAGGGGCTCATCAAGCGCACGGCGCTCGGCGAATTCAAGAACGTTCGCCGGAGCGGCATCGTCGCGGTGACGCTGAAAGGCGACGATACGCTGCGGTGGGTAAAGGCGTCGGACGGGGCGGGAGAAATCATCTGTGTGACGCGACGGGGGCAGGCAATACGCTTCAAGGAGACCGACGTGCGAGCGATGGGGCGCGCGGCCGCCGGCGTCGCCGCGGTGCGGCTGAAGAAAGACGACACCGTCACGGGAGTTGATATAATACATAAGGGTGAAGCGAAAGACATGAAACTCCTCGTCGTGACCGAAAAGGGATTTGGGAAACAGACGGAGCTGAAGCGCTACAAAGTGCAGCGGCGCGGCGGAGCCGGCGTGAAGACGGCGAAGGTGACGACGAAGACAGGTCTCATCGCCTCAGCCGAGCTCATATACCCCGATACGGAAGGCGTCATCGCGTTCTCGGCGAAGGGGAACGTCATCCAGCTCGACCCGAAGAAAATCAAAACGGCGGGGAGGGATACGCAGGGCGTGCGCCTGATGCGCCTCGAGGCCGGTGACCGCGTCGTTGATTCAACGTCATTCTAGTTGATGGGAAACAAGAAAATAACCATTGCAGTCATCGGGGTACTCGTTGCCGTCGCGCTCCTCGGCGTGCTCATCGTGTACGGCATCGTTGCGGGAGGGAAGAAGAACAGCCCGCAGAACGTGACCGCGACGCTCTCGATGTGGGGGCTTGACGACGGGAACAACTACTCCGATATTTTCGCGGCCTTCAAGAAGGCGTATCCGAACGTGACGATTGCATACCGCGGCTTTACGGACGGCGAAATCTACGAGAGCGCACTCGTGAACGCGCTTGCCGCCGGGCAGGGACCCGACATCTTTGAAGTGCAAAACAGCGACGCGCGGAACGAGGCGGACAAGATTTTCCCGCTTCCCGCGAGCGTATATTCGGCGGCGCAGGTGAGCGCCGATTTTCCCGATACGGTCGCGCATGACTTTGTCTATCACAACCTCGTCTACGCCCTCCCGCTCTCCATCGACACGCTTGCCTTGATTTACAACCAAGACCTTTTCAATGCCGGAGGTGTCGCGCTGCCGCCGACGACGTGGAGCGGCGTGCAAAGCGTCGTGCCGCAACTCACGAAATACGCGAGCGGCACCGTTGCGCAATCGGCGATTGCACTCGGCACGGCGGGAAATATCCCGAACGCGAAGGATATCGTCTCTGCCCTCTGGTATCAGAAAGGCGTGAGCGTTACCGATGGCGCATACACGAGAGGTGCGTTCGCGACGCAAGATGCGGCGGACGCGCTGAATTTCTACCTCCAGTTCGCCCGCCCGTCATCGCAGGCGTATACGTGGGACGCTTCGCTCCCGAATGCGCGCGACATGTTCGCGGCGGGACGCCTCGCAATGCTTATCGATGACGACGAGGGGATGCATATCATCGCGGAAAAGGCACCGTTCATACATATGGGCGTCGCCGAATTGCCGCAACTCGCTTCATCGACCGTGAAGGCGACGTATGCGCGCTATTGGGGCTGGACGGTCGCCCGGCAATCGAAGCAGCCGCAGCTCGCGTGGGCGTTCGTACGGGGCATGGCGACGAATCCGGCGTATGCCGAAGGGTACATGCTGAAGAGCAAGCAGCCGCCCGCCCTGCGGACGCTCATCGCGAAGTACGCGGGGAGCGGTTCACTCGGCGTCTTCGCGCGCCAGGCGCTCGTCGGGGAAGCATGGCAGGACCCGGACAGCACGCAAACGGACGGCATCTTCGTCACGATGATACAAAACGCCGGAACGGCACCGTCGACGCTCCCGGTACTGCAGGACGCGGCGGCGCAACTCACGAACCTGATGACACCGAGATTTTAACGCACAAACGATGAAATCAATGAAATTCACCATTATCTTCAGTGTTGCACTCCTTGCCTTTATAGCATTCGCGTCGCCGTTTGCCGCCCATGCGGCGAATCCGTTTAATCTCTCAATCTGGGATCAATCCGATAACGGAGGGTACCCAGTGACATGCAACGTACCTCAAACAACCACACTTCCCAATGGTGAAAAAATCCCCGTTGTCTGCTCCTTCTGCGACATGGTAAAAGTGGCGGCGAACCTAGCGATTGTGTTGAGGAATCTTGCCGCCTCCATCGCGGTCCTCATGATTATCTACGGCGCCGTCTTGATGCTCGTCTCGGCGGGGAATGAGGAGCGCTTCAAAAGCGGGAAAAGCGTGATGACGAGTGCTATAATAGGAGTAGTCATCGCGCTCGCCGCGTGGCTCGTCGTAAATGAAGTCATCTTAATCATATCGGGCAGCACGCCGCTACCGTGGAATCCCATAACGTGCTCATAGTATGTTCGGCATAGTATACACGCTGATAAACACCGCCTTCGCTCAATCGGGCGGATCGGATATAACCCTCGAGAACCCGCTCGGCGCGAGCGACGTGGGAACAGTCATACAGAACACTATCAATCAACTGCAGATTATCGCCGTACCGCTCGTCGCTATCATGGTGCTCGTCGGCGCGTATCAGATGCTCTTCTCGGCAGGGGATGAGGAAAAATTCAAGCGGGGTCGGAAGACGATTATCTACGTAGTCATCGGCTACGCGATACTGCTCATCGCCGGCGGGGTGACGAGTCTTATTCATGATGTATTAAGCGGTACGCCCCCAACAAGCGCACCGAACCTACCGGCACTCGAGCCATAAGAAAGTAGAAACTGCGTCGGTAATGTGGTACGCTAAGACAAACATCCAAGGTCGGTATTAAACCAATGGAATATGCCACGCAAAATGAAAAAAGTCCTTGCCATCGCCGCCATTGCGGCAACAACCTTCCCCTTCCTGGTGTCGGCACAGGTCATCACGAGCGTAAGTCAAGTCCAAACGGTGGCTACTAATATTTATACCTGGCTCCTGTGGTTTTTCTGGCTTATTACCGCCGGATTCATCATCTGGGCAGCTATGCTTTATGTGACGGCACGCGGAGATGAGGAAAAAGTCAAAAAAGCAAAGACGGTACTCATCTATGCGATCGTTGCCATTGTGGTCGCCATACTCGCAACGAGTATAAGACCGCTGATTACGAACGTCATAACACCGGCAACGTCTGTCCCCAGTACGGGACCCACGACGCCACAGTTTTAGTCACACCGGAATTCCGAAGCGCATTTAAAAGAAAGAGCCCCGCGCAGCGTAAAGCTGCGCGGGGCTTTTTAGACACGCCCCGTTTGAATCACGATGGTCTGTGGTGCTTCACTCTGCACCTTGAGATGGTAGGATGGACCGAGCCATATTGCTCGCCCCGCATCTCCTGCGGGGACCGGGATAACCCTCCCGTCACTCGTGAGTGTGGTGAAACCATGTTCTGCGGAGGTGATGGAGTAACGCATGGGGCCAAAGGCCTCAAAGTTGACTCGTACCATCTCGCCGGGTTTGTCGAAAACGATGTAGTAGGTATAACCCGGCAGGGGAGAGAACTCCGCGTGCTCGAATGCGCTCCACTGGTATGTCGTAACCGCCTGCTGACCCTGCGTGATGAACTTCTTCACGTCGTCCGTCAACTTTTTTTGGTCCGGCGTAGGCGGGATGCTCGTTGATTGCGTCGCCGGCGTGGGTTTTGCCGAGTGAATATGGACGAGCAGTCCGATTGTGAAGATGAGCGCGGCAAGGACGGCGAGAACGGCGAAGAACGATATCCACCCGGACAGTTTGACGTCCTGCTGGAGTGCGCCTTTCTTTTCCTCTGCCATCACCTACCTCCTCCGAGGATGCGGCCGATTGCCGAGACGACTTCGGGCGGGAAATCGAAGGTCTTGATTTCCCTCGTTGCCTTCCCGAGCTCCACCTGGACATAGGACATGATGCGTTCGAGCATGCGGTCATCGAGTTTGCCGCCGAGATCGGGGAACTGCTCGAGAAGCTGTTTCTTGAGTTGCGTCACGCGACTGCCGAGGTTTTTGATGGCGATTTCCGCGGCTTCAAGCTCCTGCTTGCGTTCGGCTTTCAAGTCAGCGGCTTCCTTCGCTTTTCCCAGAACTTCGATGTCGCTCACATTGAAGCGCTGGACTTCTATGCCGAGGTCGAGGATGTTGTAGCGGCCTCTGCCGTCTCGCAGGTCGTTGATGCTTTTCCGCCGCGCTTCGACAGCCCTTCGGACGATCTCGTACTTCTTTTCCTTGGTTTCATACTGGTAGTAGATATCGAGTTTGTCTCTTACCTTCTTCCAGTTGTCCTCAGCCCACGGTTGAACGTTCTCCGGAAGCTTATCCTTTTCCGGTGGCGGGCTCTCGAAGAAAAGCAGTAGAATGTACGTGGGAATCTCCTGGATGTCGCTCGGAAGGTCGGGGAAACCGGCCTCGACGATTTCGCGTACCGCTTCCGGTTTCTCGTCACCATCGTAGATCTCCGCGAGTTTTTCTCTGAGTTTTTTCCAATCATCGGCGATCCACCCTTTGACTTCGCTGTCCTTGATTTTACCTGCTTCATCGTTGCCCAACGGTGGTTTGCTGAAGTAGAGTCGCAGCAGAAACTTGTATTCGGGAATTTCGTCCTTGATCTTCTGTGGCAGGTCAAGGGGTCTGTTCCCGAATATCTTTTTGACGAGGACGGACGTTGCCTCGAGTTTTGAGGCATACAATTCCTCCCAGGTCATAGGACCTTCCCGCTTGGACTCGACCCATTCACGGAGGCGTTCCTCGAGCTGTCCTCTCAGATTTTTTACAACTCCTTCGCTTCCACCGCTGTTCAGGTATTCGATGAGACGCGTGGCGAGCGGTTGGAACGTGAGCGAGATGGTGATTTCGACTTCGGCATTGTCCGGCGTCCGGGTCGTTGCCTTGATCTCGATCGGGTTCCGCTCGACGTTCACGGGCAGGACGTTGACGAATACGCCTTTGAGAAAATACCAGTACAGTCCTTCGTTCTTGTATTTTGTCTTGCCGCCTTTATCCCTCCGGCGTCTTCCCCAGAATACCACGACTCCCTGGTGAGGCGGTTGCGCAGGAATCCGTCCGAATCCCTGGAGGGTGAAAACCATTACCAGAGAGGCAATGCCCAATGAGAGCACGATCCATAGGAATGTTGTCATGTGTTCCTCCTCTACCCGTTCTATCGGTTCAATCTCATATGAAAGTCCGACGGACTTTGTATGTGATTTCCGGTGTTCCGCGCCAAGCGCGGAATCCGTATTTACTGGCTATAAAATAGCATAAATATGGGCAAAAGTCAAATCGTGTTTTGCTTTTTATCATCAGCGTTTTACACTGTGATAAAGCCGAGGTGGCGGAACTGGCAGACGCGCCAGCTTTAGGAGCTGGTACCGCAAGGCATGTGGGTCCGACTCCCACCCTCGGCACGTGATATGAAAAAGCACGGAACATACCTGCACACGCTCGCGTGGTCCTTGGTGCTCGCGGCGATCGGAGGAGGGTTCTGGGCATGGCTCTTCCTGCACGGTGGGGGAGCGCTCGCTTCGGCATCGGTCGTCCCGTTCCTCATGCTCCTGTGGGTGCGGAGCGAGTTTCGGGAAATTCTCGTGAAGCGTGCGCGGGAAGTGCTCGCGGCAACGGGCATCGTCGCCGTCTGCGGAGCGTTGGTGCTTCTGGTATGCAAGCTTGCCCTCTTTGAGAATATAGCGTGGTGGCTGCTCGCAAGTTTCCTCTTCGCTTCGTTCGGGACGCTCACACACCACTACGAACGGCTCGGTGTTGATTTCGTGGTACGGGAACTGCGCGCCCTAGGGAAGAGCTTCGAAAATGCGGGGAATGGCGTGAGACTCGTGACACGGGAGCGCAATTTTACTATCCACGCCGCCGCCGCCGCCGCGGTGCTCATCGCCGGGTTCTTCGTCTCGCTTGCGCCGGTCGAGTGGGGGCTGCTCCTCGTCGCTATCGCGCTCGTGTTCTGTTCAGAATTTATCAACTTCGCGCTGGAGCGGCACGTCGACGCGCTGGTGAACCATCACGACGAGAATGCGCGGCACATCAAAGACGCCGCCGCGGCGGGCGTGCTCATCGCAACCATCGTCGCCGTGCTCATCGGTGCGCTTGTCTTCATGCCGCACCTTTTGTAAAGTTAAAGCCGTAGGGCGATTAGCTCAGCTGGCTAGAGCGCTTCCTCGACATGGAAGAGGTCACAGGTTCGAGTCCTGTATCGCCCACAATGAAAAAGAAACCATGCCTTGTGTATGGTTTCTTTTCGTTATAGACGGATTCTACAGGATTCGAACACGAAAGGGGTCGGGGAAACTGTAGTTTCCCCATGGCGGAGTCCACGAACCGAGGGGTTCGTGAACGCAGTCCCGAGCGAAGTCGAGGGACGAGTAGTGAGATTCCTGTATCGCCCACACCCGACGTCTTTTCAGAGACCCAAATACGTGTTGTAGCAGGAGCCCGTGGTTAGACCAAAACCCGCTGAAAGGCGGGTTTCTTCATGATTACGAATGTTGCAGGAAAGGTACAAGACGGCCGCTTTTTGGGCAGAGCCCGCATGGGACTCGAACTCAAACACCAATACTCCATCTTTTCAGGGATTCGAACCCCCGTAGGAGGCCGCGATCGCTACGGCAGCGCTTGGAACGAAGCTGGCAGGACTTGTCCCGAGTAGAGCATAGGCGTCGGCGAGTGAAGTGTATTGAACTGCACCGCTCGCAAACTCCCAATTTAGCCGGAATCGCGGGCTGTATTTATCCCACCATTTCGTGGATGGCTTGAAGAGTAAACAGATGTCAACTTCAAGTCGCAGTAAATCGATCATGAATCCAAGATAGGTCAACGTACCCGAGAGAGATACTATATGTTCTTCCCGTCGCAACACGGAAACTGATACTCCAGATTCCGGTCCACCAAAAACTTCTTCGTGTAATTCACGAATGAAGGTACCGATTACGGAAGGCTGTTCTATCCCAGGAAGAGGTTCAAGTGCTCCAGCGGGAGCACTTATGAGCATATTTGGGTACGCAGCGACACTGGCTCCGCGTTTCCTCAAGATGATATCGTGTTCTGGAGATAACGTAACGACTTCGACAGCGAGCGCCGGACGGGGAGTGGAGTACAATTGAATGGTGCTTCGATGCTTATTCAGCCACTCTCTAAACGGTCGTTCTGACATTTCTAGACGAACCCATGCGTCCAACATCTCGAGGTAAGCACCTTCTGTGCTCCCGAGACCGTCACGATACGAACATATCCCTGTCTCTAATGGAGTAGCGGTTGGTTCGGTCTGGACAAATTTCTCCGCAAGGTTCGTTAGGTACAACACCGGAGAATCGGTGACCTGTCTGAAGAGTGACACGAAGTCAGCACTCTCAACAACACGAAGCGGGACGGGGTTTGGATAACCTTTGCGTTCCGTATCCCATTCAAGTACGGCGGCATCAAAGTCTCTCCACTCATCCTCACAATTATCCACCTTAGTCAGGTCATAACAACGGCGATCAATTGCGGGAAAGAAAAATGCTGGTACATCGGAGTATGTTTTTGCATTTTGAGCAACTTCCAGGTCTATATAGTGTTCAATCACGGCCTTCCGTAGTGCGGGTATGCCGAGTTTCGCTCCCAGATCTATTTCGTCGCTTCTTCGAGAAGTCGAAAAAGCAAGTAACGACGGATGCGTGATGGTGGGAGCGGAATCAGGTGTGATTCGCCTTGACCACCTCACATCGTGACCAGTTCGTGTAACGGTAATGATTACAATAATCTCGCGTTGTGAGAGTTCGACCAGAATCCTGCGCACCAATTTGTCTATGTCATCACAGAATCTCACAACCCCACTCAGGGGGTCGTCGAAATCCAAGACCCAAAAGAAGTCAACTATCGCCGATGCTTCAACGGGTTCCAGTTTGTATCTTCCTTTTGCTTCTACTATTGTGAAATCTAGACCCGATTCCTTTACGTACTTCAGGATTTCCTTAAAACTTACTTTTCGATGCGTATCGTTCGGCGGGACACTACCAACGCGAAGTTGGACACTGATTACCGTAGATATCACTGCTCACCTCCTTTCAAGCTTGCGCCAAGCAGGGGAAAGTCTATATTTCCACGCGAACGCAGTCAATCTTTCCATCGTCGACTGGGTCTCAACGATATCCCGTTTATTTTCCTGGCATATTTGACAACGGCTACCGAGAAGCGTAAAAACGAAAACAGCATCATTTCACGAAATGGAGGAAACCGCAATGGATTCTAACAGACTATTCCTGAAATTGCCGTATCGCCTATTCATCAACCTTGCTCGCACGTACGGAAGCGAAGAAGCAAAGCAGATGGTAGTCAGGAAACAGGACTATCTGGTCACAAAGCTTGACGAGAAGCTTGTCGGTTTTCCAGGAGCGATCGGATTGGCAGAAATGCAAGTACTTGTCGTATGGAATCCTGCTCCAGAAGGTTTGTACGGGCAAAGCGTCGAAGAACTTGAACCCGTGCCAGCGTTCATAATGAGTAGCACGCCATTGGAGGGATTCGATGGTTTGCCTCTGGAACACGGACGATTCGCGGGACCTCGTGTGTGGATTTCTCAGCCCACACAGTGGGAACGTACTGGCGACGGCAAGCAAAGACACTATGTCAACCCTGCACTCAAATTCGTCGGCCAGATCATCACGGAAGAAGTGTCCCTTCTTGACGCCGAGCCAGAGCTTGGCCAAGCCGCCTACTGACCGCCTTCGTTTTTCTCTAGAGACTACCTTTGGTAGTCTCTCTTTATTTCAAGTATTTTACATTCATTAACCGTCATATCTTCCATAATCCTTCCCGCCACCTTCCGCCGTCTTGCTCTTGAACGCTCGTCATCTATACTTGAAGGCGACAATGTTTCAGTGCTTCATCGTCCGAGCAAGGGAAGCTCGTCGCCACCCTCCCTCCGACGACGACTGAATTGTACGATACCGTCAAAAAGAGACCGTAACGTTCGAGGTCTGGTACGGAACGGGCCACACCCGACGTCTTTTCAGAGACCCAAATGCGTGTTGTAGCAGGAGCCCGTGGTTAGACCAAAACCCGCCGAGAGGCGGGGTTTTCATGACCACGAATGTTGCCGAAAGGGATAAGTTTGCGCGCCGCCGGTCTGGGATTCGAACTCTTACAGAAGCTCCATGGAGCCGAAATGAACAAACAACTTCCCGTTGGTGTCCAAGTTGTTCGTTAATAGAACTTGATAAGTGAGATCGCTATGCGTAACGTAGAGGCAAATGCAATTGTACAGGATAATAATCGTTGGCGGTGAAATCATACTCATACTCGCTACCATAAATCCTTCGGCGCATGACCGGTTGGGTCCCCACACCCAAGAGAATGTGCCGCGATTCGCACGGATCACCGCACATGGGGCTTACACGGCAGGAACTGCGGCGACCATAACGTTGGAGTCAATCTCTGGCACGACGATGGCCCCCCTTTCCAGTCCCCGACAGTTGCCCGTAAGGTGTAGGTAAAGCGGCACAATCAATCTGTAATTGCGCAGCAGTTTGCACCACCTATGTCCGAATTCCGTCACATTCCCGATAACGCCGATGCGTACCGCCGAGAGATTCGGGAGCGCCAGCGTATTCCGACAATCTCCACGAGGACGCTTGGCCGCCGTGAAGTTACGGCGAACTTGGTTGGTGTCTCCATTAGATGACTTGCGTTTTCATTTCCAAGTGTTATGGTACAAAGATGGCTACACCGCTAACGTAACGACTGGCGACTAGAAGCTCCTTTCCCAGAATTCCCCGGGTATTGTTGCAGTTACGTCATTCATCGCGAATACTTCGATCCATTCTTACTGCCTGCCTCAAACTAATGTCTAACGAACAAGCAAATACAACAACGCCAGACCCCGATAAACCTGGGCACGATATTCTCATTGTAGAGGGTGACAATTGCCTGCGTGCTTCAGAAGACTATCGAGGAAGGGGACGCTATGGTTATGGCGGAAGTCTCGATAATGTCACGAAACCAACCGAACAAGAATTGTACCAGATGTTCGATGAAGAGCGTGAGCTGCGAAAGAAGTTGAGAGCTATTTCTTTTCAGGGCAAGAGAACGCTCCAAGAAATCGGCAAGATATTCCGCGAAAACAGCCACGGTGCCGACCTCCTCGAATGGGCACGGATCCACCGGAGGAACAGGATGGCAATGATGAAACTTAGTCAAGATATCATGATAGTTCCGCAGACGCAGTTCTTGCTCAAGATAGCTGATTTCCTGAAAAAGGAGGAGTGAGGTCGACCTCGGCGGAACTGCATCCACGGGGGTGATCCAGGGCTATTTGGAGAACCGACCACCGGGATCGAGCGGTATCCTCCAAAAGAAAAGCCCTCACAAAAGTGAGGGCTCGCCCAGTAGCCTTGGGTTTACAAAGCGAAGTGGTGCGTCAGATACACCAGCTTAGAATTGCAGATTTCGCGAGGGTGGGAGTACAGCGCGCGGAATCGGCGGAACCGCCGTTTGTGGATTCCAGCCAGCCACCACAAGTACACCGGCTCGTGGCAGTGAGCAACCGAGGATGTCAGAATCGGCATGAACGCAGGTGGGATTGACCGCACGGTCATGATAACCATCATGAACCAGAGGGTTTCGACAGCTGTGGCGATTCTCATCCGTTTACCGTTTTTGACACCTTCAAAGACGTCCTCAACTCCACTCGGTATCTTGGGACTCTCACGTGCGGAACAGGCGTGCACCGGTGGTTCCTGGAAGACGTACCAGCCGGGGAGCACATTCTCGTTGAACGTGAAGGTGTCGTGATCTATGGATGGGTACACGTGCCAGCCGGGCCGATTTCGTTCCGGGAGCCGCTCGTGCCACTCACGCGAGTAGACATCCCACGGCCAAGGATCCTTTCGTGCGATGAGACGACTCTCTGCGCAGAGTTTCCTGAGACCGTTGAAGTTCAATGGTTCTGGCGGTCCCGGAATGAGTGTAAGCTCGTTCTCACTGCACCAATACACCAGCCAGTCATCTGGTACTTGATCTTCCGCGTATTGAATGCCTCGTTTCTGCAAGTCCGAGGGTGCGACGAAGAAGTCAAGCGTCCGCCAACCACGTGCTCCTTGCTGGAGTTCCTGACGGATAGAGCGGTACTTCGTTCTGATCTTTGGATCGTTCATGGGTAACCTCCTCTCCCGCCAACCGCGGTTCCGAGAAAAGAGCCAGGCACAAAGCTACGCCTTCTCCTGACGCCCTAAGTGAGACAGCAGGAGAGGAGGAAAGGAGAACAGAAGCTGGCAGGAAAGGAGGTTACTACACTTATTATTGAGCTGTCGGTACACTACCACAAGCCAATGAACCTGTCAAGTTCCCGCAGACGTCGTTTGTTGTGTATAGTTATACCTTTCGTTATCTTTCTTTCGTCCTCCCCCTACGCTACCCTTGAGGCATACGGTGCATCGCCGGTCTCCAACCGGTGACGGCAGAACATTACGATCGTGTCGAAGATGGTCTGTAAGGTTCGAGGTCTGGCTCGATACGGGCCACAACAAAAAGAGAGCAGGGATATGAATGCCACTGCCCTCTTTTTGCTATGTACGGAATTATAGGACCCGAACCCCGCGCACCCCGTGTCGGAAAGGTTGTATGGAAAACCGAGGGTTTTCAAAGTCGGGGGTCGGGGTGCGCGGTGTGTTTGTGTGAGTAGTCCTGTATCGCCCACAAACACAAAACCGCTCAAGAAAGCGGTTTTTTATTACGAAACATTGCGCACACGCCGGTTTTGTTGTATACGAGGATATATGGTATCGAAAGCCGTTCAGGACTTTGTTCTGAAATACGCGAAGTATGTCGAGGTGTGCAAGCTCGAAGAAGACGTTGCTGCGGGCAAACTCCACGTGGATGAGATTGCTTCGAAGCTCGCGGAGTTCTACGAGCGGGTGAGGGGCATCGTCGACTATCACGAAGCTCACGTGCTCCACAAAAGCATCATCGAGCGGATACTCCGCCGCCGTTTGTTTTTCAAGCACTTCAACAAAGAATTCTCCGAGCCGTTGATAAAAGAACTCATTCGCGCCGGCAACCTGCCGAACGACTCGGTTCCGGAGCACAAAGTCGCCGCAGTGCAGGTGATCATTAATAACCTCATCTATCTCCTGAACGAAGGCGCGTCGAAGGACAAACAACGCAAAGAAGAACTCTCCGACTGGCTCACGAGAATGTTCGTCTCGAAGATCGAGGAAGAGCTCTTCCCGGCGCCAGCGAAACTGTTCCTTGCCGAAATGATGTACCGCACCATCCGGGAGCACCTCACGCTGAAAAACGCAGGCCCGGAGGGCAACAACATCGACGCGCCGCTCTTCTTGGCGGCGGAACGGGCGCTCTTCCGTCTGGACAAAGACCAGCTCCGGTACGCGCTTCTGAAGTTCACGTACCCCCACTGGGGGAACATGGACGAAGCGGAACTCCGGGAAGCGGCGGCGGGGCTCAATGGATTAAAGAACGGCATTGAGGCGCTCTTGAATCATCCGTACGGGGAAGAGTTGTTCAAATTGTGCGGCAGAGAAAAAATCGTCTTCCAGCTCATCGGGGATATGGTATTCAACAACATGCCGCTCGCGCAGGATTTCGATGCACAGCTGAAAACTGTCTACGAGAAGCGGTACCAGCATGTGGCGACACAACTGAAGAAGCTCGCCATCTTCAGCGTCATTTCGTTCTTTGTTTCGAAGATGCTCGTCGCATTTGCAGTCGAGATTCCGATCGATACCTCGCTGTATCATCACATCTCCCTCATCACCATGGCGTTTAACATCGTTTTCCCGCCGCTCCTGATGTTCGCCATCGTAATGTTCATACGGCTTCCCTCGACGGAGAACTTCAAAGTGGTGGCGGAGGAAGTAAGGCGGGTGGTGAGCGCCGAGAGCGAGAAGTCGTATGTTGTCACCATCCCTCCGAAACGGAAACTGGCGATTACCGCCCTCATCTACCTCGTATATACGGCACTGATGTTCGTCGTTCCGTACTACCTCGTGAGATTGCTCCTGTATCTCGAGTTCAGCATCGCGAGCATCGTGATATTTTTCTTCTTCACGTCCATGGTCATCGCGACGGGCGTAAAAATCAAAAACCGGACGAAAGAAATGAGCTTGTTGAAAGAAAACGTGAATGTCTTCGCGTTCCTGGGAGACATTATCGCCGCTCCGTTCGTGGCGGCGGGGAAATTCGTTATCGACGGACTCGCGAGGTTCAATATATTGGTCATTGCGCTCAACCTTCTCATAGAAGCGCCACTCCAGTTCTTCGTCGAATTTTTGGAGAACTTCCGGGCATTCATCAAGTCGAAGAAGGAGGAAGTAACTGACTAGGGAACCGATGGATAATCCGTTGCGTCACGTGGTGTTAGTCCCCGACGGCAACCGTCGGTGGGCAAGGGCCCGGCACCTGCCGCCGCAACTCGGCCACCGCGAGGGGGCGAAAGCGGCAGTAAAAATTCTGCAGACCGCCCTGAAACTCGACATTCCCTGCGTGACGCTCTGGGGCGCTTCGGTCAGCAATCTCACGGAGCGGACGAAACCGGAGGTCGCATTTCTGTACCGTGTATTCGGAGTGTATTTTCGGAAACTGCTCAAGGAGAAAACAATATACGACGAAAAAGTGAGAGTGAACGTGTTGGGTCGCTGGGAAGAGTTTTTCCCCGAGCAGCTCCGTGCGGCGGTGCGGCAGCTTATTGAGGCGACCAAAACGCACGATGAGCATCAACTGACATTTCTCTTGGGATACGACGGTCGCGACGAGATGCTCGCGGCGGTCCGGAGTATTGCCGAGGAATACCGCGAGGGAAAAATTTCGGCGGTCACCGCCGATGTGCTGAAACGTTATCTCTTGACGCGCGACCTGCCGCCGGTGGATTTGGTAATTCGCACGGGCGGCGAGCCGCACTGGTCTGCGGGACTCCTCATGTGGGACGTGGCGGAAGCGCGCCTGCATTTCACGAAAACGCTCTGGCCCGACTTTGCTCCTGAAGAGTTTCAACGTATCATAGGTGAGTACCACGAAACCAAGCGCCGGTTCGGCGCGTAGCGGGCCCATAGCTCAGTTGGCTAGAGCGCATGCATGGCATGCATGAGGTCGCGGGTTCGAATCCCGCTGGGTCCACCATAACGAATTTGAAGAAGAACTGACCTCGCCGCGCGCAAAGCGCGCGGCT
>CAZAZV010000014.1:0-17013 GCA_964489845.1 uncultured Candidatus Saccharibacteria bacterium
TTCGCACATCGGGAATCGTGATATGCTTGTCTCCACGGCGGCGGTTGTCCTCGCGGGATTCATTTCCTTCGTGGCGGACTTTTTCCTCGGCTGGCCAATGTGGGGGGGGCTGGGGGGGCGGAATAACGACCGTGGGAACGCCGGGAGCGTACTCCTCATCGCGGGCATCGTCGGAGCGATTCTCGCTCCCGTCGGCGCGCTCCTCATACAGCTCGCTATCTCGCGGCAGCGGGAATACCTTGCGGACACAAGCGGCGCGCTCCTCACGCGATATCCGGACGGTTTGGCGAGCGCGCTCCAGAAAATCAACGCAAGCACCATACCGCTCCGCGTGGCAAAAACCTCGACGGCGCACCTCTGGATCTCAGACCCCTTCAAGCAAGGTCGCGGTGCACGGATGCACGAACTTTTCAGCACGCATCCGCCCATCGCAAAGCGCGTGAGGCGGCTGGAAGAAATGAGCTTCTAGATATGGACGCACAAGAGAAAATAAAGGAACTCGAAGCGGAAATAGAGCGCCTGCAGGCGCTTGCGTACAAAGATGAGTTGACGGGCGCGTACAACCGACGCGGGTTCGCCGAGGAGGTCGGGAAATTTCTCGAAGAGGTGGAATCGTTTAAGAAATTTCCCGAAAAGCGCAAGTCGATTCTCATCAGAGATTTAAGCATCGTCCTCTTCGACATAGACAATTTCAAAAAAGTGAATGACACATATGGGCACGATGCGGGCGATGCGGTCTTGCAGCGGGTAGTGAAAATGATACGGCAGCGCGTGCGCGGTATCGACCTCGTCTCGCGGTGGGGCGGAGAAGAAATCCTCACCGCGCTCGTTGGAGCGAATGAGGAGGAGGCATTCGGAATAGCCGATGGCATTCGTGAGCGAGTTGCGCTGGAAAAAATACTGGCGGGCGACACGGAGCTCTCGGTTACGATAAGCGGCGGCGTCGCTTCATGCGGAGAAGGGGAGAATTTTGAGAGTGTCCTGAAGCGCGCCGACGAGGCGCTGTACAAGGCGAAGCAATCGGGGAAGAATAAGGTAGTCAGAGCGGACGAAGCATAAAGTGGATAACTTTATCGGTATCGGATACCGATAAAGTTATCCACAGGGAGGGGTGCGCCGAATGGCAAGGCACACGCTTGGAAAGCGTGCGGGCGAAAGCCCTTGCAGGTTCGAGTCCTGTCCCCTCCGCAGACTTGAGCACCCGTTCGAGAGACCGGGCGCTCCTAGGGCGAGCAGCTCATAGAAACCGCTGGCTCTGCAAGGAAACAAAAAATAAAGAAATGAGCCCCTGGTGCAAAATCGCGCCGGAGGCTCAAGGATTCAAGAGGAGCGAGTCCTCAAGGGTTCGAGGTTCAGACCGGGAACTTCCGAGAGGCGCCAAGGCCAAAGATGCTGTCGGCGTCGCCGTGCCAGTGGTCGACGACCAGGCCGTCCTCGAGGAAGCCGCCGACGCACGAGACGTAGCCAGCAATGGCGCAGTCGGTCTTCACCGTCCGCTCCCTGCAGGCCGCCCATTTCGAGCAATTCGGGTGCTCGCCGGTCTTCCTGAAGATGAGGAGGTCTTTCGAGACCTCGGCGATCGTCGTCGGCACCTCGTACTCAGCGGGGAGCATCTTTGCCTGATCCTCGGGCTTCTTCGACGTCGAGTCGGGCACGATCTCCTTCAACATGAGGTACCACCGGAGCTCCATCACCGCCACGTCCGTGTGCGGCTGGCCCCCGTGCCACGGATTGTCCGTGAAGTAGAACTTGGGCTGACCCGTCGGGGGGTGCAGCTTGTGCCACTTCATGACCGTGAGGGGCGTGCCCCCGAGGCGCGAGACGCCGAGGAACGCGAAGTGCGTGTCCTTCACGAGCTTGCCCTTCACGAACGGGCAGGGACTCGAGAGGACGTCTTCGCCCCACGGGAACTCGGAGACCTCGCGGAGCTGTTTCTTCGTGAAGCTCGCGCCGTAGAAGGTCGCCCATTCTTCGACGCCGAAGAAATTGTTGCCGAGGACCGCGCGGGCGAGCTTGTGGTGGATTGAGCCGTCGATGCCGCCGCGGAGCATATACTCCGCCACCCGCTTGGCGTAGCTCGCGTCGCCGCGAAGCCGAGCGAGGTGTTCCGGCATGATGCCGTAGTCTTGGAGCGACTTCAGAGTCGCCCCGACCTCACCGTAGGTGAGCGTCCAGAGACCGCTTTGAGTTGTGTTCATGACACTTCTCCTTTCCTTATTTTTCTCTCCTTGTCTTTGAGGGACTCTAGAGAGCGTTTGCCCAGTTCCGCCAGGCCACGGTCTTGTCTCCAGTCGAGACGAGCGTTTTGAAAACCAATTTTTGGCGTCCAAGACGCTCATCTCAACCTCTTACTGAACCATTTATCCGTTATCAAAGAACGCTAATAATATAGCATATCCAAACCAGAATGTCAAATCAACAGCCAGCTTATAGAAATATCACTTAGGCTGAAGAATAAGCTCCTCCGCGCCTTCTCTGGGGAATAGTATTTTACCCTCCTTGAATGGCGGCGGTCGTGAGCGCAAGTTGTTGCTTTTTGTCGCCATGCGGCGTTACGCTAAAAACATATGAAGCGCATTGTGAAATCGATGCTTAAATGGCTTGGCACCACTAAATTACTATCAATTCCCCGCAGTTATGTAGGGAGAAGCTTGACGTGTTATTATTCGGGCAAGGGTAAGTGGATATGTAATTTCGCAAATTCTCAAGGCGAACAAGGTGTGAGAGGGATTGATTTAATAAAGCGCATCAAGGGAGAAACAGAGATGCTGTTGGGAGATCCGGAAGCCTACCTGATTTACACAACGGTGAGGAAAACTGAAAAAATTGAAGGAGACATCGCTGAAGTCGGCGTCTATAAGGGCGGGTCGGCCAAACTTATCCGAGAAGTAACGCGCAAACCGCTTCACTTATTTGATACTTTTGAGGGATTGCCCGAATTACACGAGAAAGACAATCCAAACCAGTTCCAAAAAGGAAATTATTCTGCCTCACTCGAGGGCGTAAAAAATTATTTACACGGCTACCCAAACATTCATTTTTATAAAGGACGTTTTCCTCTGACGGCTGCGCCGATAAAAAACAAGAAGTTTTCGTTTGTTCATCTCGATGTAGATATTTACGAATCAACTCTGGATTGCCTAAAATTCTTCTATCCTCGTATGAATAAGGGGGGAGTTATCATAAGCCACGATTATCCTGGGTCTGATGGCGTTCGGAGGGCCTTTGATGAATTTTTTGAAAACAGACCGGAAATTATTATTGAACCGTTCGCAACCGGCCAGGCATTTGTCGTTAAGGTTTGAAACATAAAAAGATTTGCCGCCAAAGAGCAAAATCAGCTATGATTTTGCGAGCGGGTTTTGCCCGCTAAAATTGAAATCGTCCTTTCCGCTCCGGTTCAGGGCGAGACGGGCGGACAGGGAGTGGGGGGAATTCCGTCCGCCGAGCCCGGAGAGTTCCGTTCGGATATTTTCAAACAGACACCGCAATACCGAGGACAGTATATGGTGCAGGCAGTTCTTCATGGAACTCATCGAAGCAACAACACACGGCATCGAGTGCCTCGAGAAAGGAGGCATACTCTTGTACCCAACCGATACCGCCTACGGCCTCGGCGTCGATGCGCAGAACGAATCCGCGCTGCGGAAACTTTTCGAACTCAAAGCACGCGGTCAGGGGAAAGCGGTGCTCGTGATGGTTGCCGACATGGATATGGCGGGCAAGTACGTCGTGGTTGACGAGCGAGCTCGCCGCCTGGCCGATAAGTTTCTTCCCGGGGCGCTCACACTCGTCTTGCCGCATCGGGGGAACGTGCCCGCGCTCCTCACCGGGGGAAAAGCATCACTCGGCATCCGCATCCCCGATAACGAATACGGAAACGGAACCGCGTATCGTGCGCGAAGGCGCCATACCCGCACCGGAGATTCTTGACATTATCTAGATTTTCGTTTATTATTACCCCTAGTTCAAAAACCATCGGGGGAACGGAAAAATCGAGAAGCGAGGAGGCAAGAGATGATACGAACGCGTGAAGAGCTCTCCGCGCGGGAACTCTTTGACAGGGTGTGCGGTTCGCTGAAGGAGGAGGTGGGCGAGCGAGAACTCGCGTTGCCCTCGAACCCAATGCCTCTCGTCGGGCTGAAATCCGACAGAGGGAAAACGGACATCAAGTACGCCCGCTACGGTCTCCGGGTTGTCGTACTCAAGCTGGAAACCGGGCGATGGGTGATCGCGTCTGGCACGGCACCACGGGGCGCTCCGTACGACTGCGATATCATGGCGGTGCAGCTCTCCGGCAACGGGAGTACAAACGAGCGCATCGCCGCGGTAGGCGTGTACGAAGCGATTGAGAAGAATTCCTATTTTCGGAATTCTCTCATCTGCGCGCTCCCGAACGGAGAGCTCATGGTGCACAAAACGAGCCGTTTCTACGGGGAAGTGCACACCTTCTTGAAAAGCAGCTTGAGGGGATTCGCGGTCGCGGCGCAAACCGACGTGCGGTATCGTGAGGGGTTCATCGAGATTCTTTCCGAGGAGCTCCGGCAGATTCTCGCTGTCGGACATCTCTTGCGTTAACCCGAAAGGCGTGTGGCATAGCCACGCGCCTTATTTTTTTGATACCATCGCTTCCGCGATACGTTCAAGCGCGATGACGAATGCCGCGCGGCGCAGGTCCGTCTTGAGTGCCTCGGCGCGTTGCGCGATATTGCGCGCCTCGCGGGTAAGGATGGTCCGTAATTTCTCGAAAACCTGTTCTTCGCTCCAGTGCTCGTCTTTCAAGTTTTGCTCCCATTCGAAGGTCGAGACCGTCACGCCTCCGGAGTTCGCAAGAATATCGGGGATGACCGGGACGCCGCGTGCGAAAAGGATGTCGTCCGCTTCAGGAGTCGTCGGCCCGTTCGCGAGTTCGAGCACCGCCTTCGCGCGCACCTTATCCGCATTATCTTCCGTGAGCTGATGCTCAAGCGCCGCGGGGACAAGCACGTCGCAGGAGAGCGCCAAGAGCTCCCCATTCGTGATTTCGCGCGCGCCCGGGAATCCATGGAGCGAACCATGCGCCTGTTTGTACGCCTCGACACCGTCGGGGTCCAATCCTTCTTCCGTGACGACGCCCCCCTTCGAGTCCGAGAGCGCGATAACAGTATATCCGTGCGCTTTAAAAATCTTTGCCGCGTTGCCACCGACATTTCCCATGCCCTGGATGACAACCGTCGGATGTTCGGGCATAGAGAGCGTCTCGCGGAGCGCTTCGAAGACATAAAATCCTCCCATACCGGTTGCCGCACCGCGCCCCTCGGAACCGCCGTCCTCGAGCGGCTTGCCGGTGAATGTCGCACCACTTGTGTCGCCCGTCAGCCTTTTGTACTCATCGGACATCCATGACATGATTTCGGGTGTCGTATTGACGTCGGGGGCCGGAACGTCGATGTGGGGACCGAGCACGGGGTAGAGCAGCCGCACCCAGCCGCGCGAGAGCCGCTCGAGTTCGCCCCTCGAAAGCGTCTTGGGGTCAACCGTCACGCCCCCCTTCGCACCGCCCATGGGGATTCCGGTCACCGCACATTTCAGCGCCATCCAGAACGCAAGGGCGCGCACCTCATATACATCCGTCTCAGCGTGATACCGGATGCCTCCCTTGTACGGTCCGCGCGCGTTCGAATATTGGACGCGATATCCTTCGAAAAGTTTCGTCGTGCCGTCGTCCATCATGACGGGGATGTGCACCGTGAGCTCGCGCTCCGGCGATTTCATGCGGAGGAGGAAATTTTCCGGGAACTGCCGCAGGGCGGCGGCTCGGGAAAGCTGGAGCAGTGCGTTCTGGAATGCGTTCTGCATATCAGATGAAATTCGTTTCCCTGCAATCCCCGCCGAACCCTTCATGGTGCATCAAGAGAACGAACATTACGAGTATAAAGAAAACGGCAAGTACAATCCAGAGCGTGCGGTACCGGTACCCCTCCGTTGTCAGTCGGAGATTCAGGAACGCGAGCACGATGAAGAGCAGCGCCGAGAAAACCCACAGGAACGAAAGGTCGTGAAAGACGAACTGAAGAACGCTCGAGCCCGTCGCGTGATGGGCGCAAATCCCTTTTTCAATCACGCCTTCCTCAATGCTGAACGAAAGTGCGCCGAAGGCGAGTGCGGCGATAAAAAACGTCCACACCGAAGCGTTCCGTATGAGAAAGTGCCATCGGGGACGGCGCTTTACCTGCCGCGCGTGAATTTCCTTAATAATCTTATCGCCTGTTTCCGACATCGTTTTGCAGCTCTTTCAGCAAGGCCTTTTTCGCCCGCAGGATAAGCGATGAAACGCTCCCCAGGGGCTTGCGTAAAATATCGGAGATTTCCGCATAGTCACGTTCCTCAAGGTATCGCAGAATGAGCGCATCCCGATACTTTCCGTCAAGCCGATGTACCGCCGCGCGGAGACGCTCTGCGGCAAGTTTTCGTTCCGTGCCGCGTTCCACATTCAGCTCCGAAGCGAGCGTTTCGAACGTATCGTCGAGCTCGACGGCCGGGTGCGAGACGATGCGACGAATATGACTCAACGCCTCATTATGCGCGATGCGGTAAATCCATGAAGAAAATTTCAGATTGGCGTCGAAGCCGTTCAGGTTGCGGTACGCGTTGATGAACGTTTCCTGTGAGATGTCCTGCGCGTCGTGCATGCCGCAATTGATAAGTCTCATAATATAGCGTTGGAGCTTCGCCTCGTAGCGCTCGACGAGCATCCCGTAGTATCGGTCGTCTGCAAGCGCGCGGAGCACCAGTTCCTCATCAGTTCTGCTCGCATCCTTTGTATCCATAATACGCTCTACGCGGGAATTTTAATGCACCGCAACAAATCGGCCATCCACCGCGTATTAGTAATATTACTCACCATACCATGAAAAAGTTTCTTTTCTCGCTCGGCATCATCGGTGCCTCTATAGTATACGCGGTTATGAACGATAAGAATTCATTTTCGATAACCCCACCGCCCGCGCCAACCGCTCCGTCCACGCCGGTTCCCGTCGCAAAAAAATCTGCTCCGGCCGTAGCGTCGGAGCCAGTTCCCGCACCGCAGCCGGTAACCCCTCCGGTTGCGGTAGCCGCCGCCCCAACGCCCCCAAAAAGCGGGTACGGCGACGGCTCGTACACCGGCGACGCCGCCGATGCGTATTACGGCACCGTGCAAGTGGAGGCAACTATTCGGAACGGGAAATTGACCGATGTGCAATTCCTGCAGTATCCGAACGACCGCAGCACGTCGCGCTTCATCAACGGCCAGGCGATGCCGCAGTTGACGCAGGAAGCCATTCAAGTACAGAGTTCGCGCGTCGATATCGTCTCGGGTGCGACGGAAACTAGCTTGGCGTTCCGGCAATCGCTCGCATCGGCACTCGCGCAGGCAAAGAACTAAGCGCAAACACCACCATGAAACAGACACGGCTCATGATGGGCATGCCGGTAACGGTGGAGATTGTCGATGCCGGCGCGGCTGCGGATTCGACGGGTTCACCGCAGGCGAGAGCGCTCGAAACAGTTTTCGATTATTTTGAGCGCGTCGATAGGCGGTTCAGTCCGTACCGGAGAGAAAGCGAGGTGACGGCGATAAACAGCGGTGCGGCGGGCGAAAACTTGAGCGAAGAAATGCGCCTTGTTATGGCGCTCTGTGAGGATACAAAACGGGAAACGAACGGTTATTTCGACGCACGGAGGCCCGACGGCACCTACGATCCGTCCGGTCTCGTCAAAGGATGGGCGATTCGGAATGCCGCGCACATGCTTCGGGAGAGCGGCTTCAAGAATTTCTACATCGATGCCGGTGGCGACATCGAAGTGTGCGGCAAGAACGCACGGGGCACACCCTGGCGTATCGGTATACGGAACCCATGGAATACCACCGAGGTGGTGAAAATCATCTATAGAGAGAACGGGGGAGTGGCGACATCGGGAATCTACGAGCGGGGGCTGCACATTTATAACCCGAAGGGGGGCGGGAAACGAGCCGATGAAGCGATGAGCTTGACGGTCGTGGGACCGGATATATACGAAGCAGACCGCATCGCGACAGCAGCATTCGCGATGGGCTGCCGTGGCATCGAATATCTGGAGCAAAAAGAAGGATTCGAGGGGTATCTCATAGACCGCCACGGCGTGGCGACCATGACAAACGGGTTCGAAACATACACGAGAGCACATGCTGAACCTCATTGACGGATTCTTGAACCGCATCACGATGTACCGCCTGGTCTTGTACTACCTCGCGGCGCTTTTTGTGGTTGCGCTCGCGTATACGCTCCTCGGCATCCTTCCGTACGGAGCGATACCGCTGCTTTTCTCGGCCGCCGTCATCACGGCGGTATGCTGGGGTTCAAACCTGCTCTTTGCCCGCGTCTTCGGAGCGGTACGGAATGCGGAGTCCGTATACATCACCGCACTCATCCTGGCGCTCATCATCACACCGGTGCCACCGACGGATGCCGCCGGCATCGGATTTCTCGCTTTCGCCTCCGTGTGGGCAATGGCGTCGAAATACGCGTTCACCAGAGGCAAGCGGCACCTCTTCAACCCCGCGGCATTCGGCGTCGCGGCATCGGCACTCGTCATCGGCCATTCAGCGACGTGGTGGGTCGGCGGGAACATACCGCTCTTACCCTTCGTACTCGTCGGCGGACTCCTCGTCGTACGGAAACTCCGGCGGTTCGACCTCGTGGGGAGCTTCGCGCTTGCCGCATTCGCGACCATGGGCCTGACGGGAACGTCGGGAAATTACTTCACGCCGATCGAGCAGGCGCTGCTCCATGCGCCGCTCCTCTTCTTCGCGTTCGTGATGCTTACCGAACCGCTGACCACGCCGCCGACGCGGCCGGCGCGCCTCGTGTACGGAGCGTTCACGGGGCTGCTTTTCGCTCCCAGCGTTCACGTCGGCTCTCTCTACTCGACACCGGAACTGGCGCTTCTGGTCGGGAACGCCTGCTCGTACCTCATGAGCAGAGGGAAGCGGTACCTGCTCACCCTCACCGCCATCAAGAAAGCGGCGGAAAACGTGTACGATTTCCTTTTCGAGCCCGACGGGGATATAAGGTTCGAGCCAGGGCAATATATGGAATGGACGGTACGGTGCAACCGTTCGGACAGCCGCGGCAACCGGCGCTATTTCACCATCGCATCTTCGCCGACAGAGGACGCCGTCCGCCTTGGTGTAAAGTTCTATCCCCGGGGGAGCGCGTTCAAGCATGGGCTTGCGTCGCTCAAGGTGGGGGATAAAATCTCGGCGTCGCACATCGCCGGCGGTTTCACGCTACCGAAGAATCCGAAGAAAAAATTGGTCTTCATCGCGGGCGGCATCGGCGCGACACCGTTCCGCAGTATGGTACAGTACCTTTTGGATACGGAACGCACGCGGGACATCGCGTTTTTCTACTCGAACAAAACGGTAGGGGACATCGCATACAAGGACGTCTTCGACCGGGCCCACGACGAGCTCGGCATGAAAATCGTCTATGCGGTGACGGATGAAAAAACGGCCGCCCCCGATGTGTATAACGGCCCCGTGAACGCCCGCCTCATCGTGCAGCAGGTTCCCGACTACCGCAGGCGAACCTTCTACATTTCGGGACCGCGCGCGCTCGTGGAGTCGTTCCGGAAGACGCTCCGGGAGCTCGGCGTGCCGCGTTTCAGGATAAAAACTGACTTTTTCCCGGGGTTCGCATAGCTCTTGACTATTTGCGGGAAAGCGGTACTGTGAGGAATGTAAAGTAAGTGTTCTTTCGGTTCGCCCTCACTCGGTTCGCCCAAAGAAGCAGGTCGGCTTACGTTTACGTAACATAAAATCCGCATTACGGAATGGCTAAGAAGTTGTATGTCGGTGGTTTGCCGTACTCGACGACGGAGGACGAGTTGCGAGACACGTTCTCCAAAGCGGGCACAGTAGACTCAGCGAGCATCATCACCGACCGGATGACTGGACGTTCGAAGGGATTTGGCTTTGTGGAAATGTCTTCCGACGAGGAAGCCCAGAAAGCTATCGAACTTTTGAACGGAAAGGATTTCGGTGGCAGGACGCTGACGGTTGATGAAGCCCGCCCGATGAGAGAGAGAATGTAACAACGAAACCCCGCCGAGTCAAACTCGGCGGGGTTTTGCGCATAGAAAGGATATACAGGAAAGGTCGTTGTGGTATAATGAAACGCGTATGAAGAAAAGGTCAACGCTCATAATCATAATCGCAATATTGGTCGTTGCCGTGGGAGTGTACTACTGGGTGGGCAGCAGCCACACGAGTACTCCGTCAACGGATAACACGAGTACCCCGACGATTCCGTCGGCTCCGGGCTCCGGCACGACGAGCACGGCCCCGGATGCAACGGGAACTCCGGCACCGGTACCGACTCCATAACATTGCGATGGTTTGTAAAAGCCCCTGTCTCGACGGGGGCTTTTGCTTTTGGTATATAATCTGTTCATGCTTATCATCGTCCATTACGGAGAATTGGCGCTGAAAGGAGGGAATCGCGCCGTATTCGAGCGCGTACTCGAGGAGAACATTCGCCGCTCGTTTTCGAGAACGGGCTGCTCCGCGCGGCTCCGCAAACTCTCGGGAAGGTTCGCCGTGGAATTGCCACCCGGAACGGAGCGTGAACAAGCGGAATCGGTGCTCCGGGAGCAGTTCGGCGTCGCTTCATTTTCTTTCGTCACCAGAACGGACGCCGGACTCGAGCGCATACGGGAAGCGGCGCGGGAACTCCTCGCGCGGGAGAAGGGGGAAACGTTCCGTATCACGACGACGCGGAGCGACAAAACATACCCGCACTCGTCCCAAGAGATGAACGAGCTCGTGGGGGCGTATGTGAAGGATGCGCTCGTGAAGCGCGTCGACCTGGAGCATCCCGACGCGACGTGTTTTATAGAAATTGTGGGTGAGCAAGCGTATCTCTCGACGGAGCGGCTCAAGGGACCCGGCGGTTTGCCTCTGGGAACTTCAAGGGGAGCGCTTGTGCTTATCTCCGGTGGCATCGACTCACCGGTCGCCGCCTATTTCACGAAGCGGAGAGGGGTGCCCGTCGATTACATCCATTTCCATTCATATCCCTATACCGACCGGGCGGCAATCGAAAAAGTACAACGCTTGGCGAAGCATTTGAGCAGGTACGACGCTCACGTCTCTCTGCATCTCGTTCCGTTCGCCGATATACAAAAAGCAATCGTCGCGTCCGATGCACCGCCCGAATTGCGGGTTGTTCTGTATCGCCGGACAATGCTCCGCATTGCAGAGCGCATCGCGGAACGGAGCGGGAAGCTCGCGCTCGTCACGGGCGATTCGCTGGGACAAGTCGCATCACAAACGCTCGAAAACATCGCCGTCGTATCCGAAGCGTCGCACCTGCCCATTATCCGCCCCCTCATCGGTCTCGATAAGGAAGAAATCATACGGGCAGCGCGACGCATCGGAACCTACGACATCTCCATCGAACCGGCGGAAGATGTATGCTCCCGTTTCATGCCGAAGCATCCCGCGACGCGGGCGCGGCTCGACGAAATTAAAAGAGCGGAACGGCTTGCTCCGCTCGGAGAACTCGTCGACAAGGCGGTTCAGGAACTCGAATCGGAGAGAATGTAGATCTGCGTGTGGTGGATGCCGAAGTCGAGTGCATCCTGTTTCGAAGGCATCCAGATATCCACGAAGTCGGTCTTCCGCCTCGCCATACGGTCTTCAACGGTAAAGACGCGGTTGCCGAAAAGTGTGGGGATTATCACCTTGGTCCCGAAGGGCAAGAAGTTAGAAGCGATGATACCGTCCCGCACGTGTTTGCCGGAAGCGGTAATGAAAGGGTGGCTGCTCGTTTCGTCGACGGAACTCGAGTACGCGGTCACCCACACCGTGAAATTCACGTAGTCGCGCTGGGGGGCGCCCACCGACTCCGTCTGTGTGACGGACGAGGACGCATCGAGCGCCGTGGCGGGGTCTGCCGTCGCGTCGGAGTTGTGCATGAAACCGAATATGAGGGGGAGGAAGGCGACGGCAAACGCAATCGAGGAAAGATCACGCTTGCGCCGCGTACTAGAAGGGTCTCCCGTCTCGCGGTGAGCAGAGCCGAACCGTGTGCTATGATTGAACATAGGTTTGTGTTTCAATAAAAACGCCCCCTTTCTGGGGCACGATATTACCCTAGCACAAAGTGACAGAAAAGGCAAGCGTTTCCACCATATACGAGTGCAAGGACTTCGTGGCGGTCAATAAGCCGGCGGGGGTCCTGGTACACCAGATTTTGGCTCAACAAAGGGCTAAAATGGCCCAAGAGACCGTGGCAGATTGGGCCCTTGAGCATTACCCGGAGATAAAAAAGGTGGGCGAAAACCGGGATGTGCGCCCCGGAATCGTCCACCGTCTCGACCGGGATACCTCGGGTATTCTCCTCATAGCCCGGAATAACGGGTTTTTTACCTATTTCAAGGGCCTATTAGCCGAGCATCAGGTCGAAAAGCGTTACCTGGCTATCCTGTGGGGGAAGCTCGGGAAAGACGGGAAAATAGATGCCTCCATAGCGCTCAAGTCGGGCACGACCCGCCGAACAGTCCACACGGAGGGTAATAAACTCATAAAACCGGCCCTCACGCTCTATCGGGCATTGAAATACATCCCATACGGGACGGAGACATTCACGCTCGCCGAACTTATGCCGAAAACAGGGAGAACGCACCAGTTGCGGGTACACATGGCGTCCATCGGACACCCTGTCCTGGGGGACAAACTGTACGGGCGGAAAAAGACGCCTGTCCCGGTGCCTCGCCAGATGCTTCACGCATATTCACTCCAGTTTGAGACGCGGGGGGAGGGAGTGCTGCGCCTTGAAGCACCCCTGCCGGGTGATTTCAAAAGCGTACTGCGCGCGCTCCGGAAATAAAAAAGAGCAGTCGTGAGCATTGACTGCTCATGGACTGCTCTTGGGCTCATGCAATGAAGAGCCGACGCACCTGCTCGGCGAGGCCGCTGTTATCCGCGATCTCTGCGAGAACGGTTTCTTCCCACATGTTGTGGGCCGGGATGTCTTTCTGTATTTCCTCCACGGATGCGACAACGGTGTTGATGGTACGAATGCAGAGCGCGTAGAGCGTCTGCAACTCCACGGCTAGGTTCTTGAGGGGACTCGTCCCCTGCGATAGGGCCTCCCGAGAGAAGGAAAACCCCATCCGCCGCTTGCCGTCTCTGATCTCAACCATGCTGAACTTCACCCCCGCAAGCGCTTTGGCGAGACCGAATGCAAACCGCTTCTCGCCCGCACCCATGGGAACCGGAGTGGCAGAAAGCGTGACGATGCCTGTCGTCGTCGATGCGGTATGCTTGATCGCGGTGACCGTAACTTTCACTGTCATGGAATATTTCCTCCCTATACTCGAAGATCTAAGAAAGATTGTATAACACATCGGCCATTTTGTCAAACTATGCATGAGACGGCTTGGCGGATTCTGATTTACGCTTTACACTTATGTGTACGCGCCCAGGTGCTGGAATTTGGTAGACAGGCTAGCTTGAGGGGCTAGTGGCAGCAATGTCGTGCGGGTTCAAATCCCGCCCTGGGCACTAAGACAAATCAGGATACCCGCGGTACCCTGATTTGTTTTTGTATTCGGGGGGCGGGAATTGAACGAAGGAGGGGTCGGGAGGAACGCAGCCGGGTTCCTCCCGTGGAGGAAATCCGCCGCAGGCGGACCTAGAAACCGTGGGTTTCTGGAGAGTCCCGCTACTGCGGGACGACGTGAAACATCCCGCCCTGGGCACAAATAATTCCAGCTGACACAAGTTATCATGAGCCCACATTTCAATGCGGGCTCAATTTGTGATATGATGAGGCATATCACGGCGGGAAAGTACCCGCCCGATATATTGGGGAGAGATACGATGATTGAAGTACACCATCTCACGAAAACGTTCGGCGACATCACGGCGGTCAACGACATTTCATTCCACGTCGAGAAGGGGGAGATTTTCGCATTCCTCGGTCCGAACGGAGCAGGGAAATCGACGACCATCAAGATTCTCACGACACTTCTCCAGCCGACGAGCGGTTCCGTCACGGTAAGCGGCTACGACCCGGACCGGCAACCGCACGAGACACGGCATTCGCTCGGCATCGTTTTCCAGGACCCGAGCTTGGACGACGACCTCACGGCATGGGAAAACATGGAAATCCACGGCATTCTCTATGACATGCCGACCAAGACGTGGAAAAAGAGGAGCGAAGAGCTCCTCAAATTCGTCGAGTTGTGGGAACGGAAAGACGACCGAGTCAAGGATTTCTCGGGCGGCATGAAGCGCCGCCTCGAAATCGCGCGAGGTCTCCTGCATCACCCGAAAGTCATCTTCCTCGACGAGCCGACCCTGGGCCTTGACCCGCAGACGAGGAACCATATGTGGACGTACATCCAGGAACTGAACAAAAGCGAAGGGACAACCGTTTTCTTCACGACGCACTATATGGAAGAAGCGGACCGCGTCGCGGGGCGCATCGCCATCATCGACCACGGCAAGATCGTCGCAACCGGCGGCTCGAAGGAGCTGCAGAAACAGACAAAGACGGAGTCGCTTGAAGATGCATTTCTCGCGTTGACCGGCGAGACCATCCGCGACGAGCAGGCGAATCACCTCGACCACATGCGGGCGATACACCGCGCCTGGAGGCCCCAGAAATAACACACTATGAAAAAGATTTACATACTCTGGCTGCGGCAGATGAGGGAGTATCTGCGCTCGCCTTCGCGCATAGTCGGTTCGCTCGCGCAACCGCTCCTGTTCCTCCTCGCACTCGGCTACGGTTTCGGAAGCGTGTTCCAGGAAGCGGGGAAGGGGAATTACCTCGATTTCCTCGCACCCGGCATCATCGGGATGAGCATCATCTTTACCGCCATCTTCTCGGGCGTAGAAGTCATTTGGGACCGGCAGTTCGGATTTTTGAAAGAAACGCTCGTCGCGCCGGTGTCGCGCTTGACCGTCATGGTCGGGAGGACACTCGGCGGCGCGACCATCGCGACGCTGCAAGGCATCGCCGTGATGCTCGTCTCGCTCATCTTCGGATTCTCACCGGTGAACTGGCTCGCGGTCATACCGGCGATCGGCGTCATGTTTCTCACGGCGCTTCTCTTCACCTCGCTCGGCACGATGATCGGCTCACTCCTCGAAGATATGCAGGGATTCCAACTCATCATGAACTTTCTCATCCTGCCGCTCGTCTTCCTCTCGGGAGCGTTCTTCCCGCTTCAGGGACTACCGGAAGCACTCGACATCATCGCGCGCTTCGACCCCCTGTCGTACGGCATCGACGCACTCCGCATCCTGCTTATCAACAAGGAGCACTTCGGCATCGGCACGGACGTCCTCGCGCTCGGGGCGGTCACGGCAATATTCCTCTACCTCGGCAGCTACTTCTTCAAGAAAATCCAAATTTAAACCCCGTCGCGCGACGGGGGTTTGTGTTATCTGAACAGTTTGTGAAGTTTCTCACTAACCTTCCGGGCAGGCAGGGCACGGAGGTAGTAGAGCTTCGCGCGCTTCTTGCGCTTCGGAACTTCGAGAAATTCGATGCGCTTAATCAGGGGGGAGTGGAGCGGATAAATTTTCTCCACGCCGATGCCTTGGATAAGCGAACGCACCGTGAAGGTTGCTCCCGGTTCCGTACCGTGCTTGCGGGCGATAATCGTTCCCTCAAAGGGGGTTTCGCGCTCGCTGTCTTTTTCTTTGATGCGCTCCCAGACGCGGACATGGCTGCCCGGCTGGAGCTTCTCGATGTCGGCGGACTCTATCATAGCGCTTGTCAGTATAAAGAAGAATCATGTATAAATCAATGGTATGATAAGGTGGGTGACGCCATCCTAGCTCAACGGCAGAGCAACGCTTTTGTAAAGCGAAGGTTCCGGGTTCAAATCCCGGGGATGGCTCTGGTGGCCAGCGTGGCTCAGTGGTAGAGCAACTGCATGGTAAGCAGTAGGTCGGGAGTCCGATTCTCCCCGCTGGCTCAATAGAGCAGAATACGTTGAAATTATCGGAGAAACCGTATATGATGCGTGGGTTATGGCACAGAGCAAACTGAAGGAACGCTTGGCGCGGCTGCAGTGCAGCGAATGCGGCGGGCGGACCTACTACACGAATAAAAACCGCAAGCAGGTGGAGCGGAAGCTTGAGTTCAAGAAATTCTGCAAATTCTGCAGGAAGCACACTGTGCACAAGGAAGTGAAGAAATGACCCCGCCCCGGCGGGGCGTTTCTTTGCTTCCCGCCGCACGGGATACTATGATAAGGAGGTTCTCCAGAGGGGCGTGGTGCCAATGGCAGCATTGCTGTCTCCAAAACAGCCGATCCGGGTTCGAATCCCGGCGCCCCTGCAAAACCCGCCCAGCAACATCACGCCGCTGACCTGGAGGGCGGGTACCAGCTGAAGTACTGTGACGTGATGTTGCAGGCCCGGGTGGCGGAACGGTATACGCGCGGGACTCAAAATCCCGTGGGCGCAAGCTCTTGAGGGTTCGATTCCCTCCCCGGGCACAAAACTAAAAACAATCCAATAAACATTGGGTTATTTTTAGTTTTGTGTGTTTTGTGTGCAGGAATCGAACGGGGAAAGGGGTCGGGGAAACGGGAGTTTCCCCGTGGCGGAGCCCACGAACCGCTGGGTTCGTGAACGCAGCGAGCGTACGCGAGCGAGTAGTGAGATTCCCTCCTCGGGCACAAAATGAGACCAGTCACCCTTGTGATGACTGGCCTCGTTTTTCGTGTGTAGGAGGGGCTCGGACGCGAGAGGGGGTCGGGCGATAGGATTTGTTCCGAAGCGGAGCGAGGAAACAAATCCATCGTCCCGAGGAGCTTGCGACGAGGGGATACCTTTAAGAAAATGAGTGAAGTGAATGAAGTCGGACTTCATTCACTTCATTATAGTGTCCCCGTGGAGGAAAACAGCGAGCGAAGTGAGCGAGTAGTGAGATTCCCTCCCCGGGCACAAAAACTAACTTTTTCGGAAATGACTGCTCCGCGCGG
>CAZAZV010000015.1:0-8865 GCA_964489845.1 uncultured Candidatus Saccharibacteria bacterium
GTACTTGACCGCTGGATTTTGTCCCGATGCGGAGCAACCGTCGCCGCGGCGACGGAAGCGCTCGAGGCATACGACATCGGCGCTGCGGCACGCGCCACCCAAGACCTCATCGACGACCTGTCGCGGTGGTATATCCGCCGCGCCCGTCCCCGGTTCCAGCGGCCCGCGAGCGAGGCGGACCACGCCTGCGCTTCCGCGACGCTCTGTGAGGCGCTGCTCATAACCTCTCGACTCATCGCTCCCTTTATGCCATTCCTCGCCGAAGGATTGTATCAGTCGCTTGGCGGACGCGCGGAGCGGCAGCTTTCGGTGCATCTCGAGGATTGGCCGAAGCACGGAAAAGTTGACGCATCGCTTCTCGAAGATATGGCGCGCGCTCGGGCGCTCGCGCAGGCGGGACTTTCCCGCCGCGAGGCGGCGGGCATCAAGATTCGCCAGCCGCTCGCCTCGCTCACCGCGAAGGATGCGGCGCTTGCCGGCAAGGACGAATTTCTGAATATCGTGAAGGACGAGGTGAACGTCAGGCGCATCTTGTTCGACGAGGCGCTGCAGGAGGACGTCGTGCTCGATACCGCCCTGACGAACGAATTGCGCGACGAGGGGATGCTCCGAGAACTCGTACGGTCCATTCAGGATTTGCGCAAGGATTCCGGATGCGAACCGGGGGATACCATTCGGGTTTCGGTCGAGAGCGACGCTCCCGACGTGGAGCGCGTGGTGCGAAACTTCGGACAGGAGCTCGAGCGGAACGGTTCCGCCGTACTTGCCGCCGCACTCGCTCACGCCGACGGAGAAAAAACAATTCATCTCCTTGATGGCGACGTAACCGTTGTGAAAATCGAGAAACGGTAACATGCCCGTCCTTGCGGAAAACAGACGCGCCCGACACGATTACGAAATCCTGGAAACCCACGAAGCGGGTATCGCGCTCCGGGGGACCGAAGTAAAGTCGCTCATGACGCGGCGCGGCACCCTGCACGGTGCGTACGCCGTCATCCGCGGTTCTGAAGCGTGGCTCCTCAACATGGACATCCCCCCGTACCAGCCGAAAAACGTGCCGCCGGACTATGACGGGAAGCGAACCCGGAAATTGCTTCTTCATGCGAGTGAACTGCGCAAGCTCATCGGCAGGACGAGCGAAAAAGGATTGACATTAGTGCCAGTTTCGTTGTATACTAGGAACGGCAAAATCAAAGTACTCCTTGGTTTGGGGAAAGCGAAGAACAAACGAGACAAGCGGGAAGTACTGAAGAAAAAAGAAGCGGAACGGGAGATGGGTCGAAGGAGGTAGCCCCTCGGCTTCGCTCGGGACGCTGCATTTTCTTCCAAATCGCTCACGCTCTTTGAGAAACAAAAAGAGGAAGCCCCGCTATTACCTGTCGGTAAAGCGGGACCCTCTTTGTCGTAGCAACTCACGTGCGTTCGTTGACGACAAATGGGGGTGACAGGATTCGACGAGGATGCTTTGCTCGGAAGTCGCGGTTCGAGCCGATGAACTCGCAAAACTCATCACACACAAAATAGCTGCCAACAAAACGGCAACTCCCGCACTCGCATACGCGTAGTGCGGCGCCGGTACCCGAGAGCTTCATACGGTACGAACGGTGTTATATATGAAGCATCCGGTGCGCGAGCTGTTCTCTCTTGCGCGTCGGCACCATAAGAGAACGCTATAGGTTGCTTCCGCCTTAAGGAAGCTATAACCGTAGAAGATTTTTGAGCTTGTCCCCGGATGGGGCTTCGATGCCCCCACCTCCACAAAATACACATACCCCCATTTAAATAGGGGGTATGTGTATTTTATAGAAGGGGCATCGAAGGGAGGAGTGGGTCGGAGGGGAAGCAACCGCGTCCCCTCCGTGGAGGAGGTGATTCAGAACCGTGGGTTCTGAAAACGGAGCGAGCGAAGCGAGTGAGTGGGGAGATCTCCCCACCTCCACTGTTTATTGGTACCCCCTTGCCTGCAATTTGAAGAGGCGAGCGTAGAGCTCGTTGAGTTTCAAAAGGTCTTCGTGCCGGCCCAATTCCTTCAATTGTCCATTTTCCAGGACGCCGATTTTGGTGGCGTGTCGAACCGTTGAGAAGCGGTGAGAAATGAGAAGGACCGTTCGGTCGCTGGTCAATTTCTCTAGCCGGTCGAATATCTTTGCCTCTGCCTCTGTGTCGATTGAGGCCGTTGGTTCGTCCAGGATCAGAACGCGGGCGTCGCGGTAGAATGCTCGAGCAAGAGCCAACTTTTGCCATTGGCCGATGGAGGGCTCAATGCCGCCGGCGAATTCTTTCCCAAGCATTTGTTCGTATTTTTTGTCCCACTCTTCGATAAAGGCAGATGCTTCACTTGCTTGAGCGGCCGACCTGACTTTGATGGGCGAGGTCGGTTCGCTTGTTCGGCCGATGGCAATTGCTTCTTGAACGATAAAATAGTAGTGGGCATAGTCTTGAAAGAGCGCGCCGAGCAGATTGTACCAGCTCTCCAGATTAATTTCTTTCAAATCCCGGCCGCCGACGAGAATCCGACCGGCCGTCGGGTCATAGAACCGGCAGAGTAGCTTCACGAACGTGGTTTTGCCGGCGCCATTTGCGCCAACGAGGGCGACTTTCTCACCCGCTTCGATTGTTAGAGAGAAATCCTTCAGGGCTAGCGTGGTCGTTCCTGGATAGGCGAAACTGACACGATCGAACACGACGGCCGGCGTTTGGTTGGCTGGTAGGACAAAGCCGGAGGGGGGTCTGGTTAATGCCGGTGGGATGTCCAGTAGTCTGAAGACGTCCGTGACGAAAAGACTATCCTGATATTGTCGACCGAGGTTACCGAAAAGACCCGAGAGAGATTGTCTGAGGTTCGCAATTGATGCCAGCACGAAGACGAGCGTTCCGATTTGCAGGCCGCCGCGCACGACCTCCCAAACGAAATAGGCCGAGGCGAACGCAATGGCGAGCTGGGCCATAACGAGCGCGACAATCTGCCAGCGTAGTTTTTTGCGCTCGTTTTTCTTTTCTTCCATCTGAAAGTTCCTGAACAACTCTCTGATCTGGGTCAGAAAATACTGGGTATTTTGGAAAAGTTTTAACTCGATGAGGGATGGCAATCGTTCGAAGTGTTGGTGCAAGTACCAATACCTCCGCCGATTTTCCGAGCGTTCCGAGTGAATGCTCCAAACATCCCGACCGTATCGCATCTCCACGGCCAACTCGGGCAGCGTCCCAACAAGGAGGATCAGAAAAACCCACCAACGAAAAATCAAAACGACCACCGCGGCGATAGCCACTTCGATGATATTTTGAATGATGAAAAATTGTCGGTCAGAGAAGCTTCGGAGACGCCACGTTCCTTCCTCTGTAATTCGGTTGAATAGATCTTGTTGTTTCGGGTCTTCGTGGACCGCCACGTCGATTTCTCCTTTTTTCTGAATTACTATCGTGTCGAACTTTTCCTCCATGACATACCAGAACAACTTAGAGAGGTAATCCTGAATTGAATAGAGCAGAGAGGGAATAAAGGTTGCTAGGACGAGAATTAGAACTAGGCCAGTGAGGTGCGGGCTAAAGGTGCCTGTCCCGGCCGACCGGACCAGAGCATTGATCAACAAACCACTCGAACCGGACTGGAGGAATGGGGCTGCCGAGACGACGAGGAACACGAGAAAAAGGCCGATGATGACGCCTTTGTGTTCGTTCCAAATAAACCCGATCAGTCGGCGACCGTTTCGAAGCATTTCTCGGAAGATTGCCGGGGAAAACTCATTGAGATGTCCCTCTTCCATAGAGTCTGTTTAATATAGCACAATATAGCACGGAGCTTTAAAACTTAAAGCCCTATACGTTTTTACTGGAGCGCGGCAATCATTCGGGATTTTGTTCGAAATGAGTTCTGACTTTTTCCAACAAACACCACCAACCAATACAACATGCTCCATACTTGTGTATGGAGCATATTGTATTCACATGTTAAACATTCAATGTTTAACATGATGTTCGAGGCTTAGCCTCGAGCGTTTTTATTCAAGCAGCATATTTGCTTCCAGTGGTACTTCGCCTTGTCGGAGTTTTGCGGTGCTTGTTTCGACGAAGTCCCGGTATTGCGCCGGAGACGAGAATTGGTCGAGGAAAATATTCGGTTTAAGCAATTCTCCCCAGCGATTTTTACCGACGCAATCCTGATAACTCGACCACGGATATGAGATTTCTTTATTCTTCCACTTTCCCAGTTCGTGCGGATTACGGTGAATATATGCCGAAAGATATTTAAGTTGCTCGTCGTTATCTACCGGTATTGCCCTGAACGCCCCTTGGAAAAGATGCCCTCTTTTTGCGTACTTGGCGTTGAAGTATTTTGCATAACCGTTCTGTGCCCGCTGGAGATACTGCGATGCGCCGTTATTGCCGCCCTCCTGCAGGAGGAGGTGAAAATGATTCGGCATTATTACGAACCCGCTTAGCCCGACAATCTTTTTTCTTCCCATTTCATCTATGGTTGTTTCCGGTATGTTAAACATTGAATGTTTAACATAATGAGAGATGTATCTCCCTAAGTTATGAAAGGGAACTGCGGCTTGATAGAAGAGTATATAGAAGAGAAATCGCGCATAGTCACGGCTGTCCATAAAGATCGTGCCCTTATCATTACTTCGGTTGCAGACGTGATAATACGAACCTTCCTTGAATTTAAATTTTCTCATAGATAGATGTTAAACATTGAATGTTTAACATTTATTATATCACTTTAAACTGAAGCGCGCTTCACTAGACAGCGAAGCGCGCCTTTCCATAATGAGGGTATGACGAAAACTGACATTCCCATACACCCGCTCCAGGTTGAAGTTTTGCGCGTTCTTATCTTTACCGAAGCGGCGCGGTTTTCCGAACTCAACGCGACGAAAGCGCCGAATGACCAATTCGCGTTTCATCTGCGTCAGCTCCTCACGACCGGTCTCGTGGAAAAACTCGAGAACGGGAAATACCGTCTCACGGCGAGCGGAAAAGAATTTGCGAACCGCTTCGATATGGATACGCCCGAGAAAATCGCTGTCGAGCGGCAGGCGAAACTCGGCGTCCTTGTCGTGTGCATTGACGATTCGCCGGCTCACGGAGGCGAGCGCCGGTATCTCGTGCAGCAGCGCCTGAAGCAACCCTACTACGGTTTCCACGGATTCATCACGGGCAAGGTGAAGTGGGGCGAGACGATCGCAAAAACGGCGGCACGCGAGCTCGGGGAGGAGGCGGGATGCGCCGCCGACCTCACGTTCTTCGGTCTCCAGCACAAGATGGATTATGCGGAGACAGGGGAACTTTTGGAGGATAAGTTTTTCTTCATGTTCAAGGCAGAGCGCCTGCGCGGTGCTCTTGTGGAGCAATTTGAGGGCGGGCGGAATGTGTGGCTTTCCCGCAAGGAACTTGAGGCGATTCCCGAAGTGTTCAATGACGTACCGGAAGTTATGAACGTCATCGAGCGCGGTGATGCCTTCGCGTTTCTCGAACACAAGTATACCGTCGCGCGCTACTAGACAAACCACTTCCCCTCCGTTATGCTTGTTTTTGGACAATCGGTCAGTGGATAAGAGAGAAACGCATAACATAAACGAGCGCATACGCGCGACAGAGCTCCGCGTGGTGAGCGAGGCGGGTGAAAATCTCGGCGTGCTCCCCACCTCGGAGGCACTCAAGCTCGCGAAGGAGCAGGGACTGGACCTTATCGAGATCGCTCCTCACGCGGCTCCGCCGGTCGCTCGGATTATGAGCTTTGACAAGTTCCGGTACAGTCAGGAAAAGGAGGCGAAGAGGAAGAACCGGGAACAAAAGGGCAGGGACATGAAGCAGATTCGCATCACGCCCCGTGCCGCGAAGAACGATTTGGAGACGAAAGCGAAACGGGCGCGCGCGTTTCTCGACGACGGACACCGCGTGGAAGTGAGCATCTTCCTCCGCGGAAGGGAAAAAGCGAATATGGGATTTGCGAAGCAGAAACTGCAGGAGTTTCTCACGATGCTCGGCGCCGCATACGTCACGGTAGCGGAACCGAAGAACAGTGGCAGGGGGTTTACGACGCAGGTGGTGAAGAAGTAGATTTTATGAATAAAACGACTACGAAACGAATACGGGTTACGAAAACCGGGAAACTGCTCCGCCGCCCGAAAGGGCTCGGGCACTCACGGGCGAATAAAACGGCGAGGCAAAAGGTAAGGAAGCGAGGGTATCGGATTTATGCCGCGGGTTAAACGAGGAATTATCAAACACAAGAAGCGCGAACGGACGCTGAAGGAAACAAAGGGATTCCGATGGGGGCGGAAGAATTTGAGAGTCCGCGCGAAGGAATCGCTCTTGCACGCGCGGCGACACGCGTTCGTCGGCCGCAAGCAGAAGAAGCGCACGTCGAGGCAGTTGTGGAACGTGAAAATCAATGCGGGCGTGCGGCAGTACGGACTTTCGTATAGCGCGTTCATGCACCTCCTCGAGGAACACGGCATTAAGCTGAACCGCAAGATGCTCGCGTATCTTGCCGAGCACGAACCTCAAGAATTTCAGAAACTCGTCGACCAAGTCAAGGAGTAAAAAGTGAGCGAAGCCGGGCCTCGCTCATTTTTTGTTGAGAAGCTCTTGTGCGATTCCTGCTTCGTCCCACGGAATCGTTGCGCCGTTTTTCATGTGGAACTGTCTCTGGCTCCCCATGCCGGTCAAGATGACGAAATCGTGTTCGCCCGCGAGTGAGAGCGCTTGCGTGATCGCCTCCCGTCGGTCGGGTATTTCGTAAATCTTTTCCGGATTCACCCGTGCGTTTTCGATACCGTTCCGCATCTGCGAGATAATCAGTTTCGGGTCGTCGTCGTACGGGTCTTCGCTCGTCAGGATGACGATGTCGGCATAGCTTGCGGCGATTTTCCCCATTTCGGGGCGCTTCCATACATCCCTCCCGCCTCCGGCGGAGCCGAGCACGGCGATGAGCTGCGAGTCGTCTTTGAAGCCGTAATGTTCCCTGATGTTTTTGTACACCGCCTCGAGCGAGTCCGGCGTATGTGCATAGTCCACGATGACGGCGAAGGGTTCGCGCTGCACGAACTGCATGCGCCCCGGTATTCCCCCGAACCCGCCGAGCGTTTCCTGAATGACCACTTCGTTTACGCCGAGTTCCCGCGCGATGGCGAGCGCCGCCGCCACATTTGCGATGTTAAAATCGGCTTTCATCCAATCGGCGCCGTACGCTTCGCGGAGATTTTGCACGAGCTTGAACGCATCCGCCTCGTTCCACAGGATGATTTTGCTTCCCGACACCGACTTCGCCGCTTCTTTGAAATATACGGCATTCTCGTCGCCTTCGTTGATGAAAAAGCGCCGCATTTTTTTCGATGAATGCTTGAGCGAAGCGAAGAAAGCGATTTTTGCCGCCCGGTACTTCTCGAACGAGCCGTGCGACTCGATGTGCTCGGGTCGCAGGTTCAGAAACACGGCGGCGTCCCAGTCGATGAAACGGTGCCGCCACTGTTTCACGCCCTCCGACGTCACTTCGACGAGCGCATAGTTCGCGCCGGTTGACGCCGCGTCGCGCAGAAATTTTTGTATCGCCCACCTGCCCGGCATCGTATTGAAAGAGGGACTGTGGAGCGACGAAAGGACCGCCGTCTTCTTCCCCGATGCCGTGAGGAGCGCATTCGCGAATTCTATGGTCGTCGATTTGCCCTTCGTACCGGTGACGCCGATGACAAAAAGTTCTCGGCTCGGGTGGCGGTACCGGATACTCCCCGACCAGGCGAGGAGATAATGATAGAAATGTTTCAGCATCACAATCTCTTCAGCGCTTCTTTGATGCGGTCTTCGAGTTTTTCCGAGTCATTGCCGAGCAGTTGGATGACCCGCTTTACGTCGCGCCGATTGTATCCGAGACTCACCAAAACATCTTCCACATCGGCATCGACGTCCATGGTCTTTGCGAGTTCCGACGCATTGGTGAGGTGCAGCTTGTCGCGCAGTTCCACGATGACGCGGGCGGCGGTTTTCTTCCCGATGCCGGGCGTCGCGGCGAGAAAGTCGCTTTTTCCTTCGACAATCGCCGCAGCGATGCGTTCGGGGGAGTCCGCGTCCATGATGTGCAGCGCCGTCTTGGGGCCGATGCCCGATACCGAGATGAGCATTTCGAAGAGGGAAAGCGCGGTTTCATTTTCGAATCCGTAGAGCTCTATGGCGGTATCCTTGAGATGCATACTGCAGGCGAACTTCACCTCCTCGTTCTCCCGGAGTTTTTCGAGAAGCCGCGCGGCGACGGCAACCTTGAACCCCAGCGCTCCGGTCATGAGGACGCAGTACCCGGGACCCTTGCGCGCGACGATTCCTTGTATGCTCCGGAGCATACCCAGTATATCAACTTCGACTTCCCTTGCGGGAGAGCGAAGTTATGATAATGCCTTGTATTTTTAACCTTTGCATAGTACGTATCCCAGAGCCCCAGCTTCAGCTGGTCGAAGTTGTATTACCGGGCATAATGCCCGTATTATAGCGCGGGTGATATAATAATGGTAATGACGCATGCAGGAGCGTTCCTCATCGAACGATTTCTACGCAGTGTTGCCGCTTTCGTGCGCGATTGGTACGCGCGGGGGAGCGCACGGTATTGGCATCGGGTCATAACGGCGGTCGAAGACATGGACCGCGGCCTCGCGCTCGTCATCACTGTGAAGCACCTCTTTATGCCCCTGTACGGCGATTATTCGGTCGGCGGGTACGTCTTCGGATTCGTATTCCGAGCGCTCCGCACACTCGTCGGAGCGGTCGTCTACGCATTCACATTCGCGTGTTCCGGTATCGTCTATGCGGCGTGGGTGTTGCTCCCGCCCGCACTCCTCTTCGTCTTTTTCTCCGGACTTTTTGGCTTCCATG
>CAZAZV010000015.1:8965-13576 GCA_964489845.1 uncultured Candidatus Saccharibacteria bacterium
TCCTCTATCTTGCCGTGCGACTGGTGCTTTATCCCGTGCGCACGCTCGAGGCGGGAGGGTTCCTGATACTCCTTTTTCTTGCCGACCGCGCGCTTCATGCGGACGAAGGCATGGTGACCGTACGCGAATTCGCGCGCGCAGGCCGGAAGAACGTGTCCGATGTGTTCACCCCCGACGCGGAGCGGGCACTTGCCCGAGCGTTGTGGCGCGCCCGCGCATCGCACGCCGATTTCTATGCCGAACTCACGCGGGTACTCCTGGGGTATCGGGACGTGCGCGACGCCGTCTCGCGCCTCGGTATTCCCCACGAAGCGTTCGCGCCTGACCCTTCCGTTGCTTCGGGGACGGCATCCGACCCGCTCCCGCTCGCTGAGACAATCGGCCTCGCCGCGTATGCGCAGGCGGAGCGTGAGGGAGAGGATTTCGTGCGTCCGCGGAATCTCTTTGCGGCGCTTTTCGGCACCGACGACGCGTTCATGGAACGCCTGTGCAGCCGCTACAACGTGACGCCGGAGGATGCGTCGGGGGCACTGCTCTTCGAGCGGTTCCGCCCCACGCTGAAATTTGTCCGGCGGGTGCCCGCGGCGCTCGGCGGCTTCGGTTACAGCGCCCGTGCGCGGCGGAAACGGATTATGAACCGCGCATGGACCGCCCGCCCGACGCCGTTTCTTGATGCATTCGGGACCGACCTCACGGGTCTCGTGCGACAAGAGCAAGTCGGGTTTCTCGTAGGGCACGCGCGGGAGTTCGACGAGCTCATTCGCGCCCTCTCGCGCCCCGGGAGGAGCAATGCGCTTCTCGTCGGACCCCCCGGCATCGGGAAATCGTCGCTCATCGCGCACCTCGCATTCGACATCGCCCGCGACGACGTGCCGGAAGCGCTCTTCGACAGGCGGGTTGTCGAGCTCGATATCGGGCGCATCGTCGCCGACGCCAAAGCGGAAGAAGTCGCCGGCCGACTGAAGCGCATCGCGGATGAAATCGTCATCGCCGGCAACGTGCTCCTCGTCATGCCCGAAGCGCACCAGCTCTTCAAAGCGGTTTCGTACGAGGGGGGCCTCACCCCCATCGACGTACTGCTTCCCGTCGTCCGGGATGCGAATATCCCGATCGTGTGCACGACGACCCCCTCGGACTTTCCGCTCATCGAAAAGAACAGTTCGTTCCTGGAACTTTTCGATAAAATCGACGTCTCGGAAATTTCCCAAGAAGAAGCGTTCCGCATCCTCGCGTACTACGCGGTCATCCTCGAGAAGCAGGAACGGGTCTTCGTGCAGTTCAAGGCGCTGCGGCAGTGCGTCGCTTTGGCGTACCGCTATCTCCACGAGCAGCCGCTTCCCGCGAGCGCAATCAATCTCCTGAAGGAATGCGTCGTCACGGCGCGGCGGGCGAAGCGGCGCCGTCCGACGGTCTCCGAAGGCGTCGTGTACGAGACCGTCGAATCGCTCTCGAAAATCCCCGTACAGCGCGCGAGTGCCGGCGAAGCGGAAAAACTCCTGAACCTCGAGTCGATTATTCATGAGCGCCTCGTGGACCAGAGCGGGGCGGTCAGCGCCGTGTCCGAAGCGCTCCGCGAGTATCGGAGCGGCCTCTCGCGGAAAGGAGCTCCGATCGCATCGTTTCTCTTCGTGGGTCCGACCGGTGTGGGGAAGACGGAGCTCGCGAAGATTTTGTCCACCGTGCAGTTCGGTTCCCCCGCCATGATGACGCGTTTGGATATGTCGGAGTACCAGGCCGCGGACAGCGTGAACCGACTCATCGATACGCTCGCAAAAGCGGTGCGGGCACAGCCGTACACGCTCGTCCTGCTCGATGAATTCGAGAAAGCGCACCCCGACCTCTTGAACATCTTTTTGCAAGTGTTCGATGACGGACGGCTTACCGACGCTTCGGGGCGAACGGAGAGTTTCGAGCACGCGATTATCATCGCGACGTCGAATGCCGATTCTGAATACATCAAGGAGTCGGTGGAGCAAGGGAAAGCAATGGAACAAATCGCCGACGAGTTGAAGCGCCGCCTCACCTCATATTTCAAACCCGAGCTCCTGAATCGGTTTTCCCGCGTTGTGGTGTTCAAAACGCTGTCGCTCGACGAGACCACAGCGATCGCTGGACTCTTGCTCCGCGAGACCGAGCAGGTGCTCGCAGACGCGCATGGCATCGGGCTCGCTGTTTCTCCCGCCGCCGTCGGGGAGCTCGTCCGGCGCGGCTACTCGCCCGTTTTCGGCGCGCGCCCGCTGCGGGAAACGATTCAGGATGTCATCCGGGGACGCGTCGCCGAGATGCTCCTCCGGAACGAGGTCAAACGCGGCGACGTCATCGCCGTCGATTACCGTGACCATGAATTCACCTTTGAAACGCATACGAAATAGCGCGATTGCGGACCTGCTGCGGAGCGTGGGCGATCTTCTCGCCGCACAGGGAGAAGATTCGTTCAAGGTGCGCGCGTACGAACGCGCCGCGCGCAGCGTGGACGCACTCGACAAAGAAGCCTGGGAAATTTATGCAGCGGACGGCACGAAGGGGCTTGAAGCGATTCCCGGCGTGGGGAAGTCGATTGCGGAGAAAATCGAGGAACTTTTGAAAACCGGACGCTCCCGCTATCACGAAGAACTGAAACGCGAAGCGCCGTTCGATGTGTCGGATATTACGAGTGTCGAGGGCATCGGCGCGAAGATGGCGCGTAAACTGTACGATGCGCTCCACGTGCGGACGCTCCGCGAACTCGAGCGGGCGGCGCGGGCGGGGAAAGTGCGGAACATCCCCGGTTTCGGCGCGAAGACGGAAGAAAATATCCTGAAGGGCATCGCGTTCCAGAAACAGCACGAGGGGCGGTTCGTGCTGGGGTTCGTCGAGGACGACATTATCACCTTCGTCGAACGCCTGCGGAGCGTGGAGGGTGTGCGTACCATTGATATCGCCGGTTCGATTCGGAGAAGGAAGGAAACCATCCGCGACGCCGACGTGCTCGTCGTCGCCCTCGACGCGAAGCGGCTCATGGACGCCTTCGTATCGCAGCCGGAAGTCGTGCACGTATACGCGCACGGCGAGACGAAATCGTCCGTGAAACTCGCGTCGGGCATCGACATCGACGTGCGGGTCGTTCCGAAGGAGTCGTACGGCGCCGCGCTCAACTATTTCACCGGGAGCAAGGCGCACAATGTGGCGCTCCGGAAGGAAGCGATCAAGCGGGGGTACAAGCTGAACGAGTACGGGTTGTTTTCGAGAAAGACCGGCCGCCGCGTCGGCGGGGAGAGTGAGGAAGAGCTCTATAAGAAATTCGGGTTCGCGTACATTCCTCCCGAGCTCCGAGAAAATCAGGGAGAGATTGAAGCGGCACGGGAGGGGAAGCTGCCGAACCTCATTCCATACGACGCATTGCGCGGCGACCTGCAGACGCAGACGACGTGGTCCGACGGGGCGCAATCGATTGAGAAAATGGCGCGCGCCGCGCATGCCGCCGGACTCGAGTATATGCTCGTGACCGACCACACGAAGTCGCTCACCGTCGCGAACGGTCTCGATGTAAAGCGGCTCAAGAAGCAGTGGAAAGAAATAGACAAAGCGAACGAGCGGTTCGAGGCGGAGGGGGTGCGGTTCAAAATTCTGAAAGGCACGGAATGCGAAATTTTGAGAGACGGGACACTCGACGTAGACGATGAGGCGCTCTCGCAGCTTGATATCGTCGGCGTGGCGGTGCATTCTTATTTCAATCTCCCCCGCGCCGCGCAGACCGCGCGCATTATCCGGGCAATCCGGAACCCGTACGTCGACATTTTGTTCCATCCGACCGGGCGGTTGCTCAAGGAGCGGGAAGCGTACGCGCTCGACGTGGACGCCGTGATTGCGGCGGCGAAGGAGACCGGCACGGTACTCGAGGTGAATGCGTTTCCAAACCGGCTCGATTTGAACGACGAGTATGTGCGGCGGTGCGTGGAGCGAGGCGTCAAGCTCGCCATCGATTCCGACGCGCACCACACCTCGCACTTCGGCTATCTGAAGTACGGCATCGGGCAGGCGCGGCGCGGCTGGGCGGAAGCGAAGGACATCGTGAACACGCGCCCACTCAAGGAAATGCTCAAACTTTTGAAACGGAACAAATGAAACAGGTATCGGCAGGCATCGTCATCTATCGCAAAACGAATCAGGGACTGCTCTTCCTCCTCCTTTTCCACGGCGGGAAATATTGGAGTTTCCCGAAAGGGAAAATCGACGCGGAGGAACGGGCGTGGCAGACGGCGCTCCGCGAAGTGGGGGAGGAAACCGGCATCACGGCGAAGCATCTCGAGTTCGAACCGAACTTCCGAACGAGCGACCACTTCACGTTCCGAGCTGACAAACAAACCATCAACAAAACGGTGGTATATTTCCTCGCGCGGGCGCGCAAATCGCAGGTCGTCATTGCGCCGCGCGAACACCGCGGCTACGGCTGGTTCACATACAAGGAGGCAATGAACATCCTTCCGCACAAGAATCTCCGCAACACCATCACCAAGGCGTACGAGGCGCTCCAGGGGAAAGAGCAGGGCCGTGGACAGCATTGATATTTCCGCGAGTGTGCTATAATGAGCAGTATGAAGCGCATCCTCCAGAACCCCTTCTTCTATCTCT
>CAZAZV010000016.1:0-13154 GCA_964489845.1 uncultured Candidatus Saccharibacteria bacterium
AAGCGCGCCGTCAATTCCGTTCAAAAAAGGTTCGGATTTCGTCAAATAAACGCACACACAAAGAGAAAGCCCCGCCATGAAATGTGGCGGGGCCGTGTGATTTGTATGTTTGTCTACTGCGTGACAGGCGTTACTTGCCGGCGTATGACCTGCTCGTAGGTACCGGCCGCATGCGTGTTCACCACCTCACCGCTGCTGTGTGAGGTGAGCGCGGCGTGCATGTGTTGAGCGATTCTTTCTATCTCATCCTCCGTGACGGATTTCCTCACCACCTCGTACGGGTAAAATGCTCTCCGTACGAGCTCTTTGAGATAATCGGGCAAGACATTCGTTTTCTCGAAACCTCCTTGTTTCCGATATGCTCCGGAGCCGTTGAGTTCGCTCACGAACCGCTCCGCGTGCTTCAGGTACGCACCGACTTCTCCCGGGAGAGCATAGAACGGGTTCACGTGGTCCATCGCGTCGAGGAACGCCCGTGCGGCATCACCATGTTCGGCGACGAAGAGTTCGACGCGCTCGGCCGACGTCGCGGGGCGCGCGGGAGCAACCTGTTTCCGGGGAAGCGATTCCGTCCTCGCGCGCGATGGAACCATAAGGTTCGTATCGTTGCGGAGAGCATTCGCGTGGAACGGGGCGAGTGTTGGCGCGCCGCACGGCTCGAGGTAGACGCTGGCATATTTCTTCGCGTCCCGTTTCGAGCCGAGCGCCACCAGGAGAGCAGAGGAGAGGATATCCGGCTTATGCCGACAGAGGGCGACGAGTTCCGGCGCGGTGAGCGATTCCCGCGAACACCGCTCGAAAGCCGACATGATGGTCGCAGGTGTAGACCCAAGTGTCGCAACACCCGGTTCTATGTCGTAGATGAAATGAGGTTGGTCGGAAGGTTGCTCCTCGAAATCGGAAAGCGGCGTCCCGCGGAGCATCGAGATGCCCTGCATGCCGCGGTGCTGCAACCGCTCCATCTGGTCGAGATGACTCATCCATGAAAACGGAATGACGAATGCGAACGGAATGTATCCATCGATAAGCGGCTTGCCAGACACTTTCTCGAGCTCGAACGCATCGGTCTCGGCATTGAAGCGGAGATGCTGGTACCCGAGATAGCGTTTGAAAACGTCACTTTTCTGTCGATTGAATTCGTCGAGAATCTGCGGGGACACGCCTCCTCGTTGCAGTGTCGCGTATTCCGCGTTAAGGAGCCTCCCGATGTAACGGCGCTTTTTCTCGTACGCTGCCCGTTCCGCTCGTTGCTGCCGCCGCGCCTCTTTCCGTTCCCGTGCCCGCTCCTTGATTTCATCTCGTTGCTGCCGCAGCGCCTCTTTCCGTTCCCGTGCCCGCTCCTTGATTTCATCCGCAATCTCGTTGAGACGAGATGCGATACCTTGAGCGACGCTCACGTCGCTGCCTCCCAAGAGAAATACGGCGATGAGTACGACGAACCGAGTGAATCCGGCGAACAAGGTCTTCATCATAAACCTCCTGTGGTTTCTATTCGTTCACAACAGACAAACTGTATTGTCAAGTCGGCATGCGCCGAACTGCTCCGCTTAATAAAGCGTAAAAAGGGAAAGCTGTCAAGCTTGCAGTGGATGAAGACGGGGTCACGCACCGCGAGGTGTGATATAATGCCTGCATGTACACCATACCAAAACTCCCATATCCCTACGGAGCACTCGAGCCGTACATCGATGCGGCGACGATGGAAATCCATTATGGGAAACACCATCAGGGCTACGTGAACAAACTGAATGCCGCGCTCGAAGGGCATGACGAGCTTGCCGCGAAGCCGGTCGAAGAGCTTCTGAAAAATCTTTCCGCCGTGCCGGAGGACGTCCGAACGGCAGTACGGAACCAAGGCGGCGGCCACTACAACCACTCGCTCTTCTGGGAAAGCATGCGGGGTGGTACGGAAGAGGCGCCGGCAGGAACACTCGGAGAGAAACTGAACGAGGCGTTCGGCGGCTACGAGGCGTTCAAGAAACAATTCACGGACGCCGCGCTCGGCGTGTTCGGCAGCGGCTGGGCATGGCTGGTGTGGGACGGCGGGAGGCTCGCGATCGTGGGAATGCCCAATCAGAACAATCCCGTTTCGGACGGCAAGAAACCGCTCCTCGGCGTGGACGTGTGGGAGCACGCCTACTATCTCAAGTATCAGAACAGGCGGGACGAGTATTTGAAAAACTGGTGGAATGTCGTCAATTGGGACGAAGTCACCCGGCGGTTCCAGGAACTCGGTTGACAAATGCGGAGAACCGTGCAATAATACCCGCGTGAGTGTATAGAACATCTGCTTCGCAGAAGTTCTCTCCAAGGACAAAATCCCGCTTCCCCCAGCGGGGTTTTGTTTTTTATCGATTTACGAAACCGATAGATTGGGTGATATAATACCAATGCAGTGTGAGGAGCAGTGTGAGCGGCCGCGGGACGAGCACTCACGTATAAAACCTTGGAGGTCACCGCCTGCGGCCGCTCACACTGCTCGTCTCGTGTTATATGGATGTCAAAACGATAGTAAATAGGCTCTTTGCGGGAGATTCGCTGAAACGCTATTGGGAGAAGGTAGCGGAGATTAACACGCGGGAAGAGCAATTCGCGAAGCTTTCGCTCGAGGAGTTGAAAGCATCTTCGCGGTCTCTCCGGGAGAAAGTGCGGGGAGGTACGTCGCTCGATGCAGTGCTTCCCGATGCGTTCGCGCTCGTGCGGGAAACTGCGAAGCGGCTTCTGAATCAGCGCCCCTATGATGTCCAGCTGATCGGCGCCATGGTGCTCCACGAAGGGCGCATCGCGGAAATGTTGACCGGAGAAGGGAAAACGCTCGCGGCAGTCGCGGCGGTGTACCTGAACGCCATCGCGGGCAAGGGGGTGCACGTAGTGACGGTGAACGACTATCTCGCCAAACGCGATACGGTATGGATGGGGCAGGTGTACGACGCGCTCGGCCTTTCGGTGGGATGCATCACAAACTACGAATCGTTCCGTTACGACACTTCATATACTGCGGAACGCGCCGAAGAGCTCGACAAGGAGCGCGACATCAAAGGAAGCTTCAAGGTGGTTGAGGAATTCCTGCGGCCGGTCGCTCGGAAGGAAACATATCAAGCGGACATCACGTACGGGACGAACCACGCCTTCGGCTTCGACTATCTGCGCGACAATATCGTCCTGCGGCTCGAAGAGCGCGTGCAACGGGGGCACTCCTATGTCGTCATCGACGAAGTGGACAGCATCCTCATCGACGAAGCGCGTACGCCGCTCATTATTTCCGCTCCCGACGTCGAGTCGAGCAAGAACTATCAAACCTTCGCACGCGTTATCCGTCGCCTCGAGGAAGGCGCGGATTACGAAGTGGACGAAAAGCAACGGACGGTTTCCATCACGGACAGCGGCATCGACAAGGTGCAGAAAGCACTCGGTATCGGGAATATCTACACACCCGAGAACGTCGCGCTCGTTCACTACATGGACGAAAGCCTGAAGGCAAAGGCGCTCTTCAAGGAAGACAAGGATTACGTGGTGAAAAACGGCGAGGTGATTATCGTCGACCAGTTTACAGGACGGCTCTTGCCCGGTCGGCGATACTCGGAAGGATTGCACCAGGCAATCGAGGCGAAAGAGCAGACGGCGGGGAAGCAGGTGCGCGTCCAGGAAGAGAACCGGACATTCGCGGAGATATCCATACAGAACTACTTCAGATTCTATGAGAGGATTTCCGGCATGACGGGAACGGCGCAAACGTCGGCGGAGGAATTTTGGAGCGTGTACAAACTGGAAGTGGTGAGCATTCCGCCGAACGTATCCGTCGTGCGCGAAGACCGCGACGACCTCATCTACAAAACGGAGGAAGCGAAATATCAGGCAATCGTGAAAGAAGTGAAGGCGCGCCACGAAGCGGGTCAGCCGATACTCCTCGGCACGGCGAGCATCGAGCACAACGAATTGATTTCGCGATATCTCTCGCGCGCGGGCGTGCCGCACGAGGTGCTGAATGCGAAGAACAACGAACGGGAGGGCGCGATTATCGCGCAAGCGGGGCGCGCGGGCTCCGTCACCGTTGCGACGAATATGGCGGGGCGCGGCGTCGACATCATCCTCGGAGGCAATCCAGGGAGCGCGGAGGAGAAGGAGAACGTGAAGCGCTTGGGCGGACTGTATGTCGTCGGGACGGAACGGCACGAAGCGCGCCGTATCGACAACCAGTTGCGCGGACGCTCCGGACGGCAGGGCGACCCGGGTGCGAGCAGGTTCTTTCTCTCGCTCGAGGACGACTTAATGCGCATCTTCGGCGGTGACCGCATCAAGCACTTGATGCAATCCTTCAATATCCCCGAGGATGTACCCATCGAATCGCGGTTGGTCTCCCGAGCGGTGAATCACGCCCAGCGGCGCGTCGAGGGAATGAACCTTGATGTGCGGAAACATCTCTTGGAATACGACGATGTCCTGGAACGCCAGCGCAATGCCATCTACGCGGAGCGGTTAAAGTATCTCGAGGCGGGAGAATCGGACGCGATAGTTCCGGTCGTGAAAGAACTCGTCGAGGAAGTTCCGGAAACCGTCCCGCAGGAGCTCCCGCAGGAGCTCCCACAGGAGCTCTCCGTGCGGCTCGGACAGCACCTCACGAGAATTATCGATTTCCTCTGGATAGAACACCTCGAGGCGCTGCATGCGCTGCGCGACTCGGTAGGAATCCGCGCATACGCCCAGCACGAGCCGATCGTAGAGTACCGCCGTGAGGCGTACCAACGATATCAGGCGCTCAAGGGGCGTTTCAGGGAAATTGCCCGCGAAACGCTTCCGAAAATTTTGGGAATCGCAGACGCGCCGCGCACGTAGGGTTTTTGAAAAGGGGACGGGGGGAGCATATAATGAGACGCATGAAACGCGTGTCGCGGCGTCCGGTTATAGCGATTCTCATGGGGGGACCGTCGAATGAGTATGACGTATCGCTCGCGACGGGGTTGAACGTGCTCCGGCACATCGACCGCGAGAAGTACGAGCCGCTTGCCGTAACGGTATCGAGAGAGGGCGCGTGGAGCGTCGGTCTCGGTGAGCTCGCAAAAGCAGTCGACCTCGCCTTTGTCGGCATGCACGGCAGATATGGAGAGGACGGAGGCGTGCAACACGAACTTGAAACGGCGGGGGTACGATACACGGGTTCCGACCCGCACACGAGCGCGCTTGCGTTCAATAAATTCGCATCCCTGCTCTCGCTCCGCGACGCGGGGCTCACGACGCCGCACACGATTCTTATGCATCGGAGCGAGTGGCGGCGGAATCCCGATGCGGTGTGTGCGCACGTAACGCTGCGCATCGGATTCCCCGCGGTGCTGAAGCCGAACCGGGGTGGCTCGAGTATCGGCGTATCCGTGGTTTCGAGTGCGGAGGGGGCGCTCGGCGCGCTCGCTCGCTTGTTTGCGGACGAGAAAGACGTCATCGCGCAGCCGTATATCGAGGGAAAAGAGCTTTCCTGCGCCGTGTTGGACAGCGGACTCGAGGGGAGTGCATACTCCTTCCCGCCGGTTGAGTTGCACGACAGCGAAGTCATCGTTCCCGCGCGCGCATCGGATGCGCTCGCGGGCATGGTGGAGCGGGTGGCGCGGCGGGTACATCAGGTACTCGGGCTCAGGCATCTCTCGCGCACGGACATGATGATGGGCACCGATGGCCGTTTGTATATATTGGAAACGAACACGATTCCCGGCATGACGGAACGAAGTATTTTGCCGAAGGCGGCGGAGGCGGCGGGATTGTCGTTCAGTACCGTGATCGACCGCATCATACGCTCGGCGCTATCGTAACAACCATGGGGACGTTGTATGTGGTAGCGACGCCGCTCGGTAATTTGAATGACATCTCGCAACGTGCGCGGGAGACGCTGAAAAACGTCCGCATTATTTTCGCCGAAGATACGCGGGTAACGAGGAAACTCACGAATTATTTTGGCATCGGGACGCGCGTCAGGCGATACAACGAACATGCTCCCGAGAGCGCGGAGCGCGAATTGGGCGCTCTCCTCGAGAGCGGCGACGATGCCGCGCTGGTTTCCGATGCGGGGACGCCGGTCATTTCCGACCCCGGCGGGAAGCTCGTCGCGTTCGCGCACTCCCTCGGTGCACGCGTCGTCCCCGTTCCGGGACCATCGGCGCTCATCGCCGCACTCTCGGTGGCGGGACTCCCGGCGAACGAATTTACGTTCCTCGGCTATCCGCCCGCGAAACGGAAGCGAAAAGCGTTTTTCGAGAACGTGGCATCGCTCGAGGTGCGGCCGGTCATCGTCTATGAATCGCCGCATCGCATCGAACGGACGCTCCGAGAACTGGAAGATGCCATCGGCGGCGCTCATCACATATGCGTGTTCCGGGAATTGACGAAACTATACGAAGAAACGCGGTGCGGCGCTCTGGGGGAAGTGCGTGAGTATTTTGCGGAGAAAGGAGCGCGTGGCGAATTCGTTATCATTGTGCCGTGATGAGGTCTTCGAAACGGATATTCGACATCGTGACGGCACTCGGTGTGTTCGTTGTTTCTCTCCCCCTGTGGCCCTGTATCGTCGCGGCAATCGTCGCGGAAGACGGATGGCCTGCCATCGTGAAACTCCCGCGGGTGAGCGAAAGGAGAGTTATACGCGTGTACAAGTTTCGCTCCATGGTAAGGGGGGCGGCGGAAATGAAGCGCGCGCTCTCTTCGCAAAACGAGCGGAACGACGGTCCGTTTTTCAAAATCAAGAACGACCCACGACTCACCGGCGTCGGGAGGGTCTTGCGGAAATTCCGGGTTGACGAGCTGCCGCAGCTCGTGAATGTTTTAAGAGGAGAACTTTCCATGGTCGGTCCGCGTCCGCATGAACCGGAGGAGGTAGAGCACTATCCGCCAGAGTATCGGTGGCTTTCCGGCGTGCGTGCGGGCCTCACGGGACTCTCGCAGGTGGAGGGGGCTTCGTCGCTCCCGTATCTGAAAGAATTGGAACTCGATGCGTACTATGCATCGCACCAATCACTTCGCACGGACATAGGTATCGTCGGGAAGACGGTTTTGATATTCTTAACTGACCACACGGGCGTTTGACTGATAGTTGACTGATTGAAGTGACTGATTGAAGTCGGACTTCATTCACTGACTGACTGATTGAAGTGACTGATTGAAGTCGGACTTCATTCACTTCAGTCGGACTTCATTCACTGACTGACTGATTGAAGTGACTGATTGAAGTCGGACTTCATTCACTTCAGTCGGACTTCATTCACTTCAAATCGGACTTCAATCGAGATAGCAACAAGGGTATACTATCGGCAATGAGGGTCGCGGTCTTGCATGATTATTTGAATCAGTACGGGGGCGCCGAGCGGGTGCTCGAAGCAATCCTCGAATTCTTTCCCGACGCCGACGTCTACACGCTCCTGTACCACCGGGGGAAAACCCTCGGGCGGTTCGAGCACTATCGCATCAAGACGAGCGTGCTTGACATACCCCCGGTGCAGAAGCACCATCGGCTCTTTATCCCGCTGATGCCGCTCGCCGCGGAGCTCTTGAAGCTCGAACGGAACTACGACCTTATCGTTTCGAGCTCGGCCGGCTACGCGAAGGGATTCGGCGGGGGAGGGAACGCATTCCATATCTGTTACTGTCACGCTCCGCTGCGATACGCGTGGGAATCGGAATATCTCAAGGGGCTGCCGTTCGCGCCGACCGCTCTCGCGCACCGCGTGGGAAAGTTCATCGCGCGCAGGTTGCGGGAGTGGGACAAGCGCGCAGCGGGAAAAGTGAACGTGTTTATCGCGAACTCGAGCTTCATACGGGAGAAAATCCGCGCGTACTACGGGAGGGACGCGGAGGTCATTCATCCGCCGGTTGATACGGGAATATTTCATCCCGCCTTGCCCGCCGAAGCTTCAGCGAAGGAGGGAGATTACTATCTTATGGTCGGCCGCCTCCTGTACTACAAGCTTTTCGGACTCGGCATCGAGGCATGCAAGCGGCTCAACGTGCCGCTCAAAATCGTGGGGAGCGGACCGGAAGAGCGCGCACTGCGGAGACAGGCGAACGGGGCGCGGAATATCACGTTCGTAAAAGGTGCGAGCGACGATGAGCTGCGGGTTCTCTACAGTGGCGCGAAAGCGTTCCTCTTCCCGCAGACGGAGGATTTCGGCTTGGTTGCGGCGGAAGCGCTGTCGTGCGGTGCACCCGTTATCGCGTACGGCGAGGGCGGCTCGCGGGATATTGTGGAAGAAGGGAAGACCGGTTTGTTTTTCCCGTACCAGACGGTTGAATCGCTTATGGGCGCCATGCGGCGGAGCGAGAACATACGATTCGACCGGAACCATATCGCGCTGAGGGCGGAGCGATTCTCGAAGGAAGAGTTCAAAAGGAAATTCGGAGATATACTAAAAGAGACGGGATTTGAAACATGTACGTTCCGAAGAGAAACATAGAACCGGTCGTGGTGGACGTGAAGCGTCCGGCGTTCAACTATGCCGCGGGAGCGCGCCGCCGTACCGTAGACCTGCGAACCGTTCCGCTCGAGCCGCACAAGAAAAATCCGCGCCTTCTGCGCTCCATCGGATTTGCGGTATTGCTCTCGCTCGCCCTTGCGGGGGGAGCCGCTGTCGCGAAAGTGGCGAGCGTCCGCGTGTTCTTGTCGCAGAAAGAGCACGCCATCGCGGAACAATTCCGGGCTTCCGCGGGCGCGCTTAAAAATCTCGATATGAAAAGCGCGCAGGAGTCGCTCACGAGTTCGCTATCCGACCTGCAGGAAGTGCAAACGGCAGTGGGAGCCGGCAGCAGCTTATTCAACGGGATAGCGAGCGTCATTCCGTTTGTGCAGAACATAGGCGGGTTCGTTTCGCAGCTCACGACATTCAACAGAAATCTCATCTCGCTCTCGACCTCCGTCGAAGACCTGCAGACGAATGGCATGCACAACTTCCTGCACGACGGGAACGCGTTCCTCGGCGAACTCGCCGCACTCGACGGGACGATCGGTAACGTGCTGGCGAGTACGAGCGGGCTTAAGAACAGTGTCAGCGAACTGCAGGGCGTGAAAGGATTCGGTTCCCTCGAACCGGCGATGCGGGACTACTATCTTTCCTACGGCAGCGAACTGTACGGTCTGCAATCGTTCATCGGAGACCTTCGGAATCTCCTTGCGTCTCCCGAGGAGCAGCGCGTCCTGATTATGTTCCAGAACGATTCTGAGATCCGTCCGGCGGGAGGGTTCCTGGGAAGCTACGGCGTGCTCTCGGTGCAGGGAGGGGAGATGAAAGACCTGGCAGTCCAAGATATCTATTGGCCCGACAGTCCGCTGAATTTCAATCTGAAACTGATACCCCCCAAGGCGCTCCAGCACACGACGACGGACTGGGGGGCGCGGGACGCGAATTGGTTCTTCAATTTTCCGGATTCCGCGGAAGCGGTGCTCTCGTTCCTCGAAAGCTCGAAGGTGTACGCGGCGTCGAGCACGAAATTCGCGGGAGCGATCGCCATCAACACAAAGGTGCTCGAGACGCTCATCGGCGCCGTCGGTCCGCTCACGCTGCAGGGATACGATACGACCATCACGAAAGACAATTTCTTGGAAGTACTCCAGCGCGAGGTTGAAACGGGGCCGGATAAGCAGCCGGGGAAAAATCCGAAGCGGATTTTGAGCGTCCTTGCACCGGTGCTCCTGCAGCGCCTGGAAGCGTTATCGCCGGACGAGGTGAAAGCGTTGCTCGGAGCATTGGGTGAACACATCGCGAACAAGGATATTATGTTTTATTTTCGCGATAACAACATAGAAAACGCGCTCGCGAGTTACGGCGTTGACGGGAGCGTCTATACCCTGCCCACGGGATTCTGGGGAAGCTATCTTGCCGTCGTGAACGCGGACGTCGCGGGCGGCAAGACCGATGCGGTGATGAAGCAAAACGTGGAAGCGTGGATTGACGTGGGCATCGACGGTTCGAGCGTCGTCAACGTGGCGGTAAAACGGAGCCATACCGGCACGAAGAACGAGGACCCGTGGTACCAGCAAGACAACAAAGATTACCTGAAACTGTTCACGAACGACGGCGCCGAACTTCTGTCTCTGCAGGGAAACACGGTGCGGCCCGACGTGAACGGAGTGTACGGCAAGGAGTACATGACGTACCCGGCGCTCGCCAAGATTGAAGCGACCAGAGTGTACCTGCCGGACGAGGGGGCGTGGAGCATGGAAGAAGCGGGTAAGGAGGTATTCAGCACGTGGCTTATGACGAAGATGGGAGAGACGAAAGAATTGGATATGAGATTCCGCGACCCTGCGGTGGGCGGGTTTGCGCTCGCTCCGGGAGCGGTGTATCAGTTCGTGTTTGACAAGCAGTCGGGGAGCGAAACGGGGCTCACGGTGCATGTGAGCGCGCCGGTGGGATATGTCTGGAAGGAAGCGGGTGCGCCGGTGTATACTGCGGATTTCCCGAGTGTCTCGAAACGGGAAATCGTGAATTTGACGCTCATGAAGAAAGAGTAATGGGAAATATACGGAACTTTTGCATCATCGCGCACATTGACCGTCGCTCACTGACGTTCGCTTCCCAATGCGCGATAAAAATCTTATGAAGAATATCAGAAATTTTTGCATCATCGCGCACATTGACCATGGCAAGTCGACGCTTGCCGACCGGTTGCTTGAGCTCACGGGGACGGTGGATGCGCGGCGGATGCGCTCGCAGTATCTGGACAGCATGGAGCTCGAGCGCGAGCGCGGCATCACCATCAAGATGGCTCCGGTTCGGATGCTCTATCGCAAGGAAGTCGGACTTCCAAAATTCTCTGCAGGAAGTCCGACTTCCAGTGCGTCCGCGCAAGTTGAGTATGTACTCAACTTGATAGATACGCCGGGCCATTCCGATTTTTCGTACGAGGTCTCCCGTGCCCTCGCGGCGGTTGAGGGAGGCATACTGCTTGTGGACGGCATGCAGGGTATCCAGGCACAGACGGTCTCGAATTTCGAGCTTGCGCGCGCGGCGGGACTGAAGCTTCTCGGCGCCATCAACAAAGTCGATTTGTTTCGGGACCGGGCAGAGCTCGATGCGCTGAAACGGGAAATGGGAAACATGCTCGGCGTAAGTCCGGGTGAGATTCTCATGGTATCGGGGAAAACGGGCGAGGGGGTGCCGGAACTCTTGCGCGAAATCGTGAAGCGCGTCCCGCCCCCATCTTCGAAGGGAATGGGAATGAAACGGGCGCTCATTTTCGACTCGTTTTACGACGAGCATCGCGGTGTCGTCGCGAGCGTGCGGATTGCCGATGGCTCATGGGCGGATGGCGAGCGCGCGCGGCTCCTCGCAACGTCGAGCGTATTCAAGATAAAGGAAGTGGGATATTTTCTCCCCGAAACGACGCGGCAGGAGGAGCTCCTGGCAGGGGAAATCGGCTATGTCGCGACGGGCATCAAAGACCCGGGATGCATCCGCATCGGCGATACGCTCGCGGGAGAGCAGGTGAAGGGAGCGCCCCTCCCCGGCTATCAAGAACCGGAACCGCGCGTCTTCGTCTCGCTCTATCCGGAGGATTCGGACGAATACGACGCACTGAAGCAGGCGTTGCAGAAGCTGCACCTGAACGACGCGGCGCTTTCCATCGCGGAAGACCGGAACGAACTTTTAGGAAGAGGATTCCGAATCGGATTTTTGGGGAAGTTGCACTACGAGATCACGGCAGAGCGCATAGAAAAGGAGTTCGGCATCGCGCTCACGCACACGTATCCTTCGGTGATGCACCGGGTCAAGGTGGGCGACCGGTGGGAAGAAGTCGAGACGGCCGATGCCGTCCCAATAAAAGCGGAGATAGAAGAACCGATTGCCAACGTACGCATCGTGCTCCCGCCGGAATACGTGCGCGTGCTCGGCGCGTTGAAGCAGCAGTTCCGCATGGGAACTCCGCACACGGAGGTAAGCGGCAACCGACTGTACGTCAGGGTCCGGATGCCGCTCACGGAACTCATATCGGATTTCGAGGGGAAGCTGAAATCGGTGACAGAAGGATACGGCTCCTTCAGTTATGAGCTCGCGGGGTACGAAGCGGCGGACGTGGTGCGGGTGGATGTCCGCATTGCGGGAGAGCGCGTGCCGGGACTGTCGCGCATCATTCACCGCGGCAAGGCGGAACGCGAGGCGCGGAAATTCGCGGAGCGACTGAAAGAAGTGCTCCCGCGCAAACAATATGCGCAAGCGATACAAGTGCTTGCCGACGGAGAAATCGTCGCACGCGAAGACGTGCCGGCCTTGAAGAAAGATGTGACGGGATATCTCTACGGCGGCGACAGGACGCGGAAAATGAAGCTGTGGCAGAAGCAAAAAGAAGGGAAGAAACGCCTGAAAGCACGCGGTGGCGCAAAGCTCAGTACGGATGTGTTCAGAAAGTTGTTGGAGGAGTAGAGCTGGACTTCGGCACGATAATGATCATCTGTTCCCCCTCCTGCTTGTAGTTGAACTGCGATTTCAATTCTTTCAAAAGATTGTCGGGAACCCTGAAGTAGTCGATGCGCGACTGGAGCGTGCCGTTTTCCGCCTCCACGTTCGCCAAAGTCGCCGTCATATCCTGTATACTTGCGCGGAGCCCCTGATTTTCTTTCTGCAAGTTGTAGAAGCCGATGCCGAGAATGCCGAGGACGGCGACGAAAACAGCGGTGCGCACCCAATTCATGCGTTTCATTGTACACTAAAAACCAACAACTAAAAACTAATAACTGCCCCTTTGACATTTGGCGCACGCCTCCCTATACTGTACCTACCTCTAGAGAGAGGCGATGTCACGAGCGTTCTTTGACAACCAATATGCACATATCTGTATGAAATCTAAACCTAAAAAGTAAATTGAGATCTTTTTAGTTGCTTCGAGTTTTATTGAGGATTTGATCCTGGTCCAGGATGAACGCTGGCGGCGTGGATAAGGCATGCAAGTCGAACGGTCCGCAAGGACAGTGGCGAACGAGTTAGTAACACCTTGGTACGTACCCCGAAGTGGAGCATAGCCAGCCGAAAGGTTGGGTAATTCTCCATGTTGAAGCAATTCAAAAGTCGCAAGACGCTTCGGGATCGGCCTAGGCCCCATCAGCTTGTTGGCGAGGTAATGGCTCACCAAGGCTATGACGGGTAGGGGAGCTGAGAGGCTGTTCCCCAACGACGAGACTGAGACAC
>CAZAZV010000017.1:0-11528 GCA_964489845.1 uncultured Candidatus Saccharibacteria bacterium
ATATGATGAAGCGTCCACCAATTGTTGCGGTACTGGGACACATCGACCACGGCAAGACCACCCTCCTCGACTATATCCGAAAGACGAACGTGACTGCGCGGGAGGCGGGCGGCATTACGCAGAAGATCGGTGCGTATGAAATAACGCATTCTTCGACAAGCTCGGGACAGGCGACGCCCATTACCTTCATCGACACGCCGGGACATGAGGCGTTTTCCATCTTGCGCGGGCACGGCGCGGGGGCGGCAGACATCGCGATACTCGTCGTCGCCGCGGACGACGGTGTGAAGCCGCAGACCGAAGAAGCGTTGAAGCACATCAGGAGCGCGGGCATACCGTACATTGTCGCACTCAACAAGATCGACCTCCCGAACGCGAACGTAGAGAAAACGAAGCAGGACCTCTTGCGCGCGGGCGTGTACCTCGAAGGATTGGGGGGCGACGTATCGTATCAGGAAATTTCCGCAAAGCGGGGAGATGGCGTAAAAGAACTCCTCGACCTTATTCTCCTCACGGCAGAAGTGGAAAATCTCGAAGCGGATGAAGGAGCGCCGGCGGAAGGTGTGGCACTCACGAGCACTCAGGATGCGCAAAAGGGAGTCATCGTCGGTGCGATCGTAGAGAACGGTACGCTCCGTGTCGGCGATGCGCTCTACGCCGGGGCGACGGAAGGAAAGGTAAAGATGCTCCATGACACGGCGGGGCACGTACTCACTTCGGCAGGACCCAGCAAGCCGGTGCTTATCTATGGTTTCAAAGACCTGCCGCGCGCGGGAGAGTCGTGGAGTACCGTCCTGCGCACGGGGAGAAAAGGAGCATCCACGCCAGAAACGAAAGGCGAAGCGCCGGAGGGGAGCGTGAAAATTATCGTGAAGGCAAGTGAGGCGGGAGCGCTCGATGTACTGAAGGATTTCGTAAAGCGTCAATGTGGAGAAGACGTATTCGTCATAGACAGCGGCGTAGGCAGCGTGTACGAGAGCGACGTGAAATACGCCCGCGAGTTCGGCGCGGTCATCGTGAGCTTCGCGGCGAAGGTTGATAGGGCGGCGCGGAATTTGGCGGAGGGCAGCGGCGTGAAGCTCATAGAGGGAGACATCATCTACGAGCTGGGAGACGCGCTGAAGAAATATGTCGCGGCACGGCGGCGCGGACCGCTCCGTGCTATCACTATCAAGGCGGTATTCGGGATGAAAGATGGGCAGCAAATCGTGGGCGGCGCCGTCGACGAGGGAACGGTGAAAAACCAGGAATCGTTCACAGTGCTCGACGGGGAACAGGAAATCGGTACGGGGAAAATCATTAACCTCCAGTCGCACCGCGAGGATGTGGCGGAAGCGGAAGCGGGGAAGGAAGTGGGGCTCTTAGTCGACGCGACGGGGCACATCAAAGCCGGCAACCGGTTGGTTTTCGCATAGAACCAGGCACGATTTCGGAGTAAGATAAGAGTAATGGTTGCTATAGATCCTCGCGGAGGGTCAAATCGTTATAAGTGCAACTACGATTTTTTCAAGAAATGGTCGCCGAAAATGGCGTATGTTTTGGGGTTTTTGTACGCGGATGGAGATGTAACAAATACGGCTTTATCGTCACGAACGCAATATGTAAAATTTACGAACACAGAAAGAGATATTATTGAAAAAATTAGAAGAGTCCTTGGTTCAGAACACACAATACAAATAAGACCACCGCAGGTTATAAGTTACCGTAATGGCAAATTCTTAAACCGCGAAGTATTTGCACTACGGATAGGAAGTCGTGAGATGTTCAATGATCTGCTTAATCTGGGTGTCACTCCCAATAAATCGAAAACAATCACATTTCCATTAGTACCCAAGGAACACCTTAGTCATTTTGTGAGAGGTTATCTCGATGGAGATGGTTGTATATATACCAAATATGAAGAAGGAAAGACGCGGGGGAGAATACGGGTTATTTTCACAAGCGGCAGTAAAAGGTATTTAGAAGAACTTAAAAATACACTTTCGAAAGCATTCGATATAAAGGGAGGGAGTATCTACACAGGAAATCACGCGTTTAATCTTGTGTACTCGACACAGTCAGGTATAAAAATACTCGAGCGTATTTATAAGAAAAAAGGGAACTTATTTTTAGAAAGAAAATATAACAAATTCCATAAGTACATAGAAAATAGACAAGAATTAACAAAAACTGTTACATTGAGTAGGATGTAGGCGCCATACCCAAATGGAAAGGGAAAGGACTGCAAATCCTTTATATGCGGGTTCGATTCCCGCTGGCGCCTCCGTAGAGCCCGGGTGGCGGAATGGCAGACGCTGGGGGCTTAAACCCCCTTGGAGACAACACTCCGTGTGGGTTCGAATCCCACCCCGGGCACAAAACGAATAGTCCCAACGGGGCTATTTGTTTTGTGCCTTGGGATTCGAACGAGGGATGGGTCGGAAGGGGAGCAACCGCGTCCCCTCCGTGGAGGAGATTATTCAGAACCGTGGGTTCTGAAAACGGAGCGCTCCGCCGGCTGGCGGAGCGTGAGAGGTGATGGGGCAACTTCTGTAACCTCCTGAATCGCGCATTTGCTTTAAATACACCCGATGTTACGCTATACAGAGCGTATATATTCCCGAGTAGGCGTTGCCTGCGCTTGCACCATACCAAGGGAAGATATCTTGATAAGGGAGAGACCATATGAGTTTTTGTTCGAATGCTCACGACAGCACCTATGATGACAAGAACGTCAAAGGTGCTGTATACCCACCTTTCACCTGTTTATCATGGAATTTGTAAAAATAGATCCTGTAGGAGGGGAAACATTATTAAGGAAGTACTTGAGCGCGGAGATTATGCAACGGTGGTGGCCCAGTGGCACACTCGCGCCGGAAGACCTTGCCCGCGCTTTTCACGGCGCAGCTAAGGATTTCATACAGAACACAATGAGCTTAGATGACTTTGTAATCATCTGTACGTATCTGTATTGGGAAGGATTCGTCCGCTATAAGACGCTCCGGCCGCCAGGGATTGAACCGGATGCCATTCGAGCTCTCCAGATGTTCTCGGATCTGCCCAACCCGAAACACATTGATTTGCAAACTCGAACTTTTCTTGAAGAAGTCGTCGCCAGGAAGTCGCGGGTTGAAGAGAGTCGGTAGCGATAGTGCCGTCGTCATTCTCAAGCCTGCAAAATCTTCAAGGATATGCCTTCCGGCATCTCCCGCTGCCTTGTCCTCACCACCAATCTACGTCATGCTAGCAGATGATGGATGGTCGGGTGCCCGTCGCGAAGACGGCAGTATTTGACGATAGCGGCAAATATCGACTGCAGAGTTCGAGGAGTGTCGATACGGGGCACACCATTCAACGACATTGACACGCGTTCCGGCGCGGAGTATTACCTAAGAAGTAATTTAGGAGGAGGAAGCACAGATGAGGGAAGTCGAGCGCAAGTTTCTCGTGCGGAGGGTTGACTGGAGCAATCCGGAGATAGACAGGAAGCGGGTAAGGCAAATCGTGCAGGGATACGTCTTCGTTTCCGGTGAAGAGCTCCGCGTCCGACAGGAAGGGGAACGGTACACCATGACCATGAAGAGCGATGGAACGCTCTCCCGCGAAGAGTGGGAAACGGAAATTCCCTCGTGGGTGTTCCATACCGCCATGGCGCATACCGGCACCGCATGTCTGGAGAAAGTCCGGTACACCGTCGACGGCAAGGAGTGTGTACTCATGATAGATGTCTACGGCGGGAGACACACCGGACTCGTCGTACTTGAAGTGGAATTCCGCGGTGACCACAGCGAAGAAGACGCCATGCGCTTCGTCGTGCCGCAGTGGGCGGCGGTTGAGCGGGAAGTGACCGAAGATAAGAGGTACAAAAACAAGAACCTCGCACAGTACGGCATTCCAACCCCTGTTTCGTAAGGAGGGTGCGCAATGAGCATCAGGCGCAAGTGGCTCTTGCGGGGCGTTCGCTGGAACACCGTCGAATTGATGGACAAGAAGAAGCTCCGCACGGTGCAGGAAGGACGCCTCGTCAATGCAAGTGGAGAAATCCGCGTGCGGCAGGAAGGGGACGCGTATACGATAACCGGTAAGTATGACGGCGCGGACGCGAACCGCGGGCCGAAAGAGTTGAGCATAGAAACCTCGTGGCCGGGATTCGATACGCTCTGGTCGCGCGTTGACGGGCAGTACGTGAGCAAGTTCTGCTACACCGTGGGTCGCGACGGATACGTCATGGTGTTGAATGTCTATCGGAGAAAGCACAACGGACTCCTGACGCTTGAAGTCGAATTTTCCGACGAGGCATCAGCACGACGATTCAGGCCGCCGCGGTGGGCAGTCGCGAAGCGGGAGATAACCGGCGACGAACGGTACGAAGACGAAAACCTCATATTCAGCGGCATTCCTCAAGAGAAGTAACTCGTTTCAGTGTCCCGCCTTGGCGGGACTTTTTATTTCTGTGATACCATAGGAGATATGAAAAAATTTCTGAAATCACTCGCTCGCTCCATCGGGCAAGCGGTGAGTGCCAATCCCGACGTAGAGCGACTGGTGGGAAAGCACGAGCGATGCTTCGGTTTCCTTAGGAGGCGCCTCACGCTCGAGAAGTTTTCTGGCCTTCCGCTCACCGTGCTCACTGTCGCGATAGCATTCATTTTGTACTCGTTTGTGGATACGCTCCATGACCTCTCGACGGCGAATCCGCTCGTCGCGGCCGACACGCGGCTCGAAAATCTCCTGTATTATTTCCGCGACCCGCGCCTCATCGCCGTGTCGCTGTGGCTCACCGTACTCGGCAGGTGGCAAGTCGTCGCCGTTTTTACGGCCGTCGCGGTCGTGCTCCTGGGGCTTTGGAAGAGACGCGAGTATGTGGTGCCGATGCTCGTCACCATCGTCGGCTCATCCGTTTCCGCGGAATTCCTGAAAGCGATAGTGCATCGTCCGCGGCCGGATGTCGCGTACTATTTGGAAAACAGCTACTCGTTCCCGAGCGGACACGCGATTATCGCCGTCGCGTTCTACGGATTTCTGTTCTACCTCTGGCTCCGCCGCGCCAAGAGATGGTGGGGTAAGCTCGTCGTAGTATTCCTCGGCGTCGTCGTCGCGCTCGCTATCGGTTTCAGCCGCCTCTACCTTGGCGTCCATTATGTGAGCGATGTCTGGGGCGGATACCTCGTGGGTGCGTTATGGCTCACGGTCGGGATCGGGATAATGGGATGGTTCACGTATCGAAAACCGGAAACCGCCGCACCACTCTCGGGAAAACGGAAAAACCTCGCGCTCCTCATGCTCCTCGCGGGATGCGCGTACTACGTGAACTTCGGACTGCACTATAACCCGGCGCCGCTCGCGGAACCGGTAAACCAGGCCGTCGTGATGGTATCGAACGCGGAAGAACTTTTCCAAAAAACGTATCTGCCGCGATACACCGAGACGCTGACCGGCGTGAGACAAGAGCCGATAAGCTTACTATTCGTCGCGAAAGACGACAATGCGCTTATCGGCGATATGGAAATCGCAGGCTGGACGCTTGCCGGTCCGCTCAACGTCCGTTCGGGCCTCGAGCTCGCGAAAACGGCATTATCGAACGCGAGTTACCCAGCCGCGCCGATGACGCCGTCGTTTTGGAACGCGCAGGTGCACGATTTCGGGTTCGAGAGACAGACGGCGAGTAGCACGGTGCGGAGCCGCCATCACGTGCGGATATGGAGAACCGATGTGGAAACAGCAAACGGCGAGCGCGTGTATGTCGGGACGGCAAGTTTGGACACCGGCATCAAGTGGCTCATCACGCATCGCATTGACCCGAATATCGACGCGGAGCGGGAACTCGTCTTTTCCACACTGACGAAGGCGGGCGTTGTCAGCGGCTCGCAGGAGTTTCAATCTGTACCGGCGCAGCTCGGGAAGAATTTCGGCGGCGACGAGTTCTTCACCGATGGCAGGGCGCACGTCATCACGCTGAAGTAACGTTCTCGAAGCGGGGGGCGATGAATTTCTGGTCGACGATTTTCGTCAGTTCCGTGAATTGCATCCAGGCGAAGCACCAGAGCCAAACACCGACAACATAGAGGAAGGGGATGCTTCCCATGAAAACGCCGAAGTAGGCGAGCGCGCTCGCGACAAGTTGCGTCGCGGTCGTCGCGATAATCACCTGCTTCGAGGGCAAGAACTTGTACCATCGCTCTTTGGTGTGCGCCACGTAAATCAACATGTGGCCCGACACCATGATCTTCAGGAAATACACCGTTTGGATGATACCCCAATCCCAGTGCAGTACGTCCTTCATGATGAAGAAGAGAATCAAGCTATTGAGCAGGCCGGCGAATCCGTAGAGTGAGCCGAGGATAAATCGTTCCGTCACGCGTATCTTCGAGGGGCTGCTGAAATGCTTCACGCGGTTGAAGGCAAGGGAAATAATCGGGATGTCGTTCAGGAGCGCGATGAGAATCAGTTGAATGGGCGTAAGGGGATACGCGCGATAGATAAGTCCCAAAACGACGATGGTGACGATGAGGCGGAAACTTTCGGAAATTCGGTAGATGGAATAGCTGTAAAGACGGGAGAAAATCTTCCGCGCTTCGACGAGCGCGTCCCGTATGACGGAAATACCGGGGGATAAGAGCACGATGTCCGCCGCGCTCTTCAGCGCATCGACGGCGTTTTTGACCGCGATGCCGACATTCGCCGCTTTGACGGCCGGCAGGTCGTTCACGCCATCGCCGGTCATCGCGATGATGTAGTTATTTGATTGGGCGAGGCCCGCGATTTTGAATTTGTCTTCAGGAAGTATTTCGGCGAACGCGCCGATGTGGTCGAAATACGTTTTGTCCGTCGAATTCCAGTTCACCTCGGTGCGCGCAACGACGGAGCCGGAGAGCGCGAGTTCGGCGGCGGTCCGCTTGCTGATGGCAATATTGTCGCCGGTCAGCATTTTCACCGCGATGCCGTTCTCTTGCAGAAAATCGATAACCTCGCGCGCGTCGCTGTCGAGTGGGTCGGAGAGGAGCAGAATGCCCGCGAGTTTCATATCCGCTTCGCGGTCTATGCCGTCATCGCGCACGGCAACGGCAAGTACGCGGTATCCTTCATCGGCTGCTTGCTGCACGTCGGCTTCGTATTGTGCGGAGCGCGCGCCATCTACGGCGCATAGTCCTCTCACGACCTGTGCGGCGCCGACGGAAACGAGGACGCGCGAGCTATCGGGGAAGGTAGACCATGCCGTGGAACGTTTCCGTTCGGAATCGGCGGGCGTGGAATCCATGACCGAGAAATCCCGCGCGACGCCGCGCTCGCTTGCTTTCCGGTTCACCGCCTGGTCGATGGTACTCCGGGTATTTTCGGGAGCGGCGGTGATCGCGTAGCGGAGCACGTCGTCCTCCGTATACGAACCGTAGGGGATGGTACGCGCGACAGTGATCTGATTGTTGGTGAGCGTCCCCGTCTTGTCGGTGAGGAGCAGGTTGACGTTCGCGAGGTCTTCGAGGGACGAAAGGCGGCGGACAATCGCCTTTTTCTTCGCGAGTTCGAGCGCACCCAAACTGATGATGAGCGTCATAACGGTCGGCAAACTGATGGGGATACCGGAGATCACCAGGCTCAAGTCGAGCACAAGGACGTCGCTTAAGAGTGCGTGCTGGGAAACGAACACGATGGTGATGACGAGAACGCCAGCGACGGAGAGCGCCATGAGGAATTTCGAAATGGTGAGAATATCCTTCTCGAGGATGCTCCGCCGCGAAACCTTTTCCACGAGCGTGATGGTGTGTCCGAAGTAGGTTTTGAGCCCGACCGCCGTCACGCGCATAATAGCGCTCCCCGTCGCGACGAATGCGCCGGAGTATGCCGTGTCGCGAACGCTCTTCTCCTTCGGGAGCGATTCGCCGGTCAGGACCGCCTCGTTGACCGTCAGGTTTTTCACCTCCAGGAGCTCTCCGTCGGCGGGAATGATGTCTCCGACCATGAGTTCCACAATGTCGCCGGGCACGATGAGTTTCGAGTCGAGCCACTGCCAGGTGCCGTCACGGAGCACCTTCGCCTGGAGTGCCAAGCTTTCCTTGAGTTTCTCGATGGCATTGTCGGCTTTCCTCTCCTGCCAGAAGCTCACGGTGAAATTGAGGAGCATGAGGGAGAGGATGAACCAGAAATCAAATACCTTCCCGCTATAGAGCGAGAGGAGCGCTGCCGCGAGGAGCATGAGTGCGATGGGGGAGAAGAGCCACTGGACGATTTTCACGAAGAAGTTCTTTTTCTTCTCTGGAATTTCGTTCCGTCCGTATGCTTTCACTCGCTGCTCGACATCCGGTGTCGTAAGTCCTTTGTATTCCATACGTTTTCAATTTCTATCATATCACCTCAAGCGCATCGCTTCAGCTCGTTATGCACAGGCACACCCTTGACGTATAGGGGGTAGGGGTGTATGCTACGGAGCATGATGGACAAAAGGTTAAGGGAGCGAGCGGTGCATCGGGCGAAAATCATCCGCGGTCAGGTCGATGGTCTCATACGGGCGCTTGAGGGGGACGTGTATTGCACGGAACTCCTCGCGCAATCGCGTTCCATACAACGGTCGCTCAAGAGTTTGGATGCGTACGTGCTGGAGAATCACCTCCGGACGCACGTGAAGGAAGGGATGAAGAGCAAGGAGGGAATAGAGCAGGCAGTCAAAGAATTAATCAAGGTCTACACCTTATCAAATAAATAAATGAAAAGATTCATCGTGCTTACGGGCGTTTTTGCGATCAGTGCCATGGTTTTCGTGAGCGGCGCCTCGGCGCAAGTCGGTATGATGGGCGGATATGAGCGAAGCGCCGCCGATGTTTCAACGACACGAACAGATGCGGGCGCGAACGCGGCTCTGCAGGACATATACCAAAGCCAGAACATTACCAGTGAGAGCCAGATTAACTGCAGCAAGGTAACGGACGCGCAGTTCGAGAAGCTCGGCGATGCGTATATGGATATGGTGGTGCCGAACAAGGCCCAGCACGAAGCGATGGACAACATGATGGGCGGTGAGGGCTCGGCAAGTTTGGCGCAGGCGCACGCGAATATGGGCCGCTCGTATCTCGGCTGCTGGTCTGGATATGCGTCAGCCCCCGTTTCTATGCCGATGCTCGGCACACAGGGAAGCGCGAACGATTGGTCAGGCGGCGGCTGGGGCATGATGAACGGCTGGTACGGCGGATTTGGCTGGCTCGGTGTCGTGACCATGCTTCTTGTCTGGCTGCTCCTTGGCCTCGGCATTGCAGCACTCGTGAAGTGGCTCGCGAAAAACAGAAAGAAATGAGACGATGAAGAAAACAGTCGTTATTGTCGCATTGGCTATCGTAGCGGTCATCGGCGTAATGCTCTGGGGTCGCGCGAGAACGGCGGAGCCGACGGAAGCACAGCGTGCGGCACCAAGCGCGCTTGCCGCGACGACGCCTCTGTACGACTTCGGCACGATTTCGATGGCGAACGGGGACGTGAACCATGTTTTTCAGGTGACGAATCCGACGGCGCGGGATATCACCGTGACGAACGTGGAAACATCTTGCATGTGCACCACGGCGTATCTGGTAAACGGCAACACAAGAAAGGGGCCGTTCGGAATGCCGGGGATGGGCGGAATAAACGCAACCGACAGCGTTATTCCCGCGCACGGGACGCAAGACGTTGATATTGTCTTCGATCCCGCAGCGCACGGTCCGGCGGGCGTTGGGAACATCGACCGGCGCATTTATCTCACCGCGGCGGACGGCGGCACATTGCAGCTTGAAATCAAAGCGGTCGTAACGCCATGAAGCGGCTGCTCATCGCTATCGGCATCGTCGTCGCCGCGCTCGTCGGCGTTGTGCTCCTGCAGCACAGTGCCGCGGTAAGTTCGTTCCTCTGGAGCGTGAGCAACAGAGGAACGCTGCTTTTGCCGCTCGTCATTGTTGCGGCGCTCCTCGACAGCGTGCATCCCTGTTCGTTCTCGATCCTTCTCATCACGATTGCGTTTCTCTTCGGACTCCAGCTCACGCGCCGGCAGATACTCAAAATTGGCGGCACGTACATTGCGGGCATTTTTGCGGCATATTTCCTCATCGGACTCGGCATCCTCCACGCGCTCATGCTCTTCAATGTGCCGCACTTCATGGGGAAAGTCGGCGCAGCGCTCCTCATCGCGTTCGGACTGATAAATATTGTGAACGAGTTCTTCCCGCGGTTTCCAGTGAAGTTGCAGCTGCCGCACGCGGCGCATCTTACGATGGCAAAACTGATGAACGCGGCGTCCATCCCTGCGGCGTTCGGTCTCGGACTTCTCGTCGGCGCGTGCCAGTTCCCGTGCATGGGCGGCCCATATCTCATGGTCATCGGACTTCTGCACGACACCGCGACGTATTTCACCGGATTCGGGTATCTCATCCTCTATAATGCGATTCTCATTCTCCCGCTTGCCATAGTGTTGTGGCTTGCTTCAAACAAGGTCGTCGTGGAAAAAATACAGCAATGGAAAAAAGAAAAGACGAAAGGCGTACGTTTGTGGGCGGGCGTCGCGATGCTCATACTCGGTCTTCTTATCCTCTTCCTCTCGTAGCCGAGCAAGGGAACGCCTTCATAGTCGGGAGTATCATCGTTGCCGCGGCGCTCATCATATTCTCGGGCGTGCAGTTCTATATCGCGCGAGACGGGAACAGGAATGAAATGAACGGCGGGACCGAGTCTGGCTCCGCGAAGCGGGGAACCGCGGCGCTTGAGAAAACAGTACTGCCGGCAACGGGCGTCGCACTCCCCGTTGTGTGGGGGAACCTGGGGAAACAGCTCGTCGACGCGGGCGTGGTCGACATGGTGAAACTCGATGCGCTCTATGCAGCGCGCGGCGGATTGCCGCAGGACATGAAATCGTTCCTCGACGGAGGAGAGAAGGAAAACATTATTATCACGCAGGAAAACGCCGGTACGCTTCTGAATCTCCTCTGGGCGCTCGGCTTGAGCAACAAGAATCGGATACTTGATACGGGGCCGATGCGGGACCCGCGGTACGGCGGCGCGGGCAACTTCGCCTCGACGGGCGGATGGACACTCGCGGACAGCGGTGCGATGAGTCACTACGGCGCGCATTCGTTCGTGACGCTCACGGCGGACGAACAGGCGCTCGCTGAGAGAGTTGCGAAAAACATATACCGCCCCTGCTGCGACAACCCGACGTACTTCCCGGACTGTAACCACGGTATGGCAATGCTCGGGCTCTTGGAACTCATGGCTTCGCAGGACGCGACGGAAACGCAGATGTATCAGGCGGCGTTCGCGGCGAACTCGTACTGGTTCCCGAACGAGTATATGAACATCGCGCGGTATCTGGAGCGTAAGGGCATCGCGTGGAATTCGGTTGAGCCGAAAGACCTGCTTGGCGCGAACGTTTCGAGCGCGTCGGCATATCGGCAGATTGTCGCGGAACTTGAATCCTCGCAGCATGAATCCTCGCAGAACAGTTCGCAGAACGGTTCCTCGAATGGTTGCGGGGTATAAACCCACAACCATATACATTAACGTTATGTAGTTGTATGCGGGAAGCGCGTAAAATGTAA
>CAZAZV010000018.1:0-9182 GCA_964489845.1 uncultured Candidatus Saccharibacteria bacterium
TTCCCGCTGCAGGAAAGCAGTCCCGAGCGTAGTCGAGAGACGCCGGAAACCGTAGGTGTCTGGAAAATTATCTCGGAGAGATAATTTTGTTCGATTCCCCATGGGGTGTTTGTGTGAGTATTCCTCGTGGGGGCACAAATATAAAAAAGCCCTCTGACATTTCTGTCTCGGGGCTTTGTGGGTTAGACACCGGTACCCATGATCTTCAAGGTGAACGTGGTAACGGCGTTCGGTTCGCTGCTTCGTCCGGTAACGATGATGTAGCCGGTGAACGACCCGGTCTCTTTTGGCGCGAAGGTGACCGTCGCGTTCGAGCTGCCGCCCGGAGCGATCGCTTCCGCGAAACCGGCGCGCGACGAGAAGTATTCGTTGTGCACGTCGAATGGCGATATCACCAAGCGATTCGCAACTGGTTCACCTTGGAGTCGCAGCATGTCGCTCCCCGTGTTCTCGATGGTGAAGGTTTCCTTCTTGACATCTCCCCGCTTCACCTCCGCTACCGACACGGTACCGAAATCGTATGTGCCGCCTGACTGTAGTTCCGCGCCCTTCACGGTGAACGAAAACGACGGCGGAAATTCCTGGCTCGGAATTTGCGGCTGGAACGGCTGTTCGCATCCCATGAGGAAGGCGACGCCAATCACGACAACCAGTACTCCGGTAATCCATTTCATGGACCACCCTCCTTCAGAAAATCTTACTCGTGTATAGGCAACGCCTACCCGTGGCAATTGCTTTTTATTACAATCTCACGACTATGGAGAGCATACCACATTATAATCTTCAAGTCAAGCACACCCTTCCCCCCTTCTCTTGCCCCCTCTTTTCACTTCGGTTATTCTGTAGAAGCGTTCCATGAAGAAACTCTCCAAAAATATTTTCGGCATCATCATCGCGTTTTTCCTCATCACGCTCCTCTTCGCGGGAATCGGCGAACTCGCCGCGCCGAGCGAGAAGCAAATTTCCGTGAGCGAGCTCGCGCAGGACGTCGAGAGCGGCCAGGTCAAGTCCATCGCCGTTTCCGGTAATTCGGTTGACGTGACGCTGAAAGACGGCACGAAAGCCGTTTCACAAAAAGAATCTGAAACCGGCATCGTCGAGACACTGAAATCGTACGGCGTCTCGCCCGAAGCGCTCGGTGCCGTCGACATCGCCATCCAAGACGACAATGGCTGGAGATACTGGGCGAGCATTCTCATCCCGACCGTGCTGCCGCTTGTCATCATCCTCATTTTCTTCTGGGTGATATTCAAAAACGCGCGCGGCGGCATGGACCGGGCGTTCATGTTCGGGAAAGCGAATTTGCACCTCTCGAATCCTAAGGAACAAACAAAGACGTCATTCGGAGACGTCGCCGGGCTTGAGGGCTCGAAGGAGGAACTTGAAGAGATCGTCGAGTTCCTGAGAAATCCAAAGAAATTCCTCGACATCGGCGCGCGCATACCGCGCGGCGTACTCCTCGTCGGAGCACCCGGTACGGGGAAGACGCTCCTCGCCCGTGCGGTCGCCGGTGAGAGCAAGGTGCCCTTCTTCCATATTTCCGCATCGGAGTTCGTTGAGATGTTCGTCGGCGTCGGCGCGAGCCGCGTACGGGACGTCTTCGAAACCGCGAAGAAGGCGGCACCGGCGATCATTTTCATTGACGAAATCGACGCTGTCGGACGCCAGCGCGGCTCGGGACTCGGCGGCGGGCACGATGAGCGCGAGCAGACGCTGAATCAGATACTCGTCGAGATGGACGGTTTCGACCGTGATACAAATGTCATCGTGATGGCTGCTACCAACCGGCCCGATATTCTCGACCCGGCGCTTCTGCGCCCCGGCAGATTCGACCGGCGCATCGTCTTGGAGATGCCTGATATGATGAATCGACGGGACATCTTGAAAATCCACGCACGCGGCAAGAAGCTTTCCAAAGACGCTGACTTCGATAAAGTCGCCGTGCGGACGCCCGGCTTCTCCGGCGCCGACCTCGCGAACCTGATGAACGAAGCGGCGATTCTCGCGGCACGACGCAATCAGAGCGAGATACAAGAAGTGGATATCCTCGATTCCATCGAAAAGGTGATGCTCGGCCCCGAGCGGAGGAGCCGCGTCGTGCCCGAGAAAGAAAAAGAAATCACCGCGTACCACGAGGCGGGGCACGCGCTTGTCGCGGCGGGACTGAAAGATGCCGACCCGATACACAAGATTTCCATCGTGAACCGCGGCTTCGCGGGCGGATACACCATCAAGCTCCCCACCGAAGACCGCCGACTTAAGACGAAGACGCAGTTCCTTGCTGATATCACCGTTGCCTTGGGCGGCTTCGCGGCGGAAGACCTTGTCTTCCACGACGTGACAACCGGTTCGTCGAACGACTTGAAACAACTTACCGAACTCGCGCACGACCTTGTGACAAAGTACGGCATGTCGGAAAAACTTGGACCGCGGCAGTTCGGCGACCAAGAAGAGCTCGTCTTCCTCGGCAAAGAATTGTCGGCCGAGAAGAACTACTCCGAAGCGATTGCGGCGGAAATCGACAAAGAAGTTGATGTTGTCGTCGGCGACGCGCTCAAGCTCGCGAAGAAAATTTTGAAAGAAAACCGACCGGCACTCGACGCCATTGCTGAGACGTTGAAGAAACAGGAAACCATCGAACGGGCGGAGTTTGAAAAAATCGTCAAGGAGTTTAAAGTGAAAAAGGCGCGCGTCTAGGCACCTGTGCGCATCAGCTTCAGACGCGGCGTTCGTTCAAAACATAAACCAGCTCGCGCCCGTCCTGGCGGTTCAGACGCGGCACTCGGAGAAAATAGAAACTGCGTTTCCATTTTCCTCCTCGTTTGCGCCCGTACGCATCCGCTTCGGGCGCATCGCTCGATGGAAATACAAATAGAATTTGCATTTTCCTCTCGCTCGCGCCCGTAGTTCAGTGGCAGAACGCTGCTCTTATAAAGCAGAAGTCGAAGGTTCGATCCCTTCCGGGCGCACTATGCCGAATACTTTCTCCCCTCTCTCCGAATCATCCCCTCTTGCTCCAGCGCTTTCAGAACCGCGTCCAAGCGCCCGTCTTTCAATTCTCGCTCGAGCTCCATTTTCGTGCGCGGCTTCTCCGTAAGGAGACGGAGCGCTTTCCCGCGAAGTTCGCGGTTCGAGCCACGGAACGCGTTCTGCCTTGTATAGTGCGCGCTTTGCCGTGACGGATTACTCGTTTTTTTCAATGCCGCGCCATAGTCGAGGAGTGCGAAATACCACCGACGCGGGTGTTTCGTGTCCATTGTTTTCTCAACCAGCTTCCGCACATCCCGGTCGTGTATATCTCTCTTGCTTCTGAAAAAGCGATGAATGATCGCGCTCCGCACATTCGTCTCCACGTATATTGACGGTTTGTCATATGCGAAGGCCATAATCCCCGCGGCAGTCGCGAGACCCACGCCCGGAAGCGTGCGGAGTGCCGCTTCATCCTGCGGTACGATGCCGCCGTGTTGTCTCACGATTACTTCTGCCGCTTCTTTCAGATACCGCGCGCGGCGGTTGTACCCAAGTCCCTGCCAGACGGAGAGCACGTCGCGGAGCGGCGCGCTCGCAAGCGTTTTCACATTCGGAAACACTTTCAGAAATTCTCCGTATTTCGCCGAGACGCGCGATACCTGTGTCTGTTGGAGCATCACTTCCGACACCAGTATTGCGTACGGGTCCCTTGTCTTCCGCCACGGCAGATTGTTCCTGCCGCTTATGCGATAGTTTTCGTACACGGTTTCCCTGAATCGCTTTACCGACATACGAGGCGTTCCGCAAGTTTGTATATGTCACCTGCACCAAGCGTGATGACAAGCGCATCACCTCCTTTTCCTTCAAGCTCCTTTCCCAGTGCATCCAAATCTTCGGCGTATCTCCCGCTCTGGATTTTCTCTGCGAGGAGCGCGCCCGTTATGGTCGGGTCATTCTCTTCCCGCGCGGCGTAGATGGGCGCAACGTATACCTCGTCCGCATCACTGAAACTTTTCGCGAAGTCGTCGAGCAGCAGTTTCGTCCTCGAGTAGAGGTGCGGCTGGAAAACGGCAATAATGCGCTTTCTCGGGAACACCTCTCTGAATGCCGCGAGCGTCGCCCGTATCTCCGTCGGGTGATGCGCATAGTCGTCGTAGACGTCCGCGCCGCCTTTGGTTTTTCCCTTATGTTCCTGCCTGCGCCATGTACCGGTGAAATCCGAGAGGGCGGCGCGGGCGACATCCGGAGCAATACCCGCCGCGCGTGCGGCTGCGAGGGCTGCCTGCGCATTCTTCCGATTGTGCGCGCCAATGACCTGCAAGGGTGGCGCGTCTTCTCCCGCATAATCCACTTCGCGGATGACGTGCCCGCCCGGCGGTACTTTTGCCGCGAGTTCATCGAACGCGCTCCGCACGTCTTTGAGGTCGCGGTAGTAGTCGAGATGTTCTGCCTCGATGTTGGTGACAACGAGGATGAACGGATGGAGATTGAGAAACGCACGCCGATATTCGCACGCCTCTACGATGAGGTACGGTCCATCACCTGCTATGAAATTGCTTTTCTCTTCCCGCAACAAACTCCCGAGGACAACGGTCGGCTTGAGTCCCGCCGCTTGAAATATACGGGCTACCATCGCGGTTGTTGTTGTTTTCCCATGCGTCCCCGCGATAGCAACCGTTTTGTATCTCTCACTCGCCTCGCCGAGCGCCTGCGGGTACGTCAGCGTGGGGATGCCGAGTTCGCGCGCACGGCGCAACTCGGGATTTTCATCGGGAATCGCCGTGCTGTAGATGACTTCGTCGATATCCCGGGTTATGCGCGCCGCGTCGTGCCCGCGAAACACGCGGATGCCGTCCCGTTCCAATCCTCCCGTCACGGGCGAACTGGCAACGTCCGAGCCGCTCACCACGTTCCCCTCGTGATACAGGAACCGCGCGAGCGCCGAGAGTCCGATGCCGCCGATGCCGATGCTGTATATCCGCCGTCCGCTACTTCGCTTCACCGTTTCGTTCCCGTTCCCCTTTGAGATTCCGCACGATCGTTATGACGAGTAGCGCACCGAAAAATGCGAGCATCACCGTCCGTATGTGCGTGAGCTCTCCTGCGACACCATTCCAATGCTTGCCGATGAATTTCCCGATTGTGGCGTATCCGCCGCTCCAAATAATCGCCGAGAAGATAACGGTCGTGAGGAAAACGCGGGGAGAAATATGCAGCAGTCCCGCTGCGACGGAAGTGTAACCGCGTACGTACGGAAGCAATCGCCCCACGAAGATGCCCCACCTTCCCTTCTTCGAAATGCGCTCGCCGAGCTTGTCAATTTGCGCGTGCGAGATGGGAATCCATTTCGGTTTGTGAAGGAGAAGAAAATCGCCGAAGAAGTGGAACACGAAATACAGCACCGACGTGCCGACAAAATCACCGGCAACGACGGTGAGGAACACGAGGGGGAAACTCAAGAGTCCGACAGAAGTCAGGTATCCGGAAAACAGTATGACTAATTCATTGGGAATCGGATTCGGTATGCCGATTTCCTGGGAAAAAACGAGGGAGAAAATTGCCAAATATCCGTATTTGGTAATATAGAGCGCCAATTCGTGAGGCACTCCCGCAGTATACCACCAAAACAAAAACTCCAGAAGGAGTTTTTGTTTTTGCGCGAACGCGGGATAACGCTATTTCGCCGGAATCGAGATGTCCCGCACCACTTCCGCGGTAAGCGTTCCGCTCGCATTCGCTCCCCACACCCGTACTGTGTCACCGTTCCGGATGCTCGAGAGCGGGAGGGTGAGCCAGTTGCGGTTCAACACTTTCGCGTCGGATGCGATGTTCACCGTGTACGTGGTGCCGTCCGCCGTCGTGTATGTAAACGACGAACCGTTTATGCCGCTCACGAGTCCCTGGTAGTTCCGGGGCGTTTCGCTCTGCATCGTTTGCCGCACCGCCTGCACGTTCTGTTTCTGCTCCGCGGTCACGGCCCGACGATATGTCCAGTCACGCACGAGTGTCGCGTCGATCGTCCACGATGCCGATTGCGATACCGTTCCTTCTATGCCGACGAAGTCGCCTGTCTTGAATTGCGTGATATCATTCCCCACTGCAGCAGGCAATACTTCCGCCGTTGACGGGGTGTTCACTGTCCACGTCCCGCCCCAGCCCGCTACCGTGAGAACCCCGCTTGCAACCGAGGCAATCGTGCCCCGCATCAGCACTTTGCCGTCTTTGTTCACCTGCAGGACCATCGGCTGTACTGTCGCAGACGAACCCGATGCCGTCGATGTTGCCGTTTGGGCGTTGGCGACAAGCGTCGTTGCGAGCACCACGATGCTCGTCACTGCCCCCATGCCAGCTACAATTCTCTTTATCATTGTTGTTGTGTTGTTGTTTCTGTTTTCCGACCTTTCCTCTGTTTACCACACCCATAATACGCCCGTGTTGCTGGTTTTATTGCACCGCTCCCTATCGCACACCGAATACCCGCTTGCGAATCACGAGGAGCAACAGCGCTGCGGCGGCGGCAACCGCCGCACCGAAATAAAACGGCGCCGCGGGACTGACGGAATCCCACAGGAAACCGGCGAAGAAGCTTGCGGGGAGCGTGGCGAGCCCCACGGTCGTGCCGTAGACACCGAACGCTTTCCCGCGATGCGCGGGTTCGACGGTATCCGCAAGAAACGCCTTCACTACGCCCTGGCTCGTCGCGTAGTAGATGCCGTAGAAGCCGTACAGGAACCAGATGGCGAGCGCGTGCGACGTGAGCGCGAAGCCGAGATGCACCAAGGCATACGCCGCCCAGCCGATGAGTATCGTGGGAATCCTCCCGATTTTGTCCGAGAGCGTTCCGAACGGCACGGCGAAAAGGGCGTAGATGAAATTAAAGAGCGCGATGACGAGCGGTAGTTCCAGGAGCGTGATGCCCACATTCTTCGCCCGCAGGATGAGAAAGGCGTCCGACGCGTTGCCGAGCGTGAAGAAAATGACGATGGCGAGAAAAATATAAAATGACTTGGGGAGCGGAATCCGTTTCACCGGCGCGGCGTTCTCGCGTACAGCAACGCCCGCGCTCGGATTCGGCACCTCTTTTACTCTGAACACGAGTATCAGGAGCGCGACGAGGAGCGGTGCCGCCGTGAAGAGCAGGATATCGCGATAGAGCGTCGCGCTTCCCTTTAAGGCGTAGAGCAACCCAAACAAGATGAGCGGACCGGCGACCGAGCCGAACGTGTCGAGCATTCGCGCGATACCGAATCCTCTCCCCCTCACGCGCTCATCCGCCGAGCCGGCGATCAGTACGTCCTTCGGCGGGTCTTTGATTCCCTTCCCCATGCCATCCGCGAGACGGAGACCGATAACCGCCGGAGCCGACGTCAGGAACGCGAGGAATGGGCGGCTCACGAGCGAAAAGAGGTAGCCGATAAAAATGAGCGGCTTCCGTTTTTTAAACTTATCGGAAAGGAATCCGGAGATGACGGTGAAGATATAACTGCTTGCCGTCACCACGCCTTCGGCAACGCCAACGAACGCTTTGTCGAAGCCGAGCACCGTCGTGTAGTAAACGGGAAGAATGGGCGTGAAAATATCCTGGCTCACGCCGCCGAAAAAGCTCAGGAGGCCGATGCTGAATATGTTCTTGTTTTTCGGCGGCGGAGTACTCATGGCGTCGGATGCACGATAAAATGCACAAGATAATCGGGTGTGTTTTCCACCGAACTCGCCGCGACCAAGTCGACTTCCCCATCACCCTCGAACTCGTAGTAGTATGCGGCGCAATCCGTTGTCGCACCGTACGAGTTGCTCATTGGACCTGCGTTCGAAATCCATCCCGCGGTCGCCGTACCGCTTGCGGTTCTGAATGAAAGCGGGGTGTTCCCTTTTGCATAGAGCGCTCGCGGGAGATGGATGGTAAGCCGGGACGTCTCGGTTACGTCCTGTGTCGAGTTGTTGGGGTAAGCGCCGCATGCGGCGAGTTGCGCCTCGTACATTGTCGGCGTTCCCGGCAATGTTTTCCCCGCATGCTCGCGGAACACGAGATATCCAAGCGTGGCGATGACGGCAGCAACGATAATCAAAAGAAAGATATTCCTCGGTTTCATAACCGACTTAACATTGCCGCGACAACAACCGCTTCATTGTGCGCTTCATCCCTGGCGCCGTAGAGCAGCGTGACAACCCCGTGTTTCTTTTCCTGCTCCTTGAGCATCGCAAGGAGGTGTTTATTTTTTTTCAGTTCCGCCCGATATTTTCTCTTGAACTCGCTCCATTTCTTCGGGTCGTGAGCGAACCATTTCCGGAGCTCGGTCGAGGGGGCAATATCCTTGAGCCAGAGGTTGAGGTGCGCCCGCGCCTTGCTGATTCCCCTCGGCCAGAGACGGTCGACAAGCGTGCGGTACCCGTCTTTCTTGTCGTGCTTCTCATACACCCGTTTTGTCGCAACCATATGCGCTCATTGTATCATGTGGGGTTGCGCACACTGAAACTTCGCTGCGGCGGAGGGTAGAGGACTCGAACCTCTAAGGGCTTTCGCCCGCCGGTTTTCAAGACCGGTGCCTTGCCATTCGGCGCAACCCTCCTTCGCGGAATCATCTTCACGATAGCGTAGGGAAAAGACGGAAGCAAGAAATAAGCTGACTCTTACTCTGCCGTCGCTGGCTGGATGACTGGTACCATGCTCGCCTCCGTACATAAAAAGGCCGGGAACCATCGGTTCCCGGCATGAAGTTCTGGGGGAATCCAGATACTTGCCGCCGCCCTTGCTGCCTGGCCGGCTACCGCCGAAGGTCCGGCTTCCGCTGTTTCCACCGTGTCCACCCTTACCCAAGGTACATCACCTCCCTCGTAATCCGGATATGATGTAACAAATAATAATTGAAACAATGCATGTGTCAACTCTATTCCCCACGCAGGGTGCGCTGATTCGATTCCCACAACTCTACCATAGCAAAAATGGTCAGAGACCTTTATGTCTCCGACCATTTTTGTGTGGACCCAGCGGGATTGAACGCGGCGCTTCGCGCCTTCCCGAAACCCTCGGTTTCGGGGACTTCCGACACGGAAGGGGTGCGATGGTCCCCCTTCCGACCTATCCCCTTTCGAATCCCGCTTTGATTCAGCTAGCAAAGAAAACCGAGGGCATTTGTGCTCCCGGTTTTCTTTGTGTGTGGTCATTATACCAAAAAATTCGGACTCATTTCCAGCAAAATCCCAATGACGAA
>CAZAZV010000019.1:0-7315 GCA_964489845.1 uncultured Candidatus Saccharibacteria bacterium
AATTCCGCCCGCTGAGCCCAATCAGTTCCGTTCGGATATTTTCAAACAGACACCGTTCGTGATATCAAAAAACTACCCCTTTGTGGGTAGTTTTTTGATATTGCGGAGGGGGCGGGATTCGAACCCGCAAGCCCTTTCGAGCGCCGGTTTTCGAAACCGGTGGAATAGCCGTTATCCGACCCCTCCTTTGTTCAACATCCGATGTTGAACGTTGTCTCCCCGCGAGGATTCGAACCCCGATCACCTCCTTAGGGGGGAGGCGCTCTGTCCGCTTGAGCTACGGGGAGTTACCAAAACGTTACCTTTTTATAAGGTGGAGTTCAATACTTTCCCATTGCCACGAATCGTGATACGCTCTAGGTAATGCCCGAAAACAAATCAAAAGCGCTTCCGCTCTTCGGAGCGATTCTCGGCGTGAGCCTCATCATCGCGTCGGCCATCGTCGGCTATGTCGTTTACTACGTGAAGACGTACAACAACGCCGTCATTACCGTTACGGGTGTCGCGCAGAAGCAGGTGATGTCTGACGATGTGAAGTGGCGAAGCAGCTTCTCGAGCGAGACCGGCCCGACAACCGCGGCGCTCCAGCAGGGTTCCGCCGACATGCAGCGGGAGCTGAATGAAATTCTTTCGTACTTTTCCTCGAACGGCGTCGCGACCTCGAGCGTGACGGTGAGTCCCTTGAGCGTCGACCCGATGTATCAAACCCCGAACGGCGTCTACGGCGGCAAATTCGGGGGAATCGGCGGGACGCTCACTGGATACAACCTGACCCAGAATATTGTCGTGGAATCGGATAACGTCCCCGGCATCACCGCGCTCGCCAATGCCGCATCGCAGTATTTCATCGGCAAGGGTATCGTGTTCTCGAGCCAAAATCCCGAGTACTATATCAAGAATTCGACCCTTGACTCGCTCCGAGGCGACATGCTCGCCCAAGCGCTCGCGGACGCGAAGGCGAGAGCGCAGGCGATCACCGAGGGCGTCGGGGCTCGCGTCGGCAATCTCCGCTCGTCGAGCATCGGCGTCACACAAATCACGCCCGTCAATTCGACTGAGATATCCGACTACGGCGCGTACGACACGACGACCGCGGAGAAGCTTATCACATACCTCGTTCACACAACGTTCACGCTCAAATAGCGAAGCGATTATCATGACGAAAGCCCTCAAAGCGGGCGGGGTGTTTGTGCCGGCATTCCTCGTCGTCACCGTCGCAGTCGTTTCGCTTATTCTGCTGCATGCGGACCGGCGCTCGAGCGCGAACGCACCGGAACCCGCCGCTTATCCGCTCACGCTTTTCTACGGCGACGGATGTCCGCACTGCGCGAATGTGGAAGCGTTCATCGCGCGATACAATGTCACGTCGACCATTCCGCTCGCCGAGCGCGAGGTATACCACAACCAGCAGAACGCCGCACTGCTTACGCAAGCAGCGAGCGGCTGCGGGCTCCCGACAGACGCCATCGGCGTACCGTTCCTCTGGAATGACGGGAAGTGTCTCGTCGGAGACCAACCGATTATCGATTTTTTCAAGTCAAAACTGGGACAGCAATAGCATGAGGAAGGCGCTTTTTTCACTCGCCATACTGGGTGCGGGAATGCTCCTCACAGAGAGCGCGCTCGCCGTGTGTCCCGTGTGCGCGCTTGCCGTCGGGGCGGGCATCGGCATCTCCCGCGAGCTTGGAGTGGATGACTCCATTACCGGCCTCTGGGTCGGCGGGCTTGTCGTCACACTCATCATGTGGACGCTCTCGTGGTTCGAAAAGAAACACATTAAGTTCCCGCTCCGAGCGCTCGCGACAACTTTGGGCTACTATCTCCTCCTCGTCGTCCCGCTTTATTTTATCCACTTCCTCTCGTACCGACTCTCCATCGGTATCGTGGCAGGAAGCATCAGCTTCTGGTTCGGCGCCGACTGGTACGAGAAGCTCAAGGCGGCGAATGGCGGGCACGCCCACTTCCCGTTTGAGAAAGTTGTGCTCCCCATCGCGCCGCTCATCGTCCTTACCATTCTCTTCGCCTTCGTTGTACCATAAAGCCATGGACCCTTTCAAAAACCTCGACGAATTCGTAGAAAAGGCAGCATCGCTCAAGAAGCAGGACAGGCTCGACCTTTCTTCGGACCAGGATTTGTCCATCGCCGTGATGAACCTCGTCTCCATCGAAGAGCACTTCTTCTTCTCGGGCGCGAAAACCGGCAAGCATGAATACTATGACCTTTTGAAAGAGGTGCGGGAGCTCCGGAAGGAACTTTTGAAAAAGCTCATCAAGGATTATGAAGGGGAAGTGTGGTGCATCTCGAAACACCTTCTCGCCGCGAGCTACCGCCTCATGGAAGTCGGGACAAAGCAACTCGGTATGGGGCGTAAAAAGGAAGCGTACGACTTCTTCGAAAAATCGTATCACCTCTACTCGCTCTTCTGGGGACTCAACATGAAGCTCATCAAACTCGATGACGTGGAGAAAATCGATGACGGCGCGCTCAATCGGCACGATACGGAAAAGAAGGGGTTGACCGGAACACTTGGCGCCCTCGTGAAGAAACTTATCGATTGCTGCATCGAGTAACCGTGCGACAGAATCTTGGACAGCATTTCTTAAAGGACCAGGGCGCGATTCGTGCAATCGTCGATGCTTTGGATATCCGCGCTGGCGACACGGTTATCGAAATTGGTCCGGGCAAAGGCGCGCTCACCAAAGAGATTTTCTCCCGATTAAGGGTTTCTGAAACCATTAATTTCAAATACATCGGCATAGAAAAGGACCCGAAACTCGCGGAGGAATTAGAGTCGCAGATTCTCAAATTAAGGGTTTCCAAAACCATTAATTGGCGGATTGTGCGGGGGGACGCGCGGGACGCGCTCTGGGATGTCATCTTGAATGAAGTCGGACTTCATTCGTTTTTGAGTGAAGTGAGTGAAGTCCGACTTCATTCATTTCAAAATGCGCGATATAAAATCGTGGGGAACATACCATACTATCTCACTGGGAGTCTCTTCCGTATCATCGGCGAGCTGCAGCCGCTTCCCGAACGAATCGTCCTCACGGTACAGAGAGAGGTTGCGGAGCGCGTGACGGCGCAGCCGCCCCGGATGAATCTTCTCGCCGCGAGCGTGCAAGTGTGGGCGGACGTGAAGATTGTTATGGGCGTACCGCGAACATCTTTTACTCCTCCGCCCGACGTTGCGAGCGCCATTCTGCTCCTTATGCCCCATGGGCATCCAGAGGTGTCGGATGCCGACACCTATTATGAGACGGTGCGGACGCTTTTCGCACACCCGCGAAAGACGATACGGAATAATTTAGCGGACCGCTGGAGGCTTGGCCTCCCCGAGGAATCTAAGCCTCCTCATTTTGAAACGGTACTCCGCAAAATCGGCGTCAACCCCGACGACCGGCCGCAAAATCTGTCTATCGATGACATCGTAAGAATTGCGAAGACGTTACGGAGTTAAACTTGGAAGTCCGATTTCCCGCGGAGAAGTTTGGAAGTCGGACTTCCTCGCCGCAATGTGGTATAATTTTCTTTAATGAAGCGCAGAACGGTCGTCATTTCTGCCGTTTCCGGTGCGGTTGTCCTTGGCATTGCCACCATCCTTATTGTCGGCGCACGGGGCAACGCCTCGAAGAAACTCATCGGAGAAAAAATAACTACGGGGAGCACTGACGTTGCTTCTTTTTTCCAATACACACCGCGCGATCCCGGCGCTCTGGAGGTAGCACTTCCGACAACCGTCACTGCTTCGCCGACGCTCACGCTCCCACCTCCGAAAGACAAAAATAATCTCACCGACCAGCTCGCCTATCTTTTCACCACCAACCTTGCCGGGAGCACCTCTTCGCCTGATGAAGCGATGGCGGCTGCGCAGCAGGGCTTAGCAAATCTCTCCGCACATAAACTTTTCACCGAGAGCGATATCATCGTCACAAATGACAACTCGCCCGCGGCGCAGAAGCGGTACCTCGAGGCGTACCTGACCGCTGTCGGCACAACTCTGTCGAGTATCAACATCAACTCGCTTCAACAAGACCTCTCTTCCACGAATTTCGGGAACAATCTTAATGCTTTTCAAACGCTTTCGGCGCGCATCCCCCGCATCTTGACCGCTCTCCTTGCCATTCCCGCGCCTTCGGAGTGGACGCAAGTTCACCTCATGCTCCTCAATCTTTGGCAGAGGGAAGGGGACATTTACGACGCTCTTGTGCACTACGAAGATGACCCACTCAAGGCGATTCTTGCGATGGAGGAGCTGCCGAACGTCATACAGATGAGCCAAACCCTCCAGACGCAGCTCAGTCACTATTACGCCGCGCTTGCATCATGAGAAGGCCTCTCGGTAAGATCGCTTTGGCAGCTTTCGCGCTCGTTATTGTTGCCTCCGGATTCACGCTCGCACCCCGACCGACTCACGCACAATTTGTTGACCCCGTTAACGCAGCTGAAAACCTCCTCACTTCCATCAGCCAAACGGTGCAGGAATTCGTGAGCAACAAGCCGCTGCTTCAATTCCTCTACGACCAGATTTTCACCGTTTTTAAAAATCGAGTTATCAATTACTACTACAACGCGACCTTGGACATGATACAGGGCGCCGATTTCAGAGACCCGCAATCGATTACCAATTACTACAACGGCGTACTTGCCAAAGCGACAAACGCCGCACTCGGTGATGTCATCGGGCAGCTGGGAGACCTCACCGGGACAGGCGTGAAACTTTGCCAACCACAGAACTGGGGCGTCGGACTCAATATAAGCCTCACGCAACCACAACCGCTTCCCAACCAGGTGAGTTGTACCTTGACCGGTGTATTGAACAACGTACAGGGAGGCGTCAATTCGTTCATCAACAACTTCACGACCGGCGGCTGGCTCGCGTTCACCGAGAGCTTGCAGCCACAAAATAATCCGTGGGGCGTGTCATTCGCCGCACAGGGCGCTCTCATCGACGCGCTCGACAAGCAGGCGTCCCAGATATCGTACGATACGCAGGGTAGCGGAGGGTTCGCACCGGTCAAGACGTGTCTCGCGTGGCAACTGGTGGGGAACATTTCCGCCGCCGTCGCGGCGAGGAACCCGACGTACATCGCAGTCACCGACCCCAATGCCAATCTGAAAACTGAAAGCCCGGACGGCTTCCACTACGACGGCAAATCGGCAATCCCGGACGGCTCCGACTGGGAATGCTCGATGCCGGAAACGACTACGCCGGGAAGCGTCATCGCCAATCAAACAAACCAAGCGCTCAACGCCCCCGCTCAGCAAATCATTGATTCCAGTAATCTTTCCGGTCTGCTCCAGGGGCTCGCAAATGCGATCACCAACCGAGCAGTCACGTGGGCAGTTACCAGCTTTGTCAGCTCCACACAGGGAGCGGCTGAAATCAACGATTGCAACACCGTCAAGAACGATTTTCTCATGTATTCGATTTGCAGCACGGACCAGGCGTTCAATAAGGTGAGTGAGACCATCGGTAGCACCTTCGCCTGGGTCGTGAATCTGGCGGGGGGTGGAGACGTCACCAATGCCGCTCAGGACACGAGCCAGTACACGGACGCACAAACCACTCAAGACATAGATAACGCCAACCAGGCCCTTCAACAAGACGCCAACGCAGCCATCCTCTCCGCCGACGCCACCGCCAAGCAGCAACTCGCCAATCTTGTTTCGTCACACATGGTGACGGCCGCCACCACCAACGGGATTCCTTCCGATATCCTTGCGACTTCTACGGTAAAAACCGACACCGCGCTCACGGCCGCACGCGAGCTCATCACGGATGTCAGCAGCTCGAATACAAACCTCATCGACCTGCTCAACAAAGAAATCAGTTCGTTCAGAACCCTCTCGCCACCGCTCGATACCACCGCGCAACAAAATACTCTGAACGCCGCCCAAACGACGACGGAGAGTTGGATTACGACCGCGGGCGCGACGAATGCAACGTTGCGCTACCAGCTCACCAATACATATACGTCTGACCAAATCACGTCCACTTCAACCCCCGCCGCCACCGTTGCGAGTGACTTGAATACCTTCTTCAACAACATCACGAACCATCTCAATAGCGCCATCTCGCAGTACCGGACGAGCTGCGCACTCGAGGAACAAGCGTGTACCGACCTGCACAACGTGCACGGCACCCAGAGCAGCGTTCCCGACTGCAATATTAACAACTTCGTATGCGGCGGAAACTACTAATTGCACTCGCACTCGTCGCCCTTGTGACACTTGTTGTGCCGTTTTCGGCGCATGCCCAAACAGCACTGGGCGTAGACGTCGGCTCCATTTTTAGAAGCGTTCTCACGTGGGTTATCGGCTTGTTGGGGCAGGTCATCCTCGCGATAGCCGGTTTCTTCCTCAATCTTGCGGGCGGCTTGGTGGACGCGGCGCTCAAGATGAACAACACATACCTCTCGGGGGGCGTCGGTAACATCATCAGTCAAAACAAGGTGGTGGGGATCGGGTGGAGCATCGCGCGCGACCTCGCAAACCTCGGCTTCGTCCTCGCGCTTATCATCATCGCCTTCGCGACTATCCTGCGCTTCCAGAGCTATTCGGCCGGGAAGCTGCTTCCCAAACTCATCGCCGCGGCTATTCTCGTCAATTTCAGTTTGGCAATTGTCGCGCCCCTCCTCACGCTCTCTGACACGCTCACGAACGTCTTTATGGGGACCAATCAGGGGACCAATCAATCGATTTCCCTGTCGTCCGTCATCTCGGGCGTGTTCAATCCCCAAAAGTTCACCGTAGGAGCGAATTTCCCGGGTGGGGGAGTCGGTGACCAGAATACCATTATCGGGCAACTTTCCTCGCTTGCCTTCGCCGTTGTCATGATATTCATCACCACCATCGTGTTCTTCGCGATGGCCTTCATGCTCATCGTCAGGTATGTTTTTCTGTCCATCCTTCTCACCATCTCGCCCATCGTGTGGCTCGTCTGGGTCATCCCCGGCTTGGAACAACATTTCAGAAAGTGGTGGGACCACTTCATACAGTGGACGCTTTTCCTGCCCGTGATGAGCTTCTTTATCTATATCTCCGTCAAGGCCGCGCAGAAACTCGCGGGAGACAATTTCACCTCCACATTCGCCGCTACCACCACGAATTCGGTGTGGCAAGGTTTGCTCGTGAATGGTTCGCAAACCATCATCATCGCCGGACTCATGCTCGGGGGGCTCCTCGCTGCACAGAGCATGGGCATCGCGGGGGCAAGTGCGGCGATGGGCATCGCGAAAAATGCCGGCAATATGGTGAAGCGCGGGGCAATCGGAACCGGCAAACTGGGCTTGAGGGGGGCGGCGGCCGGAGGAG
>CAZAZV010000020.1:0-2823 GCA_964489845.1 uncultured Candidatus Saccharibacteria bacterium
GCGCCCCCGTGGATGCGGCGGTAAGAGTAACGGAAATTGCCCAATAACGCGGCTGTCGGCGCGCCCTTGACAGCGGGTATAGCTATGCTATAATTTACATCGTAAGTCAATAGCTCTTTCAAAACGCGGGTTATAAGGGATTCTCTGGTTTAGTTGCGGCCTATGGCGCGTATGAGCAATATGCGCCGCAGGCCGCAACTAACCCCGGAGGAACATCATCCGAAGCAGCGCGATGTTCAGGGACTTAGACGGCAGAAAAGGAAGGTCTTGCTATGAAAATCGCAACCCTCGAACAAGGAATGAAAGTTCAGAAAATGATCGTGGATAAGGGGATGCCCAGCGATCAGCTCCAATGGGCGCTGGAATCGGGCGCGTTATCCGATCTCCTCGACGCCAACCCGGATGGCTTTGATCGCGAAGAGTTCCGGAAGTTCCTCGGCCTCAAGCCGCTGAACCTTCCGCTCCTCATTCCTGTCGGCACGGCAACCGTTGCCGCGACCAAGGCTCCGTTCGTCGCCCGCGAGCGCTTCGTCGTGAATATGAAGAAAGACGCGCGGGTGAAAATCTCCTATCTGGGAGGCAACTTCAAGGATTGGTTCCTCCGCAAAGAGGAACAACCCTTCGGCGGATCGACGCTCAACTACGGGAAGCTTTCCCGCTGGTCGGTCGACAGCCCCATCATTGCTGTCCTTGGCGGCGAGGAAAAGGCCGAGACGACGCTCACCGAACTCTTTGCGCTCATGGAAGCGCAGAAGAACGGCGAGGACGGCCCGCTGCTCACGAACGGATATGCCAACATCTTCTACATCAGAGATGCGGGTGGCGCTCTCCGGGCGGTGTACGCGTGCTGGGGCGGCGGCGGCTGGGGCGTGGACGCGGGCTCCGTGACGGGCCCGTGCGAGTGGGGCGACGGGGACCGGGTCTTCTCCCGCATTTCTCGTTGAGATTTGGACGCTTTGTCCTTTTGACCCTCTGGCTCTCTGGCCCTCGCATCTTCTTCGGAAGGTGACGAGGGCCTTTTCATATCATGATACAATAACAAACGAAGGCAATGAATTCTGCGGAACGGCTACGGTTTTTCCGCCATGCCTTTGGGAGAACATCTTGCCGGAATCATGTCGGGTACGCTTGCCATGAGTGCGCGAGATGAGCATCCCTACGCAAAACATACGAGAATTGGTATCTGCGGCTGGCGGACTTATGACGTCCCGAATACGATACAGCCCCGAGAGCAATCAAAGGGCAGTGGCGCGGATGGCCGCGGATATGAGACGGTTGGCGATCTCCGGACGGTGAACGCGAACTGGAACGGCGACGGCTGGAACGTGAACGCGAACTCCGTGACGAACCCGAACGAGTGGAACGACGAGAACCAGGTCTTCTCCCGAAACTGTCGTATGGCACCTCCCGCTATCTCGCGGGAGGTTTGCTTTGCATGCCCTTTATCCAGCCCCCGAGGCGCCTGCCCACCTCATCGAACTTTTCCGAGAGCAGGACATATTTCTGATTGTCGAGCGCGTTCACGTCCCAGAGGATTTGCAGAAAGAATTTCGCCACGTCGAGCCGCACATTCGCTTTCTGCAAATACGGCAGTTTCTGCTCTTTGCCCAAATAGCTCGCGACAAAAAGAAGCTCCGCCGTGTCGATCAGCGAGCGGTCGATTTTCGTACCGAGCGAGTATCTGAAATCCTTCGGCACATGGGGCAGGATTTCGTGCCAAGCCTTGTACGCGCTGATGAGATATTGAATGATAGAAGGCGTGCGAGGTGTCGGGGGGGGGGTTACCTGTTGCATTTTATCTATGAAAAAAATATATGCCGGAAATTTCGAAAAAATCACGGGAACGGAAAACCTGTTGAAAGCATGGAGGGAACTCGTGGCCGGTAAGCGTGGCAAGCGTGACGTGCAAGAATTCCAAATGCGCCTGATGGATAACATTCTATCACTCCGCGCGGATTTGATAAACGGGGCATATCGCCACGGCGGCTACCAAGCGTTCAGCATCGCCGACCCAAAGCCGCGGAGCATCCACAAGGCAACCGTGCGCGACCGGCTCGTCCACCACGCCACTTACCGCCAACTCTATCCGTTCTTCGATAAGACATTTATCGCCGACTCGTTCTCGTGCCGCAATGAGAAGGGGATGCACGCCGCGATGAACCGCTTCCGGACGTTCGCCTATGCGGCGAGCAAGAACAACGCGCGCACCTGCTGGGTGCTCCAGTGCGATATCCGCAAATTCTTCGCGAGCGTCGATCACACGGCGCTCATCGAAATCCTGAAATCATATATCCATGACCAGCGCATCATCGGGCTATTGGAGGAGGTGATTGGCAGCTTCTCCACTATGCCGGGCGTCGGCCTCCCGCTCGGCAATCTCACGTCGCAACTCCTCGTGAATGTTTATATGAACGAATTCGACCAGTTCGCGAAACACATTTTAAAGGTGAGATATTATGTTCGCTACGCCGATGATTTTATCGTGCTGTCGGGCAATCGAGATTGGCTGGAGATCATTCTACGGGAGATGCGCATCTTCCTTTTCAATCGGTTGAAGCTCAAACTTCATCCCGACAAGGTGTCCATCAAGACGTTGGCTTCCGGCATCGATGTGCTCGGCTGGATTCATTTTCCGGACCACCGCGTCTTGCGAACGACGACGAAGCGGCGGGCGATATCCCGCGTAGCGGCCGATCCCAAAGAGCAGCGCATCGCGTCGTACGTCGGGATGCTGAGGCACGGGAACGCGGAGAAAATAAAGAGAGTAATCCTTGATGCCGCGCGAGAAGGCTCTTTGCAGTAGACGCCCGCAATCGTAGTCCT
>CAZAZV010000021.1:0-1610 GCA_964489845.1 uncultured Candidatus Saccharibacteria bacterium
TGATCGCTGCGTAGGCGGTGGGTATTGCTATAAAGAGCGCCACGATAATGAGAAAAAGTTCCATGATTGCATTCTACCAGAAGACAACTCTGGTTGCTTGACACACCTCCCAACCTCTTGTATTCTTGTCCCAGCATCTTCTGGCCCGCTTGTGGGGTCAAATTTACAAGGTGTGAAGGAGGTGAGTACCATGGCAGACGACGATGACGGGCTCGCGGGGGACTACGACGACATCGGAGAACACGATGCCGCCGAATGGGTAAGGGGCAACTGACCCACCCGCTTTTCTAGAAAGTGCAACGTGCGAAAACGGCCCCCTCTTCGGAGGGGGCATTTTCGAAAGCAGGGAGGTGAGCGCCATGTCGCACCGCAGAATGCCGGATGACCCGGATTCGCACCCGAATCCGAATCCGCCGAAGGAACCCGATCGGTTCCGACTGCCAAGCTTCGTGAAGAAGCGGGCGTACGTGAGGGCGCGCTTGTGATGCATGAAAGTTTGTGCCGCAATAACACGCGAGACGTTATTGCGGCACGTTTCTTTTGGTGGCCTACCTGTCGCGTTTTCGCGTATAATGAATGCATATGAAACTTTCGTTTTTCGGTGGCGCCGGAGGGGTGAGCGGTGCGAACTATCTCGTGGAGGCGAACGATGGAGCAAAGATTTTGGTTGACTGCGGCTTGTTCCAAGGTGAGCGCTATGCCGCCGCACGGAACTTCGAGCGATTTCCGTACGAGGCGAAAGATATGCGCGCGGTGTTCGTCACGCATGCGCATATCGACCACACGGGGCGCCTACCGAAGCTCGTCGCCGAAGGGTTCACAGGGGCCGTGTATTCAACCGCTCCAACAAAAGCATTCTCGCGGGAACTCTTGGAGGACTCGCGGGACATCTTGTCGCGCGAGGCAACGGCGTGCGGCGCTTCGGACTTCTGCAACCCGGAGCATATCGAGCAATTGCAGCGACAGTGGGAGACGGTGCGGTATCACGAGCCGCTTGCCCGCGACCCCTTCACGGTGACATTCTTCGACGCGGGGCACATCCTCGGCTCCGCATTCATCAAAGTGGAAGCGGACGGGAAGTCGGTCGTCTTTTCGGGAGACCTCGGCAACTCGCCGGCTCCGCTCATCACCGAGCGGGAGCCGCTCATTGATACCAATTACTGTCTCGTTGAATCGACGTACGGAGGGCGGATACATCAGCCGCGCGAGGAGATTGTGGACGAACTCGAAGATGTCGTGGAAGAAACCGTGCGCCGGGGCGGAACGCTGCTCATCCCCGCCTTCGCGATGGAGCGCACACAAGAACTGCTCTTTCATTTGCAGGAACTTATGGCGAAGCGGAGTATTCCCGAACTGCCGATATACCTCGACAGTCCGCTTGCCGCGAAAGTCACTGGTGTCTACGAAGAATTCCGAAACATGCTCGATGAGGAGACGAAGCGGTTTCTGAAAAAAGGGAACAAACTTTTCGAATTCCCGCTCCTCACGCGTATCGGCTCGCACGAAGAATCGCTCGCGCTCCGAAACGCGCCGTCGCCGAAAATCATCATCGCGGGTGCGGGGATGAGCAGCGGGGGACGCATTATGCATCACGAGCAACAGTACCTGCC